>NZ_JAATJL010000001.1:2529196-2845346 GCF_011927905.1 Arthrobacter pigmenti
GGTGTCGTCGTCGAGCTGTGAGATCCCGCCTTCCTGGGCGCGGACCGCACTGGCGAAATAACGGAAGTGATCCGCAGCCAGCGGCAGGTCGGCAGCGAGCGTTTCGCGAACCGGCTTGCCGTTATCCCACGTCTCTGCGACGGCTAGCATCTCGAGGTTTTCTTCGATGCGGTCCGCGATGCGGTTCAGGATGGCGGCACGCTCGGCGACCGACGTCTTGCCCCAACCAGGTGCCGCCTTGTGCGCAGCGTCCAGTGCCAGGTCGATGTCCTCCGCGGTGCTTCGCGCGACCTCGCAGAAAACCTTCCCTGTGACCGGCGTGATGTTCTCAAAATACTGGCCCTTGATCGGTGCGGCCCATTCGCCGCCGATCCAGTTGTCATAGCGCTGCTTGAAAGTGACCTTCGAGCCTTCCTGGCCCGGCTGTGCGTAAACAGTCATGGTGAACTCCTAGGGATTCGAGAGGACGACATCGTCCATGTCCCGACCCTAGGAACGCCTGCGTTGCATCTACGTTGCAACGCGTGTTTACGCCGAGAGTTCGGCCTCCAGCCGCTCGATGTGGGCGACGACGACGGCGCGCCGCGGCGAGCGCGCCGGAAGGAGGCGAAGTGCGTCCCGCCACGCGCCGACGTCGTTCTCGGCTTCCGGCAGCTGGAGGAACTTCAACAGCGTGTCGGGCGAGCCGTCGGAGAGTACGGCTTCGCGGAGCACGGCGCTCACTTCCTGCCGAAGACGGACGATAGAGGGCGCCTCTGAACGCGGCAACACTTCACCGCGATAGATGTTCAACGCCAGACGATGCGCTCCGCGCTGAAGGTAGCTAATCACCTGGCTGGCGTCGACAACGAGCTCAGCCGGAAGCCGGTATGGCCGTGATTCCGGGACCAGCTGCGGCGTGTGGCGCGCGAGGAGGCGGCGGAGCCGGAGCATCTCAGCTCGCACGGTGGTCACCGAGACGTCTTCCGGATACGCCATCACGGCGAGTTCCTCCGCTGTCAGGCCATTGGGATGCAGCGCGAGGAGTGTGAGCAACTCAGCGTGCCGCGCGCTCAAACTGACGGACGATCCACCGGCATGCAGTTCGCCGGTATCCCGGCCCAGTATCTGCAGGCTGTCCCGATAGAGCGACCTCGATGCCTTCCGTGTCTTCGTTGTTCTGTTCTTGAGCCGGTGGACACTGAGCTGGGCCTCTGCGGCGGCAACCGTCGCCTGAACGAGGGAGAGCGTGTGCGGCGCCACGGCTTCCTCGTCACCTGTGATGTCGACGACGCCGAGCACCGTGCCCGAGTCAGGATCGTGCAGTGGGACTGCAGTGCAACTCCAGGGATGCACCCTTGAGCTGAAGTGCTCTGCGCCGGCGATCTGGATGCCCTGGCCGAGGGCCAAGGCGGTGCCCGGCGCGCTGGTGCCAACAGCGAGTTCGGACCAGTCCGCGCCTTCGACGAACATCATGCCCTCCGCCTTGCGCTTGAGTGCCAGGTCGCCGTCAACCCACAGCAGGCGTCCGTTTTCATCACCAACTGCAACGAGCAGCCCGCTGTCCTGGCTGGGCCGAACGAGCAGCTTTCGGATCACGGGCATGATCGTTGCGAGTGGGTGGCCCTGGCGGTACGACTCAAGGTCTGACTCGCCGAAAAAGAGCGGAGCGAGGATGAGCTCAGGGTTTGGCAGTTGCGCCAGCGACCGCAGCCAGGAGTCCTGAACGATCGAACGGACGTTGCCCTGCACGCTTTCGCCGTTCGCGAGCGACTCGTGAGCAGCATGAATGCGCCGCTGAATGGTCCTGGACGTGAGGGCACACTTGTCAGTTGGTTCGGCCTGAGCCATTGCCGCTCCCTTGGGTTGAAGCCCGAAGTGGGGTGCCTCACATTGTAGCGGCGGAATCTTCGTCGTCGCTCTGGGGGTCTGTACGTCGGCAGCGGTACGTTCGCGAAATGAGCGCGGACCGAAACTAGATCTCTCGACGCCGTTCCCTGTAGGCATAATTCCCGGCTGATCCGGGCCGCTGGTTTTGTCGGTGGCGGGTGATGGACTGAAGTCATGAACGGATCAACGACGGCGGAAGCCGGTTCCCCTGCCGGGGAGGCCGGGGGTACTACCTGTGCGTGCCCGAGGGGTGTCGCTTGTGATGGTCTGTTCTGCCTCGGTCGGGATTCCTTCATGAACGGTTACTCCACGGACGATTCCTCCGTGGACGATTCCTCCGTGGACGGGTCCGGTGTCAGCTCCTCGGCGGATGAGGATGCGCCCGAAGGTGTGGAAGCTGCCGGACCGGAGGCGCTGGTACGGCAGCTCATCGAGCAGCATCCACGGCTACAAGGGTTACCGGACGCTTTGGACCTGCTGAAAGCTGCTGACCGGCTCACGTCGTGGGTTGCCGCACAGCAGGCGGAACTGATCGCCCAGGTCCACCACCACGTAAACGGGCACGAAATGTTCCGGACCGGCCAGCAGCACCCAGGGACAGGTTTCACCTACACCGCCCAAGAGATCGCACCCCTGCTGCGGGTACCGGGCCGGACCGCGCAGCAGATCCTCAGCGAAGCGCTCACCCTGTGTAAGGACCTACCGGCCACCTGGGAAGCCCTCGAAGCCGGAACTCTCAGCCCCGTCCAAGCCCAGGTGATCGTGCAGGAATCCGGGACCATCCCAGCCGAAGCAATACCGGGGTACGAGGAGCAAATCCTGGACACCGCAGCCACGTTGACGCGCCCGAAACTGGCGCAGCGGTGCCGCCGGCTACGGGAGGAACTACACCCTGAGTCGATCATCGAACGCCGCAAACGGGCAGCCAAGGACCGCGACGTCACCATCCACTCAGAGCAGGACGGTATGGCCTGGCTCGGCGCGTACCTGCCCGCGGAACAAGCGCACGGGATCTTCAACCGGGTCAACACCGCCGCCCGAGCCCTGCAAAGCCCGGACGAACCACGCACCCTGAACCAACTCCGTGCGGACGTCTTCACCGACGTCCTCACCCACACCTGCACCGGGGACCCGAAGAACGGCACCGGCCACCGCGGTGTCGGTGCGAACGTGTTCCTCACCGTCCCCGTCATGACCCTCCTCGGACACCGGAAACAGGACTGGCAAAACGCCACCGGCAGCGGTGTCGGAGGATCGAGCACAACAACTGGCGACGCTGCCGGAAGCACGAGCAAGAAGGGCACGGCGGGCAATATGGACGCTCCGGCCGGTTCCGCTATGAACAGCAACGATCCCACCGGCGCGGGTGCAGGCGGTCCCGCCGGCGCTGGCACAGGCGGGACCGGCCACGACGGCCAGGATCCCCTCGACTCCGACGTGAACGGCTTCCACTTGAACGGTGCTGATCTGAATGGTGCTGATTCCGGTGCTGGTGTGCCGGATCTGGAGGGTTGCACGGATGGCCATCTGGACGGGTACGGTCCCATCGACCCGGAAACCGCCCGCAACCTCGCAGCCCACGCACCCAGCTTCACCAGAATCCTCGTCCACCCCGAAACCGGTGCAGTCCTCAGCGTCGGCAGGGACAGATACCGCCCACCCAAACACCTCCAGGACTGGGTGCGGATCACCCACCCCACCTGCATCCATCCCGGCTGCAACCGATCCTCCTGGACCTCAGAAATCGACCACACCATCCCCTGGGCCCACGGCGGCACCACCGAACTCAGCAACCTCGCGCCCCGATGCAAACTCCACCACACACTCAAAACCGACGGCATCTGGGCAGATTTCACAACAGACCCATCCGGTGCGGTACACAGCACCTCACTCGCCGGCAAAACCTACACCACGCTCCCCGAACCACCACCACCGTTCTAGGTTCGGCGGCACAGGAGGAACAGTGCACGGCTCTGCGGTTATCGAGGAGTGAGCGGTGATTGGGAACGAGAGGACATCGGTCATGAGTGCGCGCCTGCCCGCGGGCACAACGCAGCAGCCGCAGCCGACCGTGCAAGGCCAGCTCGTTACCTCACCAAAATGATGCGACTCGGGCTCTCGTCGGCAGAGAATCCGTCCGCCGAACACCTAGCCACCATCCCGGATGTGGTGCTCTCATAGAAGGACTAATCGACCCGCAACAAGGCGGTGAGCTAGATGTCGGGAATGACCGTTCCAAAGAGTGCCCTACGAGGCAGTGTGTTCCTTGTTGGCTGCTACACGGCCGCGCTGTGCTGGGCAGGGGCCGCGTGGATCCTGGTGGCCATCCCTGCCCTCACATTCTCAGCCGGTTGGATACTCATGCCGCCGGCCGCACTCACCCTCGTGCTCTGGGCCGTACGGTTTCAGGGCCGGGAACGGCCGCCCCGCCGAGAGCCCCGCCACGTCCACGCCCGACGACGGCACGTGGCTGGCGCCGTCGTCGAGTCCGCTCCCCCAGGGCCGCGATCGATGCTGTCCCGCTTCCTTCTCGTGCTTTCCGCTTACACGGCTGCGCTGACGTGGGCGCTGATCTTCCTGCTTGCGGGGAATGATGCTTGGGCGCTCCAACCCACATTTCTTGTGGTGCCACTTCTCGCCACGCTCCTGGCGATTTTCGCGTGGGCTTATCGGGGATCACCCCAAACCTGACCCGGCCCCCTTTGATCACTACCGATAGGTTGGAGGTGAACGACGACGGCGGGCCGGCCCCACGGACAGCTTGCCCACACTCATCAGAGAGGTATTAATGGAGCTTCACAACCTCCTTGAGGCATTGAACGCCGGCCAAACCATTCCGGGCAGTTCGCCCTTGCATGCAGTCATGCACCGGGTAAGCCAGGACGCACTTCGCATTACCTCGGAGCTCAACGGCAGGTATCAGGAACCGGAGCGGGTGCGCGAGCTGTTGGGCCAGCTGACCGGAAAGTCCGTGGACGACTCCGTGACGGTCTTCCCGCCCTTCTACTCGGACTTCGGAAAGAACATCACGTTCGGAAAGCGCATCTTCATCAATTCAGGCTGCAAGTTTCAGGACCAGGGTGGCGTGGTCATCGGAGACGACTGCCTGATCGGGCACAACACCGTTCTGGCCACGCTCAATCACGATCTCGACCCGAGCCGCCGTGCAGATATGCATCCAGCGCCTATCGTCCTCGGTCGCAATGTCTGGATTGGATCGAACGTCACCGTTCTACCCGGTGTGACGATAGGTGATGACGCCGTAGTGGCGGCTGCATCCGTGGTAACGAAGGACGTACCGGCCGGCACCATTGTTGTCGGCTCGCCGGCGCGGGTGGTGCGCTCTGTCCACGACTAAGCCGCACCGATTTCAACCACTGAAACGGCAGCGACGGCTGCGCAGAAGCAGCGGAGTCGTTGACTTCCCGCAAGCGCCGCGGCATCGACACACCGTCACATGCGCCTTGGCAACGGTTTCGGTGCCAAGACCACGCAAACCCTACTCGCCGCGGGAGATCGAGATCATCTCTTCGCGGGGCACCAGCTTCACGCGTTCACGGACGAGCTCGGGCAGCGTGCCGTCGTCGTGCGCGTAATTCGCGCCCAACTTGAGCTCATGGTCGTCGAGCCGAAGCCAGCCTTCCCAGGTGGTGTAACGGACGCCGCGCTCCTCGAGGAGGTTGATAATGGCATCCTCGGACGGGTGCTCCGCCGCCGGAAGGTTCAGACGGTCCTCAAGGAGGAAGCCGATGGTTTCAAGTGCATCACCCTTGGTGTGGCCAATGAGGCCAACCGGCCCGCGCTTGATCCAACCCGTGCAGTAGATCCCGGGAACCGGATTGCCGGACTCGTCGATGACGCGGCCTCCCTCGTTCGGGATGACGCCGTGCCGATCGTCGTAGCCTACCTCGGGAAGCTCGGAGCCGAAGTAGCCGATCGCCCGGTACACCGCCTGAACCGGATAGTCGACATACTCGCCACTGCCCTCAACAGAACCGGTGCCGTTCAACTGGGTGCGCTCAAAACGAATGTTCGCCACCTTGC
Organism: Arthrobacter pigmenti; assembly: GCF_011927905.1. Classification (NCBI taxonomy): domain Bacteria; kingdom Bacillati; phylum Actinomycetota; class Actinomycetes; order Micrococcales; family Micrococcaceae; genus Arthrobacter; species Arthrobacter pigmenti. The sequence goes on from NZ_JAATJL010000001.1 coordinate 2,535,110, forward strand.
CCGGAGTTTCCGGTGAATCGGTAATCTCGACCGGGCTGTGCAGGAAGTGCAGGTGAAGACGGCGGGAAGCGACCCTTGAATCGGGGCCGTCATCCTCAACCAGCCAGTTGGTCAGGGTCTTGACCATGGTCTTGGTCTGGTTATTGGTGGCGATCTGTTGCTCGGACGCCTCGTCGAAGTCGAAGTCCTCGGGGTAAAGCACAATGTCAACGTCGCGGGAGTGGGAGAGTTCACGCAGCTCCAGCGGCGTGAACTTCACCTGGGCCGGACCGCGGCGGCCGAAGACGTGCACGTCAGTGACGGGCGACCTCTTCAATGCCGCATAGACGTTCGCGGGAATCTCGGTCACCAGCAGGTCGTCAGCATGCTTGGACAGCACGCGCGCGATATCCAGGGCGACGTTGCCGTTACCGATGACGGCGATCTCCTTGGCGTCCAACGGCCAGTCGCGGTCCACGTCCGGATGCCCGTCGTACCAGGACACGAAGTCCGCTCCCCCGAACGAGCCCTCAAGGTCAACGCCCGGAACATTCAACTCGGCATCCTTCACCGCGCCGGTCGCGAAGATGACGGCGTCGTAGAAGGTGCGGAAGTCGGAGAGGGTGAGGTCCCGCCCGTAGTTGACGTTGCCCAGGAATCGTATGTCGCCGCGATCCAGCACCTTGTGGAGGGCGTTGACGATCCCCTTGATACGGGGATGATCAGGGGCAACGCCGTACCGGATGAGGCCGTAAGGCGCAGGGTACTGGTCGAACAGGTCGATGGAGACCTCGAAGTCTCCACCCTTCACTTCCTGCGACTTGGTCAGGATGTCTGCGGCATAGACACCGGCCGGGCCGGCACCGATGATGGCAACCCGAAGTGGTCGGGCCGACGTCGTGCTGGACACTGATGCGCCTTCTTCCTGGATGGACAACCGCACGCGTATTAGCGCACAGTTTCCTATTCTAAATGTCGCAGCGTGCGGCGTCGAAAGCAGTGGCGCAGGTCTCACGGCCTGCTGGCTATACTCCGGTCAGCGTCCGGTGCTGCACGGACGACGACGGCAGCAGAGTGAGCGGCAGCGTGGGCGGAGTGACGGTGGAATCGTCGAAGCGCAGCCACTCGACCGGGACTGGCTCAGGTGCTGCTTTCTTCTTGGTGCGCAACATCATGATCAGCGCGTGCAGTCCAATGAACGCCCACAACGCATTCACGGCAGCTGATGGCCAGGCCTGACTGAAATACGCGCTACAGAACAGGAACGCCGAGCCCGTGATGTTCAGTGCCTGGAACAGGCGCGACGTCGCCGCAAGCCTGCCCGCCGTCAACAAGCCGTACCCGGTGATGGTGCACAATGCGCCGGTCCAACCCAGCACTGAAAGAAGAAAAAAGGTGTCCACGGACAGCTTGCTCCGATGGGAAAGAGCCGCCAAGGACGGCTCGTGATTCGATCTGACAGATAGATCATGCGTCGCCCGAAAGGTTAAGCACAACTCGCCATTTATAAACTCCCCATTTAGAGTTACTAAACATGCCAACCGACGCCCGTCGCCTTGAGTTTCTCCTTGCCGTTGCACGCCAGGGAGGCATCCTCGCCGCCGCCGAATCCCTCCATGTGACTCCCTCCGCCGTGTCACAACAGATCAGCAAACTCGAAAGCGAAGAGAGGGTGCGGTTGCTGGACCGGGGGCCGCGGGGCGTCACGCTCACACGGGCGGGCCGCGTGCTGGCCGAAGCCGCCGAAAACATCGAACGGGAACTCATCGAAGCGCGCCGCCGCGTCATGGAGATTGAGGGCGAGGTCTCCGGCACCGTGGTGATCGGCGCCTTCCAGACCGTCATCACCGGCATCCTCGCACCGATGCTGGCCGCGTTTCAGCGTGACCTGCCGGGGGTCGACGTCGTTATCTCCGAAACTCCCTCGTCAAAGCTGCCGGGCGTGCTTCGCTCGGGTGATGCCGACGTCGTTATTCTTGAGCGCGATCTCGACACCGACCATCCAGCCCCGCGGTATACCCGCGAAGTGCCGCTGCTGGACGAGCCCTGGCGGCTGATAGTCCCCAGGGATGCTCTCTCCGACCAGACCGTACCGGACCTGGACCGCCTGTCCTGGCTCGGCATCGACCCCGACGGAGCCTCGGCGCAGGCATTCGCGCGGGTGTCGGCCAACCTGAAGCTCACGCCACGAACCGCCCACAGCTACTCGGACTTCTCGTCCGCCCTGTCCCTCGTTGCTGCCGGACAGGGAGTTGCGCTGTTGCCCGCACTGGCCCTCGAGCGTGACCTGCCGGACGGAATCGAGATCATCGACCGGCCGGGATTGGGCAGCCGCCGCCTGGTGCTCCGCCACCGGCAGAGCAAGCGCGAACCTTCGAACGCAGCGCTCGCCGTCATCGAAGCGATCGTGCACCAAGCGGGTCAACTTTCCCTGGCGTGAAGGCTTGCATAGGCGCCGTCATGCACTAGCCAGGTGACGTGCACTACGCGTATCGTTCATGTGAACGATTAGTTAGGAGCTATCAGTGATGACTCCACCATCGCTTTCCCGCAGAAGCCTCCTGTCTGCCGGGTTGACCATTGGAGCCGGTGCTCTCGCGGCAGGCATCACCGGCTGTGGACCCTCGCAGCCGGTCACCGAAATCCCACTGGGAGCGGCAACCGGAGTACCAGCGCCGGGCAAACGGCTAAGGGTGGCACGGCCCGCAGCTTCGGCAGCCGAAACGCTGGATTCTGCGAGCTCGCTCTCGGCCTACGAATACCTGGGAGCCCTCTATAACCGCCTGGTCAAGCTCGACCGGCAGGGCCAAACCGTGCCGGACCTGGCTGAGGAATGGAGTTCGACGCCGGATGGCCGGGTTTGGACCTTCAAACTCCGCGAGAACGTGAAATTCCATAACGGTCAGACCCTGGTCGCCGCGGATGCTGCCTACTCCATCGCCCGAATCCTCGATCCGGAGGTGGCCTCCCCGCAGGCAGGAGTGCTTGCCCCGATCCTCGAACCCGCAGGCATCAGGGCAGTCGATCCCCTGACCCTCGTCTTCGATCTGCTCTCACCCAATGCTGAGTTCCCGTCCCTCCTGACGGCGTACCAGTGCTACATCGTCCCTGAGGGCATGGCTCCCACGCCCGGCTTCGCCGTCGGGACCGGACCCTTCCGGCTCTCTTCCTTCACTCCCGCAGGGAGGGGAAGCGTGGAAGCATTTCCGGATCACTTCGCCGGCCCACCCGCTCTGGAAGGCATCGACTTCTACTCCGTCCAGGACACCAGCGCCAGAGTCAACGCACTCCTGGCCGGTCAGATCGATTTCATCAGCCAGACCAACCTGGACTTCGCCACCGCGCGGGTGGTGGCGTCGTCGTCGAACACCACGGTGGCGCGGTCAGAGAACGCCCAGTGGTACACGATCCCGATGCTGGCCACCTCGCCGGAGTTCTCCGATCCGCTGGTGCGCCAGGCGATGAAGCTCGCCTACAACCCACAGGACATCGTGGCGACCGCTCTGCAAGGCAACGGCACGCCCGGCTGGGACAACCCGGTAACGCCGTCGGACGCAGCCTTCCTGGACTTCCAGCGCGAGTATGACCCGGAGAAGGCTCGGGCGCTCCTGCAGCAGGCGGGAAAGGAAGGCTTCACCACCGAGATCTTCACCTCGGCCTATGACCCGGTGTTCACGCCCATGGCCGTGGCCTATGCGGACGCCGTCAAAGCAGCCGGAATCAATCTCCGCGTGACCAGCGCGTCGGCCGATTCCTACTACACGGAGATCTGGATCCAGGAACCGCTGTGCGTCAGCTACTGGTTCACCGGACGGCCCATCGACCAATTGCTGAACCAGATCTTCCGGTCCGGCTCCTCCTACAACGAAGCGGCCTGGTCCAATGAGCAGTTCGACGGACTGCTCATGGCAGCCCGCCGCGAAATGAACGACGAGCGGCGCCGCTCGATCTACCAGGACGCGCAGCGCGTGATTATCGACGACGGCGCCGACATGACCCCGATGTTCGGGGACCGTCTGGTTGGCCTTGCCCGGAACGTCGTGAATTACGACGAGTACGGCTTCGAATTCGACTACATCAATATAGGGCTGACGTGATGCTGACCCTCATACTCCGCCGTCTAGGTACCTCAATCCTGACCATCCTGCTGGCGTCCTTCTTCGTCTTCTTCGCCGTGCAGGCACTCCCCGGCGACGTGGCGCAGCAGATCCTCGGCCAGAACGCCACCCCGGAAGCACTCGCCCAGACCCGCGAACGGCTGGGTCTCGATACCCCCGTGTGGATCCGTTACTGGGAATGGCTGCTGGGTGCCGTCCAGGGCGACTTCGGTGTCTCGCTCGTCTCGGGCGAACCCGTTGGCCCCACGCTGCTGCTTCACTTCCGCAACACCCTGCTGATCGCCATCCCGGCCGTGCTGATCTCCGTGACACTGTCGCTGCTGCTCGGCGTGGTGGCGGGCCTGATGCGCGACAAGTGGGCAGACCACAGCATCTCTGTCCTCTCCCTCATCGCAATGAGCATCCCCGAATTCATGGTGGCAGCACTTCTGGTGCTGGCCTTCGCGATAGGCATTCCGGTCTTCCCCGCCGTGGCCCTCGACGGACCATCGGCCTCGATTCCGGACCTGATCCCCAATATCTGGCTGCCCGTGGTGGTGCTCTCGCTTGCCATGGCCGCCTACATCATCCGGATGACCCGCACATCGACGATCGACGTAATGGCTTCTGAATTTGTCACGACGGCGAAGCTCAAGGGCCTCAGCCGAAAGCGCATCGTGTTCCGGCATGCACTCCCCACTGCGCTCCTGCCCACGCTCAACGTTGTGGCGATCGACATCGCATGGCTCCTTGGCGGCGTGGTTGTGGTGGAGAACGTGTTCAACTACCCAGGCATGGGCGCGCTCATGCTCGACGCCGTATTCAACCGTGATCTGCCCACCATCCAGGCGATTGCAGTCCTGTCCGCACTCATCTACGTGATCTGCAACCTGGCGGCAGATCTCGCCGCGATGGCCCTTGACCCTCGACAGCGGGGCCGTGGACAAAGGGCACGGAAGAAGCCCGCGGAAGACGCACCAACGCAGGGGGCGCCGGCATGAAAACACTTCTCCGCATCTCCAGCCCCATGGCGATCATCGGCCTGGCGCTGATCGGCATCAACGTGCTGCTGGCCCTGCTGGCACCGTGGATCTCGCCCTATGATCCGGTGGCCAGCGACTCCGCCGCCGCATTGCAGGGACCCACCTGGCAGCACTGGCTGGGCACCGATCTCTTCGGCCGCGACGTGCTGTCACGGACGCTGAACGGCGGACGCTACGCCCTTGGCGTCACTTTCGTCGCCACTACCATCGCCGTCGCGCTCGGCGCGGTGATCGGCTCTCTGGTGGCCTACGCGAATAACTGGATTGACGACGTCGTCATGCGAGTGGTCGACGCCATCCTCTCGGTGCCCACCATCCTTGCCCTGCTCGTGGTGGTCACGGTCTTCGGTGCGGGAGCGCCGGTGATCGTGCTCGCCGTCGTCGTCGTGTACACACCGGCGGTGATCCGGGTGGTGCGTGGTGCCGCGCGCTCCGTCACCACGCTGGACTATGTCACGGCTGCCCGGGCGCGCGGCGAGCGGGCCCTCCCTATAGTGACCCGCGAGGTGCTGCCCAACGTGCTCGATGTCGTACTGGTCGAGTACGCCATGCGCGCCAGCTGGGTGGTCCTGCTGATCTCCTCGCTGTCCTTCCTCGGCTTCGGAGCCAATCCCCCGGCGCCCGACTGGGGCCTGATGGTCGCCGAGAACCGTACAGCGCTCACCGTTGTGCCGCTGGCGACAGTCGCCCCGGTCTTCGCGCTCGCCAGTTTTGTGATCGGCCTTCACCTCACGGCGGACGGGCTGGGCAAGGCCTTCGGAATCGACCGTGCGATGACGGGAGCAGCACAGTGAACAATTCGGTGACAGACTCAAATCCGACGCGTCCAGCCAACGACGACGGCGCGCTCGTCCAGGTCTCCGGCCTCCGGATTTCGTACGAGGCAGGCCGCGACCTGGTACCCGTGGTGCAGGACGTCGAGTTCAGTATCGCTGCCGGCGAATCCTTCGGGCTGGTCGGGGAATCCGGCAGCGGAAAGTCCACCGTTGCACGCACGCTGCTGGCCGAGCTCCGAACAGGATCGAAGATTCTGGGCGGAGAGGTCCGCGTCGATGGGCAAAACGTCTTCGACCTGGACGGCCAGGCACTCCGGCAGCTGCGCGGGGGGACGGTTGCGCTGGTTGCGCAGAACGCCGGCCAGTCGCTCACACCGTCCATGCAGGTCGGCAAGCAGGTCCGGGAAGCACTTGAGAGCCACGGGATATCGGGCGGACGACGGCGGGTACTGGAGCTTCTGGACCAGGTTCGCCTTCCGCGCGTGGCTGAGTTGGCGAGGCGCTACCCGCACCAGCTCTCCGGCGGCCAGCAGCAGCGTGTGTCCATCGCCATGGCCATCGCTGCACGGCCGAAGGTGCTGGTACTGGATGAACCCACCACTGCGCTCGATGTGGTTACCCAGGCCGCCGTGCTGCGCCTGATCGAGGACCTGCGCAGCGAGCTGAACGTCGCCGCGCTGATCGTGAGCCATGACCTTGGCGTGGTCTCCGGGATGGCCGACCGCGTCGCAGTGATGCGGGACGGACGCATCCTGGAGAACCAGGCCACCGCCGGCCTGTTTGCCCGTCCGGAGCAGGAGTACACCAGGGAGCTGCTGGACAGCGTTCCCCGGATCGGTGCCTCTGCCGCGATCACGCGGACGGTTCAGGATGAGCCGCTGGTCGAGGCGCGGGACCTCACCATTTCCTATCACGCAGGCGCAGCACCCGCCGTCGACGGCGTGGACCTGACCATCCGCCGCGGTGAGACGCTCGCCGTCGTCGGCGAATCGGGCAGCGGGAAGTCCACTATGGCGTGGTCGCTGGCGGGCCTGACCCCCGCAAGCGGCGGCACCATGCGCCTGCGTGATGAGCGGGTAGGCCAGGACGGCGACCTCACTCAGCCGGTTGCCCGGCGCAGCACGGACCTCCGCCGCCTGGTGCAGCTCATCTTCCAGAACGCCGATACGTCCCTGAACCCCCGACAGACCGTGGCATCAGCCATCCGCCGGCCGCTGCGTCTGTTCGGCACGGTGCCCCGGAAGGACGAGCGGCGGAGGGTTGAGGAACTCCTCACCGAAGTGGGTCTTCCCGCCAGCTTCGCATCCAGGCTCCCCGCGCAGCTTTCCGGAGGGCAGCGGCAGCGCGTGGGCATCGCGCGGGCGCTCGCCGCGGAGCCGGGCCTGATCATCGCGGACGAAATCACCACCGCCCTGGACGTTTCAGTCCAGGCGGCGATTCTGGAGCTGCTCGCCGAGCTGCAGAAACACCGCGGCCTAACCACACTGTTCATCAGCCATGACCTGGCGGTGGTCAAGGACGTGGCGGATCGCGTGGTGGTCATGAAGAACGGGCGCATCGTCGAGGAAGGTCCGGTGGATAGCATCTTCAGCGGACCCAATCACCCGTACACGGAATCGCTCGTTGATGCCGTACTGGAGCCGGGCGAGCTCGACCTGCCGGAACCGGGTCCCAGCGAGGACTCCTGGGAGGACCACCCCGACGGCGGATGGGACGAGCCCTCACCCGGACACCGAATCCGCAGATGGAAGGACAAAGCAACAGTATGAAGTACGTGGACCCGCTTCCCGAGTCCATCACCGTGGAGGATACGTGGATCCCCCTGTCCGACGGCGTGCGCCTGCACGCGCGGATCTGGATGCCTGAGAACGCGCGCGAACAGCCCGTTCCCGGCCTGCTGGAATACCTCCCCTACCGCCTGGATGACTGGACGTCTCCCCGCGACAGCGAGCGGCATCCCTACTACGCCGGGCACGGCTACGCCTCGGTCCGGGTCGACATCCGCGGCACCGGTAGTTCCGGAGGAACGTTCGACGACGAATACTCAGCTCAGGAGCAGACCGACGGTCTGGCAGTCATCGAGTGGATCGCCCGGCAACCGTGGTGCACCGGTTCCCTCGGGATGTTCGGGATTTCCTGGGGCGGTTTCAATTCGCTTCAGCTCGCCGCCCATGCGCCTGAGGCGCTCAAGGCGATTGTCACCGTGTGCTCCACTGACGACCGCTACGACAACGACGTCCACTACATGGGAGGGGCCCTACTGGGCATCGACATGGCGGCCTGGGCCGGAACCATGTTTGCGTTCAACGCCCGCCCCCCGCGGCCGGAAGTGGTCGGGGAAGCGTGGGTAGACCAGTGGCGCGCGCGTCTTGAGCAGCACCGGCCGCTTGCCCCGATCTGGCTCGCCCATCAGGAACGGGACGACTACTGGCGGCACGGCAGCGTCTGCGAAGACTACTACTCCATCAAGGCGGCGGTACTCGCTGTGGGCGGCTGGCATGACCCCTACCGGGATGCTGTGCTGCGCCTTGTTGCCAACCTCGATGCCCCGGCGCGCGGCATCATCGGCCCCTGGTCCCACCAGTACCCTGACCGGGAGTTTGCACCCGGCCCCGGCATCGGCTTCCTGCAGGAATCGCTGCGCTGGTGGGACCGTTGGCTGAAAGACGAGGACAACGGTGCAGACCGTGAGCCACAGCTCCGGGCCTATCTCATGGAAGCCGAGCCTCCGGCTACGTACTATCCCGTCCGCGAAGGCAAGTGGACCGCACTTGGCGAGTGGCCGTCGTCGTCCATTGAATCCCGGACCTTCCGGTTCGAGGACGCGCAGGGTTCGGCGCCGGGCGGTGCGGCGGTCGTGAAGTCGCCTCAGCACACCGGGATCGACGCCGGACGGTTCTTCCCCTTCGGCAATGCCACCGATCTGCCGCCGGACCAGCGGGCAGAGGACGGGCGGTCGGTGTGTCTTGACTTCGCACTTCGGGAGCGGCTGGAAGTCCTGGGCAACCCTCGGGTCCGGTTGCGGCTGGCGTGCGACAGGCCCCAAGCGAATGTCATCGTCAGGCTGTGCGACGTCGCCCCGGACGGGGCTTCCACGCTGGTGACACGCGGCGTGCTCAACCTCAACAAACGCAACGGACGTGACCGGCGCGATGAGATGCCGGTGAACGAATCCGTTGACGTGGAAATTGACCTCGTTTCCATCGGATATGCACTGCCGGCCAGACACACGCTCCGTGTGGCGATCTCCTCAAGTTACTGGCCGTGGATCTGGCCGCACGCGGAAGAGGCGGAACTGCGGGTGGATCTGGCGGCCAGTTCCGTTGAGGTTCCCGTGCTGGCGGAGGCCGGAGATGCGCCCGCAGTGAGCTTCAGCGAGCCGGAGCAAAGCCGGCCAATCGCCGTCGTGCCCGTTCCGCCGACGGAAAAGCAGCAGGATGTGAACGCGAAGTTTGTGGCGCCGGCGCAGCGGAGTGTGCGGCACGACGTTCAGACCGGCGAATGGGTGCTGGACGTGGACCCGGGCTACGGCGGATCCCGCCGCTACCCGGACGGGCTCGATTTCTCCGAGCACAGCAGGGAGACCTACCGTATCCGTCAGGGGCAACCGCTCAGCGCGGAAGCCACCTCGGCGTGGGCGATCACTCTCGCGAACGACGGATGGCGGGCGCACCTGGAGACGACGTCCACGGTGCGGGCGTCGGATACCCACTTTATTGTGACGAATCACCTGCAGGCGTACGCGACGACGGCGGACACCAGGGAGGAACTTGTGGCGGAGCGGACCTGGCATGACGAAATTCCGAGGACGTCCGCATGACCAGGCAGAGGCAGCCGCCGCTGGTGCGCCGCGGGCTCATCGTGGAGGCGGCGCGTCAGGTCATCATCCGCGACGGGCTGCACCGCACGAAACTGCGCGATATTGCTGCCCAGGCTGAAGTATCTGTAGGTACGGTGACCTACCACTTCAAGAGCGTTGACGAGATTTTGAGTGAAGTCGCCGAACGCGAAACAGAGCGCTTCTACACGCCGCTCCTCGAAAAGGCGCGCAACGAGCCAGACCCCGTGCGCGCACTCACTCTGCTGATCGACCCGCTGTTCGACGGAAGTGAATCGACGGCGGGCCATTGGCGTTTGTGGACCGATTACTGGACGGCGAGCGCCCGCCGACCGGGGATGGCCGAGAATGACTATGGGCGGCTGCGGGTGTGGCAAGCATGCTTTCAGGAGACGGTCGAGCGCGGCATCCGGGAAGGAGTCTTCAGTTCTTTGGCGTCTCCCTCCGCCGTGGCGTTGAAGGTTGCTGCCTACTCTGACGGAATCGCGACGCAGATGGGCATGAACGCCGACGGATTGGACCATCTGGTGGCCCGGCAGTGGCTGCGGCAGTTGCTGACTGCCGAACTCGATGCCGTGTTCGACGACGCACCCTCCGGTGGCGCGCAGGTCATGGCGTCCGGCGGCGGATTGCCCAGGGCAGCCAAGGAATAAATACGGCGCTGTTTCGCCTTTCCCTGTTGTGACCAGACCGAGCAGCGCCCGTCAGCGACCTCCCCGCAGCGAAAACTCCCTGGGGATCCTCTTCGGCATCGGAGCATACGGGCTCTGGGGCCTGCTCCCCATCTACTTCCTCATCCTGCTGCCGGCCACCGCCGTCGAAATCGTGGCCAACCGCGTGCTCTGGTCACTACTTTTCTGCGCGCTGCTGCTGACCGTCCTGCGCGGCTGGACCACTGTGCGGACAGCGTTCCGCAACCCCAGGGTGCTCGGAACCCTCACCGTCGCTGCGCTCCTGATCGCCGTCAACTGGTTCGTCTACACCTACGGCGTGACCAACGGCCACGCCATTGAGGCCTCGCTCGGCTACTTCATCAACCCGATCGTTTCTGTGCTGCTCGGCGTCTTCGTACTCCGCGAGAGGTTGCGCCCGCTCCAGTGGGCGGCCGTCGGAATGGGGTTCGTGGCCGTCGTCGTACTGGCTGTCGGCTACGGGAACGTGCCGTGGATTGCGCTGGCACTCGCGTTCTCCTTCGGTTTCTACGGGTTCGTGAAGAAGCGGGTGGGCCCGAGTGTCGACGCCGTTTCCAGCCTGAGCATCGAAACCGCGGTTCTCACGCCGATCGCCGCCGCAGTCATGATCTGGCTGACGCTCTCCGGCGGCGCGACTCTGCTCACCGAAGGCACCGGCCACTTCTGGATCATGGCTGCCTCCGGCATCATCACGGCCGTACCGCTGATCTTCTTCGGCGCGGCAGCCCGCCGTCTTCCCCTCACCAGCATCGGGATGCTGCAGTACCTTGCACCAGTGCTCCAGTTCATCCTCGCGCTCACGGTGTTCGGCGAGGAGATGCCCATCGAGCGGTGGATCGGCTTCGGCCTGGTCTGGGTGGGGCTCGCCCTGCTCACCGTGGACATGATCCGTACCGTGCGTAAGAACGCGCGGCCGCGCCGGCCGGAACTGGCTGGGGCCGCGGCCTAACGCTTGTCCTCCGGAGCCTCTCGCCGCCGTCGTGGGTGTTGGGCGTATAGGCTCTTCAGTGGACTACCGTCCACCGCACCGCCAGCCGCCACACCAAGGAGAAGAGCAGCATGACCGGAACCGTGATCGTCGGAGTAGACGGCAGTGAGACCGCCTTCAAGGCAGCTTCCCGCGCAGCAGCTGTGGCTGCGGGGCTGGGAGTGGAACTCACCGTGGTGAGCGCCCATGCCAGGGACAACACCGAAGTTGTGGAGATCGGCAGCGAGACCTGGGTTCTCGATGACGCTGAACGGGCACTTGAGGTCGCTTCGAAAGTCGCGGACAAACTGCGAAAAGAGCACCCGGACCTGTCTATCCGCCCGCTCGCCGTTCGTGGAAAACCACAGTACGCCCTGATTGGGGAAGCCGAACGTTCGGGCGCAGGAGTGCTGGTGGTCGGCAACGTCGGCATGAAGGGCCTCGGCCGCGTCCTGGGCAGTGTCGCGAGCAGCGTTGCGCACAATGCTCCGTGTGATGTGCTGATCGTGAGAACAGCTTAGCTAGCTTGCCTTCCGTAGCGTCTCGCCGCGGAAGAACGCCGGGTTCACCCGGTACATCACCAGCATGAGCACTGCGCCGAGCAGGATCACACCCATACCGAGGACAAACACCAGGCCCACGCCGAACAGCGAGGACCCGGAACCGTACGCGGGATCCATCGAATCGGACGCTGTCTTGACGAACATCACCAGCAGGATGACGCCGCCGAGCAGCGGTGCCAGGAACTTGAACAGGAACGCCCGGGCGGAGGAGAACGCGACCGCACGGAAGTACCAGACGCAGGCCAGCGCCGTGATGCCGTAGTAGAAGCAGATCATCATGCCGAGCGCCGTGATCGTGTCGTACAGCGCATTCTCGGACAGCACCCGCGTGACCACGTAGAATCCGGCGGCCGCCACAGCTGCTGCAATGGTGGCGTAGGAGGGCGACTTGTAGCGTGGGCTGACCCGCGCGTACGACGCCGGCAGCGCACGATAGTGCCCCATGGACAGCAGGGTGCGGGCAGGCGAGACGAACGTCGATTGCAGCGAGGCCGCCGAACTGCTCAGCACCGTCAGTGACATCAGGATCGCGAACGGGCCCATCACCGGTCCGGCGAGCACGGCGAAGATGCTGCCCTGGTTATCCTCGTTGCCGGCGCCGAGTTCACCGTCGCCAACCCCGGCGTAGGCGAGCGTGGCGAGCGATACCGCGAGGTACAGCACCACGATCACCAGGACCGTTACCGTGGCAGCACGCCCCGGCGTCCGCTCAGGGTCCTTGGTCTCCTCGTTCATGGTCAGGGTGACGTCCCAGCCCCAGTACACGAAGATGGACAGCGAAACACCCGCGGCGAACGCTGAGAAGGACTCCACGGCGAACGGGTTGAACCAGTCGGGTGTGATCGCCGTGGCGTCGAACGCGGTTCCATTGGCAACGTGCACGAGCGCGGCGATCGCGAACCACGCCAGCACAATCACCTGGAACCCGACGAGCACGTACTGCACGGCCTTGGTGGTCTCCATCCCGCGGTAGGACACCCAGCAGGCCAGCGCAACGAACACCAGCGTGGTCGCAATGTTCAGGGGCAGGTTCAGCGTCAGATCGGCGAGCGCCGGGTTCCCGGTGAGCTGGGCGAGCATCAAATAGAAGAAGTCCACCGCGACGGCGGCCAGGTTCGACAGGACGATGATCGTCGCCGCGATCAGCCCCCAGCCACCCATCCAGCCCACCCACGGCCCGAAGGCGCGGGTGGACCAGGTGAAGGAGGTCCCGGCGTCAGGCATTGCGTTGTTCAGCTCCCGGTAGCCGAGGGCCACCAGCAGCATGGGGATGAAGCCGACGAGGAAGATCGCCGGCAGTTGCACGCCCACTTCCGCGACAGTGGGCCCGAGGGCTGCGGTCAGCGTGTAGGCCGGCGCGATGCAGGACACCCCGATCACCACCGCCCCGAACAGCCCTACGGTCCCTGGCTTGAGCCCCTTCAGGCTCAGCCCACCCGCGGTTTCCTTCTTCGATTCGATGCTCATGACATGACCTAGTGCGAGTTCGCTGCCGCGTACGACGACGGCGCAGCCTCGCCTTGCGCCGCCAGAATCAGCTGCGCTGTCTTGCGGCCCATGCGGATAGCGCCGTCCACGTGCTGGTAGCCCTTGGCGGCGAAGTCGCTGCAGGAGAAGTAGATCGGGCCCACGGGCGCGCTCTGGTCCGCTCCGTAACGGGACAACCCACCGAGGTCGAAGCTTGCAGCGTACGCGCCGCGGGTCCATTCTTCGGTGCCCCAGTCGCTTTCGTAGTACACCTCCGGGTTCAACGCTTCCGGGCCGTAGTAGGCGGCCAGGGATTCGAGGACGCGCTGCTTACGCTCTTCGGCGCTGAGGCGGAAGACGGCGTCGGCGTGTTCGTCCGAGATGAAGCCGACCAGCGTTCCACGTGCGTCCCCGTGATTGGTGTTGTCGTACGACTCGTGGACCAGCTGGTAGGGGCTGAAGCACGTTCCCGAGAGACCCTGCTCGCGCCAGAACGGCTTCTCATAGACCGCGTGAACCTTGATGACCAGGCCCAGCGAGAGGTGCTGGTGCATCTGGTGCTGGCGGCGCGGCAGCGGCGGATCGAAGCTGACCCGGGAGATCAGGTTCGGCGGAACGGCCATGATCACGCGCTTGGCGTGCACGGTGACGTTATCGCTGACAACTGTCACGCCGTCGTCGTTCCACCTAACCGTCCGCACCGGAGTGTTCAGGTGCACGTCCTCCCCAAGGCGTTCCGCCAGGCGCAGCGGCACCTGCTGCAATCCCCCGACCACGCGCTTGTCGAGAATGAAATCGGCGTCGACCAGGTGGGTGAAGCTGCCCGCACTGGCTGCCATCAGCACGGCCTGCAGCGCGGAGAAGGAGTGCGCCGGCTTGGTCAGCATGGCGCCGGCGATGAACATACCGATATTGTCGCGGGCCTCCTGGTCATCGGTACGTTCCTCGAGCCAACGGGCGAAGGAAATCCGGTCGAGTTCCTGTGCCTTGGCATGCGCCCACGGCTCTTCGGGGCCGATCTCCGCGGTGAGGGCGTCAAGTTCCTCGATGAGCCGTTCCATCTCGGCTTCGGTCTCAGCCGAAACGGGGAACATCTCGCCGGTGAATCGGGTTTGCGCGCCGGCAGCGTCGAGGTAGAGCGACTCCCCCTCGCGGTAGCGGGAGTAGGTGTCCAGCCCCAGTTCGGCGAGGGTCTCGATCAGCGCATCCTGATCCGGTGAGACCCACTGGCCGCCGATTTCCAGCATCGCGCCGTCAATCTCGCGGGTCCAGAGCCGGCCACCGACGCGGTCCCGGGCCTCAAGGACGGCTACGCTCAGGCCGGCCTTCTTCAGCTCGGTCGCGGCGGTAAGGCCGGAGGCACCGGCGCCGATAACGACGACGTCGCGGGTAAGCGTGGGATGGTTGTCGGTATTCATCAGTTGTTCCTTGTCTAACAGTTGGTGTTACTTAGCGCGTTGAGTGTGCAGCTCATTGCCTTTTGCGCAGCTCGTAGCCTCGTTATCTGCGCACTCAGCCGGAGTGTCCTGGTTGGTCGCGCTCTGCCACGAACTGGGCGGCGGGGTCAGCCAGGAGTGTTGGACGGGCCGTCGTCGTGCTTTCATTCCGCCACCTCCAGCGCGGGAGTGTCCTTGCGCAGGGTCTCGCCGCGGAAGAAGGCTGGGTGTGTACGGCGGACCAACAGCATCACGAGGATGCCGAGGGCGATGATTCCGACGCCGATCACAAACACCAGCCCTACGCCGAAGACCTCCGAGCCGCTGCCGAATGCGGGGTCCCAGCTGTCGATCGCGGTCTGCAGGAACACGACGATCAGGCCGAGTCCGCCCAGCAGGGGTGCGAGGAACCGGAACACCAGGTTGCGGGCGGACGCGAAGGCTGTGCGGCGGAAATACCAGACACAGGCCAGTGCGGTGAGCCCGTAGTAGAAGCAGATCATGAGGCCGAGCGCCATGATCGTGTCATTCAGGACGTTGTCGCTGATCACCCGCATCAGCGAGTAGAAACCGGCCGAGATCACGCCGGCAACTATGGTCGCGAAGACCGGCGAACGGAACCTCGGGTGCACGGTGGCAAACTTGTCCGGCAGGGCCTTGTAGTACCCCATAGCGAGCAGGCTACGCGCAGGCGAGACAAACGTCGACTGCAGCGACGCGGCGCAACTGGACAGCACCGCGAGCGAGAGCAGAATCGCGAACGGTCCCATGACCGGGGCGGCCAGCGCGGCGAACACATTCTCGGAAATGTCCGGGTTATTCAGGCCGACACCCTCGGTCCCGACGCCGGCGAACATCACCGTGGCGATCGCCCCGAGCAGGTAGATTCCGAGCACGACGACGGCGGTCACCGCGGCTGCGAGCCCCGCGGTCTTCTTGCCGTTGCGGGTTTCCTCGCTGACGGTGAGGCAGACGTCCCAGCCCCAGAAGGCGAAGATCGAGAGCGAGAGGCCGACCGCGAAGGCTGAGAAGCTGTCGATGCCGAACGGGTTGAACCAGTCCCAGGAGAAGGCGATCGCCTGAGGGTCTGTTCCTTGACCAATCCTGCTGAACGCAGCAATCACGAACCAGGCGAGCACCACTACCTGCAGCCCCACGAGACCGTACTGCACGGCCTTGGTGGTCTTCACACCGCGGCAGGAAACCCATACAGCCGCACCGACGAACACCAGGCACGTGAGGATGTTGAGCCAGCGGATCCCGGCGAGGTCAGCAATAGCTTCCTGCCCGGTGAGCTGTGCGAGGAAGAGGTAGAAGAAGTCGACAGCCACTCCGGCCAGGTTGGACAGCACAATGATGTTCGCCGCCAGCAGCCCCCAGCCGCCGATCCAGCCGATGTACGGCCCGAACGCCTTGGTCACCCACGTGAAGGTGGTGCCGCTGTCCGGTGTGTCCGAGTTCAGTTCGCGGTAGCCGAGCGCCACCAGGAACATCGGAATGAAGCCGACAATGAAGATCGCAGGCAGGTGCACTCCGATGCTCTGCACCGTGGGCCCGAGCGTACTGGTCAGGACATACGCCGGCGCGATGGTGGAAATGCCGATCACGACGACGGCGAGCAGCCCCAACTGCCCTGTCTTCAGGCCCTTGCTGGAGAACTTTTCATTCGTTGCGCGCACTTGAGTTGTGCTCATGGGGTTTCCTTACCTCGTCGTAAGTTCAGTTGATAGCAGGCTGCTGCTGGGTGATGCAGTGGATTCCGCCGCCGCGGGCGAAGAGTTCGCGGGCGTCGACGCCTCTGAGGGTGCGCCCGGGGTAGGCGTCAGCGAGGATGGCCAATGCCTTGTCGTCCATGGGGTCGTTGAACGTGCAGGCGATGACGCCGTTGTTGACCACGAGGTGGTTGATGTAGCTGTAGTCCACCCACCCGTCGTCGTCGGTCAGGGTTTCCGGAGCCGGCACCTCGATGATGCGCCAGGGTCGTCCGGCGGCGTCGGTGGTGGTGGCGAGGTACGCGATGATCTCGCGGCTCACCTGGTAGTCCGGGTGCTCCGGGTTTTGCTGGCTGTGGACCAGCAGCGTTCCCGGTTCGGGGATGGTGGCGACAATGTCCACATGGCCACGGGTTCCGTACTGTTCGGAGTCGCGGGTGAGGCCTCGTGGAAGCCAGATGACCTTGGTGGCGCCGAGGGTCCGGACGAGCTCCGCTTCAACGTCACGCTTGGTAAGGCCCGGGTTGCGGAAGGGATCCAGTTGAACGGTTTCGGTGACCAGTACGGTCCCCTCGCCGTCCACGTGGATTCCGCCGCCCTCATTGACGAGCTTCGAGGAAATCCGCTTCACATTCGCCAGTTCCGCGACACGGGCGCCGATGAGTTCGTCCTTGTCCCAGCGGGCCCAGTCCTGCTGACCCCAGCCGTTGAACACCCAGTCGATGGCCGCGAGGCCGCCGTCGTCGTCGTGCACGAAAGTGGGACCGATGTCCCGCATCCAGGCGTCATTCAGGGGCGCGGTCTCTACTTCGATCGTGGGCCGAAGGTAGGTGGCGGCGATTCCTAAGTCGGCCGGGTCAACCAGCATGGTCACGGGCGCAAAGTCGACGACGGCGTTTGCCACCGCCGCCCAGGTGCTACGGGCGGCGTGAGCTTCTTCGGCGGTGTCACCCAGGGTGTAACCGCCGGGAGGGAACGCCATCCACACCCGGTCCTGCGGCGTGGTTTCCGCGGGCATCCTCATGACGCGACCAGCTTTCGCGCCGCCACTGGGTCCAGCAGGGCCTGGTAGGTGTCCGGGCGGCGGGTGGTGAGGAAGGGGAACAGTTCGAGCCAGTCGCTCCGCTGGTCGAGGTCGAGGTCCGCGACGAGCACCGCGGATTCGTCGCGGGGTGCCTGAACGAGGATGCGGCCGTACGGGTCCGAGATGAAGGACGAGCCGTAGAAGTTGACGTTTCCCTCGTTGCCCCAGCGGTTCGGGACAACCATGAACAGGCCGTTCGCAATGCCGTTTCCGACGATGACCTGCTGCCAGAGGGGCTGTGTGTCGAACTTGGGGAACGCGGGCTCGGAGCCGATGGCGGTCGGGTAGACGAGCAGGTCGGCGCCGGCCAGGGAGTAGAGGCGGGCTACCTCTGGGAACCACTCGTCCCAGCAGGTGGGCATGCCCAGGCGCGCGCCGTTCAGCTCCTCAGGCCCGTGGACGGCGTAGGCGTCTTCAGCGGCCGGGCCCTGGCGGAAGTACTTGTCCTCCACATACCCCTCGGTGACGGGGATGTGGAGTTTGTGTGTACGGGCGAGCAGCTCGCCCTTCGGCGAGACGAGGATTGCCGTGTTGAGGCCAAGGCCGTCTGTATCGCCGTCGGGGTTTTCCGCCTTCTGGTAGAGCGAGGCGTGCACGCTGACGTCGTGCTTCCGTGCCGCTTCCGCCGCGAAGGTGAAGGTGGGGCCGGTGAGGAGGTCTTCGGCGTCGTCGGCCGGCGTGCCCTCGGGCAGGGTGTCCGCGGGGTAGCGGGACAGGGTGAGTTCGGGCAGGAAGACAACCTTGGCGCCCTGCGCAGCCGCGCGGGCGATGCCCTCGTTGAGTTCGGCCTTGACGGCGTTCTCGTCAGGCTGCCAGCGATGCTGGACCAGGCCCACGCGGAGGGGCGTACGGACGGGCGGCGTGGTACGGGCGTAGGACTCCGGCGTCTGGCTCCGTGTCACTTCAATCATGGGGAAAGCTCCAGTGTGAGATGGGGGTCACAAAACGAATGGTGTTCGTTTATTATTGACGCTCTTGGGCCCGGATGCAAGAGCGCGCGGTTCCTCGTCGCGCCAGAACCCCCACCTGCTGAGGTGCTGCTCCCCTAATCGCGGCGTGTCGCGCGGCAACACGCTGCACATGGTCCAGAAGGTGGGCGAATCGGCACAGAAATAACGACGACGGCGGCAGGCATCTTCGGTGCCTGGAGGTGAATCATCGACATTCGATAGGTTAACGACTATCGTTGTTATCGAACATCGTTAACAATCTCGGAGGTCTCAATGATTACTGCACTCTCGCCCGGCAAACCGCGGGCGGCGCTGAAAGCTGTAGAGAAAATCGGCCTGCTCGGGGTCATGCTGCTGATGGGGACGGGCACCGTCGTTCTCCTCCTCATTTCCGTTGCCGCGATCGTTCTCGGCGCGAATGGCACCACGTATCTAACGTTCCCCGCAGCCACCCCGCCTTCGAATTGGAGCCAAAGCTCGAACGTGACTGAAGCCCAGTTCGACTCGTTCTCGATGGCAGTGCACGGCGTCAGCGGTGACGCTATGACGCCGTTCATCACAACCATGCTTGTCGCGGTGGCGCTCATGGTCGCGATCTTCGTCGTATTCTTCTGGCTGGCCTTGCGCGTCTATCTCGAACGGCCATTCGGTCGAATGATGACCGCCGGACTGGTCGCGGTTGCAGCTCTGAACATCACAGGTGCATTCGTGTTTCCCGCAATCCTCGTGGACGCGCAGGGGGCCATCCTTGCCGACCTAGAGATTGCACTCGAAGGTGCGCCCTTCACGAATACCTACTATTTCACGGAGTTCGATGCACTTGGACTCGTACTCGGCATCTTCTGTGCGCTCTTCGCAGGCGCCTTCCACATCGGCACGCGCCTGCAGCGCGAAACGGATGGACTGGTCTGAATGGGAACAACAATGCAACGGGCTGACCGGCGCACTGCCTTGGGAATCGCCGTCGTACTTGGACTTGCCGCCGCGGCACTGTCTGTGGCCGGTGCACTGACCGCCGTCGCACCCGGCCCGCTTGAACTGGACGTACCGCTCGACAACCTGCAAACGCCGGCACTGGGCGAGGGAATTGAGGGTGTGCAAAACGCGGAGTACGCAAACACGACGCTCACCCTGACAGACATCACGAGCGATGAGCGTTGGCTCCTCGGTTCGGCGTCCGCATTCGGGTTCCTTGCAGTGATCGTCGCTCTTGCCATGCTCGCTTGGCTGGGGTGGCGGATCTACCGGCGCGAGCCGTTCACCCGCCGACTGCCGTGGCTCATCGGGGGCACCGGGATTGCGGTCATGGTGAGCGGGACCGTTGGCTCAATGCTGCACATGTTCGGCGTTCATGCGGTTCTGGAACGAATTCAGTTGCTGCCCGCGCGGGATGACAGCGCGTTCTTCATCATGGAACTGGACCTTCTGCCGTTCGTGGTCGGGATTGGCGCGGTGCTGGTTGCCGGAGCATTCGAGGCCGGGTACCGGCTTCGACGAGATACCGACGGGCTCATCTAGTGGCCGCAAAGGAACCTGAAGATACCGGTATCCACTGCCGCCTGGACGAGTTGCTGGCCCAACGCGGGATGACGCTGACCGAGCTCGGCAGACGAGTGGACATGAGCATCGTAAACCTGTCGATCCTGAAGAACGACCGCGCCCGTGCCATCCGCTTCTCCACCCTGCGGGCGATCTGCGAGGTGCTGGAGTGCGACGTCGGCGACCTCCTGACCGTCAAGCGTCCGAAGGCCTGAGGCACGGCCCAACAAAACGACGACGACGGCCGCCCGGGAAATCCCAGCCGACCGCCGTCGTCGTTGTATCGAAAAAGCTACTTCACGGCACGGATCGCCGCCTCCAGCACGTCGAGGCCGTCGTTCAGCAACTCCTCGCCGATCACCAGCGGCGGCAGCAGCCGGACCACGTTGCCGTACGTGCCGCAGGTGAGGATGATGACACCCTCCTCGAGGCACGCGGCCGCGATGGCTTTCGTCGCCACCGGGTTGGGCTCCTTCGAACCGGGCATCACGAACTCGATCGCGAGCATGGCACCGCGGCCACGAACCTCACCGATGATGCCCGTTTCCGACTGCAACTTACGCAGGCGCGCAACCACAATCTCCTCGATCCGCCGCGCACGTGCCGACAGGTCAAGGTCCGTCATGGTGTCGATCGCCGCGAGCGCCGCCGCACACGCAACCGGGTTGCCGCCGTAGGTTCCGCCCAGGCCGCCGGGGTGGACGGCGTCGAGCAGGTCCGCCCGGCCCGTGACCGCCGAGAGCGGCATGCCGCCGGCAATACCCTTCGCCATGGTGATGAGATCCGGGACAACACCCTCATGGTTGACGGCGAACCACTCGCCCGTCCGGCAGAAGCCCGACTGCACCTCATCCGCAATGAAGACGACGCCGTTCTCCCGCGCCCACTCGGCGAGCGTCGGCAGGAAGCCCTCGGCGGGGACGATAAAACCGCCCTCGCCCTGGATGGGCTCGATGATGATGCCCGCGAGCGACTCCACGCCGATCTGCTTCTCCATCATCGTGATCGCCCGGCGTGCCGCCTCAGCACCCGAAATCGACGGGTTCTCCTCACGGAACGGGTAGCTCATCGGCACACGGTAGACCTCGGACGCGAACGGCCCGAAGTTACCGGCAGGCCCACCCTTGTACGGAAGGGACTTCGCGGTCAGCGCCATCGTCAGGTTGGTGCGTCCGTGGTACGCGTGATCAAAGGCGACGACGGCGGTGCGGCCCGTGGCCACGCGGGCAACCTTGACGGCATTCTCCACCGCTTCAGCGCCGGAGTTGAACAGGACGGTGCGCTTCTCGAAGTCGCCCGGAGTAAGCTCTGCGAGCTTCTCCGCAACGGCGATGTAACCCTCGTACGGGGTCACCATGAAGCAGGTATGAGTGAAGTGCTCCACCTGTTCCCTGACGGCGGCGACGACGGCGGGATCCGACGCCCCGACGCTCGTCACCGCGATTCCCGAGCCGAGGTCGATGAAGGAGTTGCCATCGACGTCGTGCACGATGCCGCCGTCGGCGTCCGCCACGTACACGGGAACGCCGGAGGCAACCCCCTTGGCGACGACGGCGGAACGGCGCTCGTTGAGCGCGACGGACTTGGGACCTGGGAAGCTGCCGGTGATCCTGCGCTTCTGTTCAAGCCGGAACTGCGGCTGGAGTGCGTGGGTGGTCTGCGTTGTCATTGGAACGGTCCTTTCTAGGGTGCCGTGGAGCTCAGGCGTCCAGCGCACTCATGACGTGCTTGATGCGGGTGTAATCCTCCACGCCGTACATGGAGAGGTCCTTGCCGTAACCGGAGCTCTTGAAGCCACCGTGCGGCATCTCGGCGGTGAGGAGGATGTGGGTGTTAATCCAGACGGCGCCGAAGTCCAGGTCGCGGGAGACGCGCATGGCGGTGCCGTGGTCGGTGGTCCAGATGCTGGAAGCCAGGGCGTATTCGACGTCGTTAGCCATCTCGACTGCTTCGTCCTCGGTGGAGAACTTCTGCACCGTGATGATCGGGCCGAAGGTTTCCTTCTGCACGATGTCGTCGGTCTGCTTGGCGCCGGTGATGATGGTCGCCTCGTAGAAGTAGCCCTTGTCACCGGAGCGCTTGCCGCCGACCGCAACGGAGCAGTGCGAAGGCAGCGCGTCCATGACGGCGTTGACGGAATTGAAGTGGTTGATGTTGTTCAGCGGGCCGAAGTAGTTCCTGGTGTCATCGGCGTCGCCGGTTGTGAGGGTCTTGGTGTGTTCCACCATCGCGGTCACGAGGTCATCATGCGCTTCATCCTGCACCAGCACACGGGTAATGGCCGTGCAGTCCTGACCGGCATTGAAGAAGGCGAACTCAGCGATGGCTTCGGCAGTCTTCTTCAAATCCGCATCAGCGAAAACGACGGCGGGCGCCTTGCCTCCGAGCTCAAGGTGTGCCCGCTTCAGGCCCTTTGCCGCGCCGGTCGCGACGGCGATACCAGCACGGACGGATCCGGTGATCGAAACCATGGCGGGGGTCTTGTGCTCCACCATTGCGGCGCCGGTCTCGCCGGTTCCGAGCACAACGTTGAGGACGCCGTCGGGCAGGATGCCCTGCGTGAGGCGGGCGAGAACGAGCGTGGATTCCGGGGTGGTGTCGCTCGGCTTGAGCACAATGGTGTTGCCGGCGGCGAGCGCCGGGCCGATCTTCCAGATGGCCATGAGGAACGGGTAGTTCCACGGTGCAACCTGCGCGACGACGCCGACTGGTTCGCGGCGGACGTAGGAGGTGTGGCCCTCAAAGTACTCTCCGGCTGACTTGCCTTCGAGGAGGCGTGCGGCGCCGGCGAAGAAGCGCACCTGGTCGGCGCCGGCGGCAATCTCTTCGGATGCGATCATCGCGCGGACCTGGCCGGTGTTGCGGTGCTGGGCTTCAACCAACTCGTCGCTGTTCGCTTCGATGGCGTCGGCGAGCTTGAGCAGCATCAGCTGGCGCTGGCCCGGAGTGACGGCTTTCCATGCCGGGAAGGCGGTCTTCGCGGCGCTCATCGCGGCGTCGATGTCGGCCTGCACGGAAACCGGCGACTTCGCGACAACTTCCCCATTGGTGGGATTGACGACGTCGATCAGCTCGCTGCCGGTTGGCGTAACGAACTGGCCGTTGATGAAGTTCTGCAGGGTAGTGACCACGGCAGGGTTCCTTTCGTTCCCATCGAGTCAGTAGAAATAGCTAGCAATGTGCCTCAGGACCAGTTATTTCTGCTGACTCGACGCGGGCTGGGCTCTGATTTCCCTGCCGACCCTACGTGGTGCGCACCACGTCGCCTAGGTCCACGCGCACAATGCATTCGGAAAACCGTGATGCATCCGCACAACCTTCAAGCCTTATAGTTGACGTTATGGCGATCACACTGTCCGCTCTGTTGGCCGCCCCTGCGTTGAAGCTGCAACGGGTGGGCACAAGCCCCGTCACCGATGTCCCGGTGCAGTGGGTCGCCGTTACCGAGCTCGAAGATCCGCAGCCGTTCCTGTCCGGCGGCGAAGTGGTTCTCACTACCGGCCTGCGTCAGAAGTCCGCGACCTCCCAACGGAATTTCGTCAAGCGTGTGCACGCCTCCGGAGCGCTGGCGGTCGGATTCGGTACCGGCCTTAGCCACGAAAAGGTGCCGTCCGCATTTCTTGATCAGGCGGACGAGCTTGGACTGCCGGTTTTCCGGGTTCCTTACGAAACCCCGTTTATCGCCATCGGCAAGATCGTCGCCGATTCACTGTCCGAAGAGCACTATGCCCGTCTCGAGAACCTGTTGAAGGGCCATCAGGTCCTCGCGTCCGCCCTGCTGGGCGGTGGCGGACTCCCCCAGCTCCTGCGCGAGCTGGCCGCCCTGCTGCGCACCGACGTCGTACTGTCCCAGTACGGAACGCGTCTCTTCGCGACCGGAAGCGGCGCGGAGCAGGACCGGGAATGGCACCGCGTACCCGTGGCCACCGGACTGAAGGACCGCTGCACCCTCGCGATCGCCGAACCCTATGAGCGTGACGCCATCGTTGCTTACGCCCAGAGCCTGATCAGCGTCGAGTTGAGCAACCAGGCGCGGCGGAGGGCGAGCGAGCGCGCCGTCGTCGGCCAACTCCTGCAGGACGTGGTGCGCGGCACCATCGCCGGGACCGACGCCGCGGCGCGCCTGGGCAGCGCGGGCATCGATACCGTGCGGCGCCAGTGCGTGGTCATTGCCGACGTCGCGACGGGGCAGCGCCGCGCCTTGCGCACCCTTCCCCTCCCGGGCAAACACGACGACGTCGTGACCGCCATCCTCGATGATCGGTTGGTGATCGCGGTGCCGGAGAGCGACGGCGAATCGCTCAGCCGCGAGATCAGTGAGTACCTGCACGGGGCGGGTTTCACCGCGAAAGTAGGTTTCGGCGGCGGGTATGCCCAGCCCAGCGGGCTGCGGTGGAGCTACTTCGAGGCTCGCGAGTCCCTCACCCGCGGCCAGGCCGTGAACCGGCCGGACCGGTTGAGCCTTACGTCACTTCTCATGGCGAGTGAGGACGTACCGCTGGCAGACCTTGCTTCGGAGGCGCTGGACCCGGTTGCTGCGTTCGATGAACGGCACGGCGCCGAACTCATGCTGACCCTTGAGAAATACCTGGCGCTCAACGGTTCGGTGGCGGCGGTGGCCGACGTGCTGCAGCTGCACCGGAACACGGTCCGCTACCGGCTCCAGCAGATTGTGGACCTGACCGGCTACGACCCGTCCATCACGGCCGACCGCGTGCACCTCTACCTCGCGTTGAACGTTCGCGGGTTGCGATAGATTCTCACGCACCGGCCGCGTGGTTGATGCAGAAGCGCGTCCATGGCCGGGCTTCCAGCCTGCCCTCGGCGATTGGAACATGGCATACTTCGCAGGTGCCGTAAGTTCCGGTATCCAGACGGTGGAGGGCGGCTTCGACCTCGGCGATCCGCGAATCAACATCCCGGATCAGGGTTGCCGACTGGGACAGCTCGAAAGCGATGGTGGACCCTTCGGGATCGTGTTCGTCATCGATGTTGGAGTCTCGCCGGAGGTCACTGGTCGACGCGAAATCGGCACTCAGCGCTGCCTGGGCGGCACGCGATGCCGTCCACTCCTCCTCAAGCAGGGACCGGAAACGCTCATACCCGACCGGCACGCAGTAACCCAAGGTTCTCGCGGATCCTCCCGCGGATTGTTTCAGTTGACACACCGAGGCGCTTGGCGATGTCCCGGTAGGTAAGCCCGTCGAAATAGATCATGCGCAGGAGGTCCGTTTGTGTTGGCCGGGCGTCGTCGTGTTCACGCAGCTCACGCACAGCCAGCCGGTGCAGCAGGTTTATCAGCCACGTTTCAGGGCTGCCTGAGGAAGGCTTGTACTCCGATGCCCGTTCCCACACCTCGAGATACGCCCGCTCCACCAGTGTGCGGTGAGCTACTGGATCAGGCAGGAGATGCTCCGCGAGGCCACAGGCGCACGGTGCAGTAGCCGCATAAAATTCGGTGAACGCGGCGCGGTCACCCTGCCCTACCCGGCGCAGCAAGGCGCCAAGCTTCGTGGAACTTTCAACACTACCCATGAGCGCCCCTCAAAATTCTCCCCGCTGCCCCGGGATAATAAGCCTACTTATCCGAGCCTAACGCCCCGTGATCTTCCCGACCAGCCCCCGTGGGCACATGGTCTGCTCCGGCGGTCCGGCTCAGCCGCGAGGGCACCGCGTCCCGGTGATTCGCACTGTCCACCCTGCGAGCGCCGCAGGCTCCGCACCGCACATACAGGACGTAACCCATTGAGGTGCGGTGGGACGATTCGGTTATCCACCCGTGCTCATGTTCGACGGCGGTGGGACTTGGACTCTTGGCTGTCTGTGCAGGAGTAGGAAACATGGATCCAACGATGCTGTAATAGTCTTATGCATCTCAACCCTTACGGAGAGTACGCGGTTCTGTTGGCGGCATCGCTGGCAAACGCATGGCCTGACAACCGGGCGGGCGTCGTGACACGCGCCCGCGATTTCGGCATGACCATGCAGTTTCCGGAGGGCCCGGAGGATCACGAACACACACGGCAGGTCATAGATGAGTGGCTCCGCGTCGTCGACACATCCATCCCGGACGCGCGGGCCGAGCTGTTGAATGCGCAGATGGCAGAGGCCACAGCGTACCCACGCCTGACGGATCACGATAACGAGGGTTGGCATCTGCACTACCGCGATGATGGTCAAGGGCTGCCTGCCGTGTTGCGCGCCGTGATCAGCGTCGGCACATCGCTGCACCTTGTCACCCGAGGCATGCATCGGGTGAGCCGTTGCGAAGCGGCGCCTTGCCGCCAGGTTGTTGTTGACGTCACCCGCAACGGGCGCCAGCGCTACTGTTCAGTGCGTTGCGGCAATCGAGCAGCGGTCCGAAGGCACCGCGCCCAATCGACGAAGCACTGAACCAAGCGGATGCCCGCCGCGGTTTCCTGGCGTCACACTGCCACTGGTTCTCCCACCCGCTGGGCAGTGGTCACGATCGTGGCGAAACCACGCGCAGCCAGGATGCCGGCGGTCCGATCCATCAGGTCTTCACCGGAAACGTCTCCATAGTTCCCTCCCGCTGGAATGCCGGACGTTGTCGTGGCATCAATCACGAACTCCACGTCGAAGCCAAGATCACTGGCCACCCGCGCCGTCGTCTCGCAACACTGCTCCGTGCGGATCCCGCAGATCACCAGACGGCGGACACCCCGAAGCGTCAGTTGCTGTTGAAGGTTGGTGGTCGTGAAGGCGTTGACCGAGGTTTTCGTAACCTGCATCTCGTTGTCCGCAGGTTTGAGTTCAGGCACAACCCGGACGTGGCCGTTCACTGGATCGAACACTCCGTCAGTCCCGGGCTCAGAGTGGGTTACCCACACAACCTGATCGCCGCTGGAACGTGCGTGCTCCACCAGCTGTGCGATGTGGTCCAGCACCTTTGGGTTGGCGGTTGCCGCCCAGTCATCAGTGCGCTGGCGGAAGGACTCCTGGGCATCGACCACCAGGAGGGCGGTATCGGTTCGCTTAGTCATACAACGATCCTCGGCGCGGGCACACGCCGAAGATAGGCTGAAGGGCGCCAATTACCGGAAGTATCCGGCCATTCGGTTGATTCAGCGCAGCAATGTGGCCATCCTGCCGTAGGCCACCCTCGATTCGGGAAGAAACGGTAGCGCCACGAATACGTGGAAGGCGCCAAGGTAGGTATGCACGGTGAGCCGGCCGCCGGCGTCGTGCATTCTGCTCTCGAACAGGCGGGTATCCGCCATGCAGATGTCACGGTCTCCCTGGTGGATCTCAACCGGCGGGAGCGCAGCGAGCGCGTCGGGCTGCGCGAAGACCGGACTCAGGAGGGGATGCCGTGGGTTCTCGCCGTCAGCCCACCAGGATCCGGCTTCCACCGCTCCTGGCACGGCAAGCATGGGATCCACCCGCTGGTAACGCTTTGTCTCCGGATTTGTTCCGGTGATGTCCAGCCACGGCGAGAACAGCAGGAGCTGACCCGGCGCGGGCAGTCCTTCCGCCGCGAAGTGCAGGGCCTGCCCCACGGCCAGTCCGCCGCCCGCCGAGTCGCCTGAGAGGACGACGTCGGCCGCTTCCGTGCCGTCGAGCACCCTCCGGTAGACCTCGGTCAGGAGCGCATAGCCTTCCCGGTACGAGTGCTCGGGCGCTAACCGGTAAAGCGGCACGGTGACGGCGGCGCCGGTCCGACGGACAAGTTCGGCAATGATCCACCAGTGCGGCCGCACAAGCTCATTGATATAGGTGCCACCGTGCGTATAGATGATGTGGCGGCCGGAGGGTTTCCGCGGCGTCACCGTCAGCACACGCGTACCGGCGATGCGGGATTCCTTGACGCTGCCGAGCTTGCGGATACCATGGCGGGGCTCAACGGGCGACGGGTAGCTGCGAGCGAAGTACTCTCCGCGCATCCGCTCCGGCGACAGGTAACGCCGCTTCGTAGGACCCCTTCCCAGCAGCGCGCATGCTGCCCTCATTGCGATACTGCCGCCTGCCCCGTTGCTCGTCATCCCTTCAATCTAGACTCTGTTCTGTCCAGACTCTGGCGTGGCGGGCCTGCCGCTCTCTAAGGTGAGCGAATGGGAAATCAACTTCATACGAGCCTGCTGCACAGCTGGCAGGGCATCGACGACGCCGCACGCCTGGACACCGCGACCATCAACCTCGAGCCGGGCCGCTTAAGCGCCCACGGCACCTCCCGCACTGATGAGTACGCAATGAGCTGGGCGCTGACGACGACGGAGGGCTGGGTGACCCGCAGGCTTACCGCGACCGTCCACGGTCACGGCTGGAGCCGGCACCTGGACCTGGACCGGTCCGACGACGGCGTCTGGTCAAGTACGACGCACAGCTCGGGCGAGTGCCCGCTACCAGGCGCGGGAATCGATGACCCCTCATCGCTGACCGGTGCACTGGACTGCGACCTGGGTCTTTGCCCGGTCACCAACACCATGCCGATCCTGCGGTTGAACCTTCACTCGGAAGAACTGGCCCCGGCCGATGAAACGTCCATGGCCATGGCCTGGGTGGAGGTCCCGAGCCTGCGCGTGGTCCGTAGCCAGCAGATGTATAGCCAACTCCGTGCACCGAGCGAGGACCGAAACGGCGTTATCCTTTATAGCTCGGACAACCACGGGTTCACTGCCGAGCTTCAGATCGACCGGGACGGGATAGTCGTCGAATATCCGGGTCTGGCAACGCTCACCGGGTGAATTCCAGTTAGTTTCCTCACATTTCGACCCACCAACAGCGTGGCCGGTTATCATACGTGACCATTATCTGTACAGGGACTACCGTGGAATTATGTCTACTTCTGTCCCTCAGCAGCGTCCGGAACAATCCGGACCTCCCGGGCCGTCAACCGCAACGCCAGTTAAAGGCGTGCTCGACCGCCCAGTCTTTTACACGTCCCTGGTGGTCGTGCTGGCGCTGGTGATTCTTGGTGTGGTCTTCCCCGCCGGGTTCGCCACTGTCACCAGCAGCGTCCTCGATGGATTGGTATCCAACTTCTCCTGGGCCTTCGTGCTCACCGCCACGGGCTTCGTGGTTTTCGCCGCGTTCCTCGCCTTCAGCAAGTACGGCCGCATCCGGCTGGGCAAGGATGATGAGAAGCCTGCCTTCTCCCGCGCCTCATGGATCGCGATGATGTTCAGCGCCGGCATGGGCATCGGGCTCATGTTCTACGGCGTGACGGAACCGATCTCCCATTATCTGACGCCGCCCATTGACGGTGTTGAGCCAGGTACCGACGCCGCCGCGCGTCAGGCCATGAACTACACCCTCTTCCACTGGTCGCTGCATCCCTGGGCGATCTACGCCGTCGTCGGACTTGCCCTTGCCTACTCGGCGTTCCGTAAGGGACGCGGTGCCGGTTTCAGTGCGGCTTTCGCTCCACTGTTCCGTGGCCGCACGAACATCAAGGCTCTTCGCGCGATTGACGTCTTCGCGATTTTTGCAACGCTCTTCGGTTCGGCAACTTCCCTGGGTCTCGGCGTTGTGCAGATCAACGGCGGGCTGACCGAGGTCTTCGGCATCGAGAGCAACCTCTGGGTGCAGGTAGGCCTGATCGCGCTGCTGACCGTGTGCTTCGTGGTGTCCGCGGTCAGCGGCATCTCCCGCGGCATCAAGTGGCTTTCCAACGGCAACATGATCGCGGCGCTGGTGCTGCTCGCGTTCCTGTTCGTTGTTGGCCCCACGGTCTTCATCCTCGAACTGATTCCGTCTTCCGCAGGCAACTACCTCTTCGCGTTGCCCCAGATGGCAATGCGTACCGGCGCATTCGGCGGTGAAGAGTGGCTCGCTGCCTGGACCATTTTCTACTGGGCCTGGTGGGTTTCATGGACGCCCTTCGTCGGCTCGTTCCTCGCGAAGATCTCCCGGGGCCGGACCATCCGTGAGTTCATCTTCGGCGTCGTCGCTGTGCCGAGCGCCGTGAGCCTCGTGTGGTTCGGCGTGTGGGGCGGCACCGCAATCACCGCGCAGAACAACGGCGTGGACATCGCAGCAGCAAACGCGGAGAGTCAGGAATCGGCGATGTTTGCGCTACTGGCCGAGTATCCGCTCGCCGCGGTCACGTCGATCCTGGTGGTACTGCTCGTGGCGGTATTCTTCATCTCCGGCGCGGATGCATCGTCCATTGTGCTCGGATCCCTCTCGTCCTTCGGGTCCGAGAATCCGCGGAAGTGGCTGACCATTCTGTGGGGAACCATGACCGGAGCGGTGGCCGCCGTCCTGCTGTTCATCGGCAGTCTGGGCGCGCTGCAGACCCTGACGATCATCGCCGCAGCGCCGTTTGTGTTGATCATGGTCGGGTTGTGCGTCGCGTTGATGATGGATCTTCGAAAAGATCCTGCCGTGGCCGGCATGAAACGCCGTCGTACTCCGCCTACGCCCGCGCCGGACCCTGAGCGGCAGCCCGAAGACCTCGGGACCGCCGAGGAGGCATCCGCGAGATAAGCGCCGCTTCCATAGAAAGATTCGTGCAGCTCTGGGGGCTCGACACACGCTCGAACCCGCCGGAGCTGCACGAAATCCTTTAGGACGGCACTACCCGACGACGTCGTCCGCCGCCTCGCGCTGCCCCCTTTCCTCTTCGCCGGGGTTGTCAGGCAGTTCGAAAGTGAACGTCGTTCCCCGGCCTAACTCACTCCGGCAATGAATCTGCCCGCCGTGCTCTTCGACGATGGAGCGCACAATAGCCAGGCCCAGCCCGACGCCGGGAATCGCCGCCTCGCGCACCGCCGTCGTGCGGAAGAACTTCGAAAAGACCTCTGCAGCGTCCTCCGGGCTCATGCCCATGCCCTGGTCCACGACCTCGCACACAACTGAGCCGGGCATGCGTTGCGCCCGCACCGTCACGGTCCCGCCGGACGGTGAATACTTGACCGCGTTGGACAGCAGGTTGTCCAGCACCTGGCCGATGCGCGCAGGGTCGCAATGCGCGCTCGTCCCCTGCGGCACATCATTGACGACGACGACGCCCGCTTCCCTCCCGCGCGCTGCGATGGCACCCACGGATTCACGGGCAATGTCCCCCAGGTCGCTCGGAACCGGTGACACATCCGGTGTGCCTGCGGCAGCGGCAAGGAGGTCGTCAACAAGCCTCCGGAGCCGGCTGACGTTTCGTTCGATGACGTTGAGGCCGGACAGTACGTTCGCCGGCGGTTCGTCGTCGAGCAGGATCTCCAGGTGGCCGACGATCACGGTAAGCGGCGTGCGCAGCTCGTGCGAAACCATCGCAACGAACTCCTCCTTGGCGTTCAACGCTTCAACGAGGTCTGTCACGTCATTGAAGGCCAAAACGGCACCCTCACGGTTTCCGGCCTCGTCCAGCATGACGCGCGCTGAAACCGAAAGAGCCCGCTGCTCGGGATGCTCCCCTATCCGGATGAGGTGGTCTGAGAAGGTGTCGCCCTGCACGGCGCGGTACGCCGGTCGCATCTCGGCGGGGACGGGGGTCACGCCGTCGGCCTCGAACAGGAGCAGGTCCTTCTCTGGTGCGTCGTCCCTCCCTTTCGGCAGGCCGATCCGGTGTATCTCATGCTGGCGCCGGTTGAACAGGATGTCGTGGCCGTCCGCGTCGATGGCGAGAAGGCCGACGTCGACGGTGTTCACCGTAGCGTTCAGCAGCCGCTCACGCTGGGCGCTTTTGTGGAGTAGTTGCTGCAGGGCGTGGTCCTTGTCCTTCATGGCCCGCTGCTGGTCCATCATGCTGGCTGTCATCACACGGATGGTCACGGCAATTCCGAAGATGATGATCGGCAACAGAATGGATTGCGTGAGCTGGGTCACCGTGACGTTCGGATCATTCACGAACAATGGAACCCAGATCATGGCCAGCGGCCCGAGGAAGCTCAACGCCAGGCACAGCCGCGGGTACAGGTCCGAGGCGCAGAGCCACACCACCGGAAACACTGCCAGCAGGCCGATTCCGAGAAGTTCCGTTCCTGCGCCGGTCCGCAGGAAGGACACGGGAACGAAGTTGAGTACGGGAATGATGAGGAACAGCCCGTACTTCATCCGATCCCATGGGATGGCCGCGCACAGCAGCAGGATGAGGGCACTGATGATCACACCGGCGCGGTAACTGGCGCTCTCCCACACCTGCGGATGCAGGATCGCACTTCCGAGCGCGAGTACGCCCACAGTGATGGACATCGGCGCCTGGCTGAGGAGCACCCGTGTCCGCATCGACATTTCGTGGAACTGCCGGGTATTGAACGTCAGATAAGACAGAACGTTGTCCATCGTTCGGTGCTCCTCACGGTCAACTGCGGAACGTGCGGCGCATCTGTCCGATGCACCGCACGCCGGATGCCTCCACTCTATAGAGCACCCACTCACGCGCCATCAGTTGCGCGCATAGTTGTTGAAGAGTTAGCTCACTTCCACTTCGGCAGTGTCCTTGCGGGAGATGGAGACCATGTCCTCACGCGGCACAACCTTGATCCGCTCCCGGACCACGCCGTCGATCTCGGTCGCGGCATCACCCAGGCCGCGTTCGTGGGCATCGAGGGCAATCCAGCCCTCCCAGGTTGTGTACTGCACGCCGCGCGCTTCAAGGAGCTCGACGACGGCGGTCTCCTCCGGCGCGTTCGCGGCCGGCAGGTTCTCCAGGTCTTCGAGCAGGTACGTGACGGTCTCCAGTGCGTCGCCCTTGGTGTGCCCGATCAGGCCGACCGGTCCGCGCTTGATCCAACCCGTGGCGTAGACGCCGGGCACGTGGGTGCCGGCGGCATCCAGGACGCGCCCGCCGTCGTTCGGGATCACGCCACGGCGGTGATCGAACTCGACCTCCGGAAGGGCGGACCCAAAGTAGCCCACCGCACGGTACACGGCCTGTACGGGGTAATCGATGAACTCACCGGTGCCCACGGCGTTTCCGGTGCCGTCGAGTTCCGTGCGCTCGAATTTGATACCTGCAACCTTGCCGTCCTCACCGAGCACCTCCACCGGATTGTGCAGGAAGTGCAGGTGCAGGCGGCGGGAGGCCTTGAGCTCGGAGACGTCCTCGGGCTGCTCGGCGATCCAGTTGGTCAGTGTGCCGACCATGGTCTTGGTCTGGTTGTTCGTCTGGATCTGGCGGTCGGATTCGGCGTCGAACTCGAAATCCTCGGGGTAGAGCACAATGTCGACGTCGCGCGAGTGGGACAGTTCCCGCAGCTCCAGCGGCGTGAACTTCACCTGGGCCGGTCCGCGCCGCCCGAAGACGTGCACATCCGTTACAGGGGATGCCTTGAGTCCGGCGTAGACGTTGTCCGGAATCTCGGTTACCAGCAGGTCCTCGGCGTGCTTGGACAGCATGCGCGCCACGTCGAGGGCCACGTTCCCGTTGCCGATGACGGCGATTTCCTTTGCCTCGAGCGGCCACTCCCGCGAAACATCAGGGTGCCCGTCGAACCAGGACACGAAGTCCGCCCCGCCGAAGGATCCCTCGAGCTCGATGCCCGGGATGTTGAGGTCGGCGTCCTTGATCGCGCCGGTGGCAAAGATGACGGCGTCGTAATGGGCCTGGAGGTCCTCAATGGTGAGGTCCGTGCCGTACTCGACGTTGCCGAAAAAGCGGATGTCCCCGCGGTCCAGCACCTTGTGCAGGGCGTTCACGATGCCCTTGATGCGCGGGTGGTCCGGCGCCACACCGTAGCGGATGAGGCCGTACGGCGCGGGGTAGCGGTCATAGAGGTCGATGCTGACGGTCAGCGCACCGCTCTTGACGGCCTCGCTCTTCGTGAGGATGTCCGCTGCGTAGACACCGGCAGGACCGGACCCGACGACGGCGACGCGCAAGGCACGCGCGTGGGGGAAGGTAGTGGGTTGCGACACGGCTGTGTTCCTATTCTTGGGTTGAGTCGGCGTTGAGTGCGCAGATAATGACGTTTTGAGCGGGCTATTCGGTGTTTATCTCAACACTCAGCGGGAGGTGACTGGTTGGCCAGTGCGGCGAGAGGGTCACAACATCACCGACCACGATGACGGCGGGAGACTTCACACCGCGCACCGCCGCGAGCCCGGCGATGGTTTCGAGCGTTCCGGTGGTGACCCGCTGGGAATCCATCCATCCGTTCTCGATGATAGCGACCGGTGTGGACGGCTGCCGGCCGCCGCTAATGAGCGACGCCACGGACTTTGGTAGCAGCGACACCCCCATCAGCAGCACCAGCGTGTGGTCGCTTCCCACCGGGATGAGCCCGGCCTGCTGAGTGATGTCCTCGTGCCCCGTGATGACGCTGAAGCCCTTCGCCACTCCCCGGTGCGTGACCGGAATGCCGGCAGCTGCGGGTACGGAAATGGCGGAGGTGACGCCGGGAACCACTTCCACGGGCACGCCGTGGTCGCGGCAGTACGCTTCTTCCTCGCCGCCGCGGCCGAGCACGTACGGATCGCCGCCCTTGAGGCGCACCACCCGGTTGCCCAGCAACGCCTGCTCAACGAGGATCCGGTTGATCTCGTCCTGCGGCACCGGATGGTTGCCGGGAAGCTTGCCCACTTCGATGACCTCGACGTCGGCGCCCAGTCCGGGAATCAGGGCGCGCGGGCCCAGCCGGTCGGCGACG
The DNA here is from genome assembly GCF_011927905.1 of Arthrobacter pigmenti. Lineage (NCBI taxonomy): Bacteria > Bacillati > Actinomycetota > Actinomycetes > Micrococcales > Micrococcaceae > Arthrobacter > Arthrobacter pigmenti. The sequence goes on from NZ_JAATJL010000001.1 coordinate 2,569,799, forward strand.
ACGACGTCGGCCATCGCCAGCAGCCGGCGCCCCCGTGTTGTGATGAGGCCGGCGTCGGCAGGTCCGCCGCCCACCAGAGCGACGGAACCGACCGCGCCTTCAGAAGACGGCGAACGCCGGTGGCGCCGCAGCGGCAGCTCGCCGGAGTCCAGCGCCGCAGCAACGCCGTCGCGCAGTGCAGCGGCCCGTTTAGGATCACCGTTGGTGTTGACTGCAACACTCACGTCGTCGACCTTCGCCACAGCCGGAACCCAGGCGCGGGAGGCCTGGTGGTCGCCGCCCTTGACACACCAGACGCGGGCGGCATCGGCGTCGGCAGCCACCCGGTCCTCCACCGCGGGAGTACCGGAATGGCTGAGGACCAGCCAGGCGCCGTCGAGATCGGCGGGGACGTACTCCCGCTGCAGCCACTGAAGCGAACCAGCAGCTGCGCGCTCGCTGATGTCCTCACAGGCGTAGGGTGCGACGACGGTGACCAGGGCGCCGTCGTCGAGGAGGGCGGGGATGCGGCGCGCGGCCACAGGGCCGCCGCCGACCACGAGGACCTTGCGTCCACGTAACTGCAATCCGAGGGGGTAGGTCATTGTGATCCTCCGATGAGCAGGCCACGGCGGCGCAGCAGGCGGCGTTCGAGTGGACCGAAGATGAGCAGTTCCACCACGATGCCAATGAAAAGGATGAGCAGGATCGCGGCGATCACGGTTGCCATCGACGAGAACTGGCGGCCCTGGTCCAGCAGCGCGCCGAGGCCGAACCCGAGTGTGCCGCCGGTGGCGATGATTTCCGCGGCCATGAGCGAGCGCCAGGAGAACGCCCAGCCCTGCTTCAGCCCGGACACGTAGCTGGGCAGCGCGGCCGGAAGGATGATGCGGGTGGCAAGTTCCCAACGGCTTGCTCCAAGGACGTGGCCCACGCGCCGATGCTGGTCGGGAACGTGGTCGACGCCGGCGATCAGTCCGTTGGTGATCGACGGAATGGCGCCCATGAGCACCACGAAGTACACGGTGGCATCGCTGAGCCCGAACCAGATGACGGCGGCCGGCACCCAGGCGACGGACGGCAGTACCTGCAGGCCAGAGATAAGCGGTCCGAATGCCCCGCGGAGGATCCTGCTCTGGGCCAACAGCAACCCGAGCGGCGTGGCAATGACCACAGCGATCACGAAGCCGACGACGCCGCGCTGCAGGCTGGTCAGGACTGTCTCCACCGCTTCGCCGTTCTGCCACAGCGTGCCCAGTGTGCCGAAGACATCGGCGGGGCCGGGAAGCTGGTCAGGGCGCGGGCGGGCAATCCAGATGTACATCTGCCAGGCGTAGATCACGGCGGCGAGCGCCGCGACCGGCAGGAGCGCCTTGGTGATGCTCGCCTTCCAGGAGGACCGGACGCTGGTTTCCTGCTGGAGGGCGTCGAGCCCCTTCTCGAGGGCGCGATCGTCCTCGGCGGTCAACGACGCCGGTTTTACTGGAACGTCCTCGATCCCGTCTTCGCGCTGGATGAGAGCTGGTTCAGGCTGCATGGCGGCGGATCTCCTTCCGCAGCTCGGTGGTGATTTCCGCCGTCAATGCCGCAGGATCCTGTTCCCCGACAACCCACTCGGAAACAACGCGTCCCGGACGGGAAGACATGAGCAGTACGCGTTGGCCCAACCGGACGGCCTCACGGACGTTGTGCGTGATGAAAACGATGGTTCGGCCGGTCTCACGCCATACCCGCTGCAGCTCGTCGTGCAGCAGGTCGCGGGTAATGGCGTCCAGTGCGGCGAACGGCTCATCCATGAGGAGCACGTCGCGGTTCTGGGCGAGCGACCGCGCGAGGGCCACCCGCTGGCGCATGCCGCCGGACAGCTCGTGCGGACGCTTGTGCGCTGCATCGGAAAGGTGGACCAGCTCGAGCAGCCGTGCGGCTTCCGTGCGCCGTTCCGCCTTGCCCGCACCACGCAGCTGCAGCGCCAGTTCGACGTTCGCCTGGGCGGACAACCAGGGGAAAAGCGAGGCGTCCTGGAACATGAACGCAGCCTTCGGCGAGGCAATATTGCCCGACGTCGGCTCCTCCAGTCCGGCGATCAGGTTCAGGAGGGTTGACTTGCCGCAACCCGATGCGCCGAGCAGCGCAACGAACTCACCCTGCGCGACGCGAAGGTTGACGTCGTCGAGCACCAGCGGCGCGTCGGCGGCGAACCGTTTGGAAAGACCTGAGATCTCGATCTGCGCGGGCGGGTTCACGGTGCTGTTCCTGCGCCGAGCCCGGCGTCTTCGTACTCCTGCAGCCCGGCTTCCACCTGTTGGTCATTGAGCAGGGTGAGGTCGAGGATGCCTGCGAGGTCCGCGTCATCCGTTGTACCGGCCTGAACCCCGTCCTTGAGCAGTTCACCGAGCGCATCAGCCAGCGGTTCCTGGGAGAAAGTGACGTTTTCCAGCGCGCGTTCGACGACCGGTGCGGCCAGCGGCTTGGCGTTCGCCGCCTCAAGGCCGGCATTGATGAGGTCCGGGGTCTGCTCCGGGTTCTCGTTCAGCCAGGTGATGGCGCGTTCCTCTGCCCGAAGGAGGGCCTTGACCTGGTTCGGGTGTTCCGCGAGGTACTGCCGGTTCACCACGAGGACCGTCGTCGCGAACTTGCCCTCGGGCCACAGCTCCGCCTCATCCACCAGGACTTCGGCTCCGGCGTCGACCACCAGGCGGGAAGCCCACGGTTCGGGAAGCCAGGCGCCGTCGATGTCGCCGTTCTGGAACAGCTGGAGCGTGGTTGCGTTCTCGGTGGGGATGATTGCTACGTCCCCGCCTCCCTCGGTTGTTGTTTCGTAACCCTGTTCGTGGAGCCATACGCGCAGCGCGACGTCCTGGGTGTTGCCGAGCTGCGGCGAGGCAAGGGTTGCACCCGCGAGGTCCTCGGGGGAATCGATGCCGGGCTTCACGACCAGTTGCGCACCACCGGCGGTTGCACCGGCCACAATCCGCAGCGACTCACCGTTGCTCTGGACGTACGAGTTGATGGCCGGGTTTGGTCCTATGAACGTCGCGTCGATGGCACCGGCGTTCAACGCCTCGATGGCAGAAGGTCCGGCGTTGAAGGCCTGGGTAGACAGCTTTGTGTCGCCCAGTTCCTCAGCGAAGTAACCATTCTCCAGCCCCACGAGGGCGGGCGCATGGGTGAGGTTACCGAAGTAGCCCAGGCGAAGTTCCTCGGCGTCGGAGACGGGGACCGCCGTCGTCGTTGGTTCCGGTGCTGACTGCGCCGAGGCGTAGGCGGCGATTGCTGCGCCGGTCGCCACGGCGACCACCGCGAAACCGGCGATGACGCCCTCGACCACGCGGCTCTTCAGCAGGAAGCCGCGCTTGGAGGAGCGCTTGTTCAGGTTCTCGTTAACGGGCCGGTTGATGGAATCTGTGGGGCGGTCATATGTCATAACGTTCGTCCTCGCGGGCCGCCAGTTCCAGGTGGTCGGATTCCACCAGGCCTGCGGCCAGGGTGTTGCCGTCGGAGGGGTCGATGACCAGGAAAGCTCCGGTGCGGCGGAAGTTCACGTAGTTGTCCACGGGCAGCGGTGCTGCCAGGCGAATGTGGACGGTCCCGATGTCGTTGAGCTCAAGGCCCGACGCCGGTTGATCGGCGAACGTGGAGAGATCCAGTTTGTTGATGACCTGGCGAACCAGTCCCTGGACCGTCTTGCTGCCGTGCTTGATGAGGAGCCGCGAGCCCTCTTTCAGCGGCTTCGGCGACAGCCAACAGAGTGCTGCGTAGAGGTCCTGGGTGGGCTGAGGAAGGGCTGCTGCGGGTCCCGCTTCGGCGAGGAGGTCTCCTCGGGCGATGTCGATGTCGTCGGCGAGACGAAGCACCACTGACTGCGGCGCGAAAGCCTCAACGAGCTCCTGCCCTGCAAAGTCGATGCCGGTCACCGTGGTTTCACGGCCGGACGGCTGCACCGTCACGGCGTCGCCTACGCGGATGGAGCCGGCCGCAACCTGTCCCGCGTACCCGCGGTAGTCGCGGTAGCCTTCCGCGTCGAGCCCGGGTGCCACAGCGCCCTGCGGACGGATGACCGTCTGCACGGGGAAGCGGAACGCCTCGATGTCCGTCTCAAGATCCGCCAACGCCGGCAGCTGCTCGAGGGTTTCCAGGAGCGACGGACCGTTGTACCAGGGGGTCTTCGCCGACCGGTCCACCACGTTGTCGCCTTCAAGGGCGGAAACGGGGATGATGGCAGGTTCGTCGACCTTGAGCTCCCGGGCGGCCTGCTTGAGCTGGGCCTCGACATCGCGGAAGACGGCTTCGCTGTAGTCCACGAGGTCGATCTTGTTCACCGCCACGATGATGTGCGCGACGCGCAGCAGCCTCGACACCGCAAGGTGCCTGCGGGTCTGCTCCAGCACGCCCTTGCGGGCGTCAATGAGTACGACGACGGCGTCGGCCGTGGACGCGCCGGTCACGGTGTTCTTCGTGTACTGCACATGCCCGGGGGTGTCCGCGAGGATGAAGGTGCGGTTCGCGGTGGCGAAGTAGCGGTACGCCACGTCGATGGTGATGCCCTGTTCACGCTCGGCACGCAGTCCGTCGGTGAGCAGCGCAAGGTCCAGTCCCCCGCGCTCGCCACCGAAACCACGCTCAGCTGAGGTGCGGGCAACGGCGTCGAGCTGGTCGGCCAGGACCGACTTGCTGTCGTGCAGGAGCCTGCCCACGAGGGTGGACTTGCCGTCGTCGACCGAGCCCGCCGTGGCGAACCGGAACAGGGTCGAGTGCTCGAGGGCGGTTTCTACTGCGGTGGTGCTCTGAACTGCTGTGCTCATTAGAAGTACCCGTCTTTCTTGCGGTCTTCCATCGCGGCTTCGGAAATCCGGTCATCTGCCCGGGTTGCGCCGCGTTCGGTGAGGGTGCTGAGGGCTACTTCGCGTACTACTGCCGCAACGTCCGCGGCGTCAGATTCGACGGCGCCGGTGCAGGACATGTCACCCACGGTCCGGTAGCGGACGGTGCGGGTTTCAACGGTTTCCTTCTCGGTGGGCAGGGAAACGTCGCCGATTGCACGCCACATCCCGTCGCGGCGGAACACCTCACGCTCATGGGCGTAGTAAAGGCCCGGCAGCTCGATGTTCTCGCGTTCGATGTAACGCCACACGTCCAACTCGGTCCAGTTGCTGATCGGGAAGGCGCGCACATGCTGGCCGACTGTGTGCCGGCCGTTGTAAAGATTCCACAGCTCAGGCCGCTGGTTGCGGGGATCCCATTGGCCGAATTCGTCGCGCAGGCTCAGGATCCGTTCCTTGGCACGTGCCTTGTCCTCATCGCGACGGCCGCCGCCGAAAACGGCGTCGAACTTGTTGGCGTTGATGGTGTCCAGCAGCGGAACCGTCTGAAGCGGGTTCCGGGTGCCGTCGGCGCGGTCCTGCAGCTCACCGCGGTCGATGTACTCCTGGACGGACCCGACAACGAGCCTCACGCCAAGCCGCTCGACAGTCCGGTCCCGGAACTCGATGACCTCTGGGAAGTTATGCCCCGTATCGACGTGCAGCACCGGAAACGGAACCTTCCCGGGCCAGAAAGCCTTCGTGGCAAGGTGCAGCATGACCACGGAATCCTTGCCGCCCGAAAACAGCAGCGCAGGCCGCTCAAACTCGGCAACAACCTCGCGAATGATGTGAATCGCTTCGGACTCAAGGGCGTCGAGGCTTGAGAGCCGCTTCGCTGTGGGCGCGGAGGCAGCAAATGCCGGCCCCGCCCCTTCGCCGCGCGGCTGATCTTCGATCAGTCCGCCACGCGGCTTCGACAGCGTCGGCTGGCTTCCCACCGCTCGCAAGCTCGCGGCGGTGCCCTCGCCAGCAGACTTAGATGCCACTCCCTGGCCGGCATTTGCTGCCTCTGCGCTTTGGGGGGCACCTTCAGTCTTCACGCTAGCGTCCTCAATGGTTTGGGTGGTGTGGCTCATTGGTGGATTCCGCACTCTGTCTTCGCTAGGCCGGCCCAACGGCCGGCTCGTGGGTCTTCTCCTGGGGCTACTGGACGGGTGCAGGGCTTGCAGCCGATCGAGGGGTAGCCGTTGGAGAGGAGCATGTTGACGGGCACCTGGTGCTCTCCGGCATAGTCGAGCAGCTCGTCGAAGGTCCACGCAGCAACCGGGTTGATCTTGACCAGTTTGTGGACATGGTCCCAGGTCACCAACGGGGTGTTGGTCCGTGTGGGGCCTTCGTCTCGGCGGACACCGGTGAACCAGACTTCGTAACCGGACAGGGCCTTCTTGAGGGGGTCCATTTTCCGGAGTGCGCAGCACTGTGCAGGGTCCCGACCGAACAGGTCCTTGCCGTATTCAGCATCCTGTTCAGCCACGGTCTGTTCGGGCATGACATTGACGATGTTGATGTCGAGCTGCTCCGCGACTTCGTCCCGCGTGATGTGGGTTTCGGTGAAGTGATACCCGGTCTCAAGGAACAGGACGTCAACGCCGGGATACTGCTGTGAGACCAGGTGCGGAAGCACCGCATCGGCCATGGAGCAGGCGACTGCGGCCTGGGAAACGTCGAAGTTCCGCACAACCCACGCAATGACGTCCCGGGAATCGGCATCCCAGCCGAGTTCCTCGGCACCGGCCGCAGCCAACGCCCGCAGCTCCTCTTCTGAGCGACGGGGAAGACGCGCCTGATCCGACACGGCAGTGAACTCAGGGGCCTCACTCACTGCAGCACTCCTTCCTCGGCGCGATGCGCCCATTCGGCGAAGGTCTCGTTGTTCTTACGGTCGGCGGCGTATTGGCGGACCACGCGTTCGACGTAGTCGGGGAGATTGTCGACGGTGACCTTGAGTCCGCGGATGGTGCGGCCGAGGCCCGCCTCTTCGCGGTTGGAGTCCGCGAGTCCGCCACCGAGGTGAACCTGGAAGCCTGGCGTGGGATCGCCGTCGGGCGTTGGAAGCATCATGCCTTTGAGGCCGATGTCCGCCGTCTGGATGCGGGCGCAGGAGTTCGGGCAGCCGTTGATGTGCAGGGCGATGGGTTGCGTCAGGGTTCCGTTGTCAACGAGGTCGGCCAGGCGGCGTTCAAGTTCGGCGATGGCCGTCGCTGCCGTCACCTTCGTCTCGACGATCGCGAGCTTGCAGTACTCGATGCCGGTGCACGCGATGGTGGAACGGCGGAACAGTGACGGCCGGGCGGAGAGGCCCAGTGCGTCGAGTTCAGCGACGAGGGATTCAACGTGATCCTCCTCGACGTCGAGGATCACAAGCTTCTGGTGCGGGGTGGTGCGCAGGCGCGTGGTGCCGTGTGCCTCGAGCGTGTCGGCGAGGGACGTCAGGATGGTGCCGGAGACGCGGCCCACCGTCGGCGCAACGCCGATGAAGAACTTGCCGTCCTTCTGTTCGTGGATGCCCACGTGGTCGCCGGGGGTTGGCGGCTTCGGCGCGGCCGGGCCATCCGGCAGTTCGAAGCCGAGGTATTCGTCCTGCAGAATCTGCCGGAACTTCTCCGGTCCCCAGTCATTGAGGAGGAACTTCAGGCGGGCCTTGGTGCGCATGCGGCGGTAGCCGTAGTCGCGGAAGATGCTGGTGACGCCGAGCCATACTTCGGCAGCGACATCGGCGGACACGAATGCTCCGAGGCGTTCCGCGAGACGCGCGTTCGTGGAGAGCCCGCCGCCGACCCACAGGTCGTAACCTGCTCCGAGTTCCGGGTGGACAACGCCGACGAGAGCGAAATCGTTGATCTCATGGACCACGTCCTGGCTGGGGTGTCCGGTGATCGCGGTCTTGTACTTCCGCGGGAGGTTCGCCAGTTCGGGGTCACCGATGAACCGCTCGCTCAGTTCGTGGATGAGCGGTGTGGGATCAATGATTTCGTCTTTGGCGATACCTGCGACCGGCGAGCCGAGGATCACGCGGGGAACGTCACCGCATGCTTCCGTCGTGGAGAGGTTCACGGCCTCCAGCCGGTTCCAAATTTCAGGAACGTCCTCGACGCGGATCCAGTGGAGCTGGATGTTCTGGCGGTCAGTGATGTCCGCAGAGTCCCGCGCGAACTCCGTCGAGATTTCGCCGATGACGCGCAACTGGTGCGTGGTCAGGGCCCCGCCGTCAATGCGGACGCGGAGCATGAAGTACTTGTCTTCGAGTTCGTGCGGCTCAAGCGTGGCGGTCTTGCCGCCGTCGATCCCCTGCCGGCGCTGCGTGTACAGACCCCACCAGCGGAAACGCCCATGGAGATCGGTGCCGTCGATCGATTCGAAACCGTTCTTGGAGTAGATCTGCTCGATCCGCTCACGGACGTTGAGCCCGTTGTCCTCCTGCTTCCAGGTTTCGTTGGCGTTGAGCGGAGTGGTGCCGTCCACCTTCCACTGGCCATGCGGCTTGGCGGCAGGCCGGTTTGCCCGCGCAGGCTTGGTCCGCGCGGCAGCGTTGGCCTGGGCGGCGTCGGTCACGACTGAACTCGTCATGTAAAAACAGTAGGACCGGCTCCTGAACCCCATCAAAGGTCCGGCAACACCCGTTCACGTGAAGACACCTCACGTCACAATCGCGTCAGGACCTTGACAAGGATTCACACGCCGAGCTGGGCACATGCTTCGTCGTAGCGGTCCAGTGCGATCTGCGCGAGCATTACTTCCGGAAGGAGTGGGTCCGTCACTACGCTCGCACCCGCCTTCGAGAGCTGGTCATGGAAGTAGCCCGGCGCCAGGAGGTAGGAGGCGATCGCGGGCGCGGCGCCGTCGTCGTGCAGTTCCTGAACAGCCTCGGGGACCGACGGCCTGGCGCTCGCTCCGTAACCTGCGAGGATCCGGCCCGTGCGCAGTTCCGCGAGCTGTTCCAGAAGCTTGCTCACGTCTTCAGCCGCGGAAGGATCCGACGAGCCCGCGGCAGCCAGTACGACGGCGGCACCCGCCTCCACGCCCGCTTCCTCCAGGCGCTGCTGGAGCAGCTTCGCCAGCCGCGGGTCCGGTCCGAGAGGCGCTGAAGCAACGGTTCCAGGACGGCCGGCAACCGCCTCGGCAATGTCCACTTTCACGTGATAACCCACGGACAGCAGCAGCGGCACGATGACCGCGGGCCCGTCCGGAAGGGCAGCCACCACGTCCGGAAGATCGGGCTGCTGGACATCAACGTAGGCTTCACGGATGTCCAACCCGGGTCTTAGCAACCGCATCTCATCGCGCATGCGGTTGACGGCTGCCTGTCCCTCGGTGCTGCTAGTGCCATGGGAGCAGGCAACCAGGACGGGATGCTCATGTGTCTGCATGCTGGCAATTGAAGCACCCGCTAGGCAACAATTGACAGTTGTGTCCCGTGCCGCCCCCAACCGGAAGCTCCCATGAACGCCGCGCTGATCCTCGACCTGTTCGGCGTCTTCTTCTTCGCGGTGTCCGGATCGCTGCTTGCTGCACGCAAAGGCTTTGATCTCGTGGGATCGCTGCTGTTGGCCTGTCTTGTTTCACTGGGCGGCGGCGTGGCACGGGACGTCATCATCGGCGTCGTGCCCGTGGCCTTCTCCAACCCGCTCTACCTTGCGCCGCCCCTGCTGGCCACGTCGCTGGTGTACTTCTTGTTCTCCCGGCTTGAGAAGGTCAGCAAACTCCTGGTCCTGTTCGACGCCGGTGGGCTGGCTCTCTTCTGCATCGTCGGTGCGCTGAAAGCTGTTGATGCCGGCCTGAACCCTGTGGCGGCGGTACTGCTCGGCGTGACGACCGCCGTCGGGGGCGGCCTCCTGCGCGACGTCGTTGCGAACGAAGTTCCACAACTGTTCAATCCGGGCGACATCTATGCCCTTCCCGCATTCCTCGGCGCCGCCCTGACCGTGGTCCTTGCGAAGCTGGACTGGTTCAACGTGCTGACAGGCGTGGCCGTCGCGGGCCTGGTATTCCTGCTGCGCGTCCTGGCATGGCGTGCCGGCTGGCAGGCGCCACTGGCCACACGGGTGCCACGGCAATTCAGGCCCCCGCGGGAGGGATAGGATTACAGCATCCCCCTACCTTCACCTGGAGCCACTGTGACCGAGCTGTTCCTGGATAAATTCCGCGCCCTCGTGCCCACCTACTTCGACGAGCCCTGGGTCGCTGAAGACGGGCTTTCCGAAAACGAACTGGCGGAGATGCGTCAGGACCAGGACTTCCCGCTTCCGCTGGCGCTGCGCGAGTTCTACCTCGCCGTCGGTGCGGCCGAGGACATCATGGAAGCGTTCCACTACGTCTGGGACCCGGACGAGCTTGAGATCGAGGACGGCTACCTGCTCTTCATGGAAGACGTGGACGAGAAGTTCGTGTGGGGCATCCGCGCTGACCAGCTGAGCGTCCCCGATCCCATCGTGTGGCGCCGAAACAATGCCCGCGCCTCCTGGAAGAACGAGGAAGGCACCTTCAGCGAATTCATGCTGGATATGTTCGAGTGGGTGTTTGAAGACGACGTTGAGGCGGAATGAACTGGGTCCGCCACGCCCCTGAGGGGTACGAGTGCCCGTTCTGTGATCTCGCCTCCGGTGAGTTCAGGTTTGAGTCCAACCTCTGCGAGCCCGGCGACCTGATCTACTCCGATGAGCTTGTCCTGGCCTTCATCGCCTCCCACGGATTCGAACCCCACCCCGGCCACGTCCTGGTGATCCCGCGGGCGCACTACGAACTGTTGTATGAACTGCCCGACGACGTCGCCGGCCGCATCATGACCGTCAGCCGCGACATGGCGATCGCCATCAAACGCGCCTGGAACCCGGACGGCGTTTCAACCCGCCAGCACAACGAGCCGGCAGGCAGCCAGCACGTCTGGCACTACCACCAGCACATACTTCCCCGCTGGCACAAGGACGGCTTCTACTTCACGCCCAAGCGTCCGATCGTGGATCGGGCGGTGCGGGCGCGGAAAGCAGCGGAGCTTCGAGCTGCACTGGATTCCTGAGTTCCCCCTCGGGCTCGGGTTCACGGTGCGCCGAGACCTGGCTAGACGTCGCGGCTGACGACAGCCTGCGCGAAGCTCGCCAGCGCCTGTTTCACGGTGGTGTCGGGCAGCGGATCCAGCGCGGCGACGGCGTCGTCAGCCCACTGTTGTGCAACCGCCCAGGCCTCCTGGGTTGCCGGGTGCTCACGAAGGGCAGAGACCGCCTCAGCCAGGGCCTCATCCGAGGTGAGGTCCCCGTCCACCAGGGCGAGCACCCGCACAGCGGATTCGTCGCCGGAAGTGGCCGCCTGCCGCAGTAGCAGCACCGGGAGAGTGGGAACGCCTTCCCGCAGGTCCGTGCCTGGTGATTTGCCGGACTTCACCTTCAGCCCGGTGACGTCAATGACGTCGTCGGCCAGTTGGAATGCCACGCCGACCTTCTCGCCGTACGAGACCATGACGTCGACAGCTGACGCCGGCGCATCCGCGAAGATTGCACCGAGCTGACCCGAGGCTGCGACCAGCGAACCGGTCTTGTCAGCGATGACCGAAAGATAATGCGCTACCGGGTCCTCGCCGTCCTGTGGCCCCACGGTCTCATGCAGCTGCCCAAGGCACAACCGCTCGAAAGTACGGGCCTGGATCCCGAGGGCGCGGCTTCCCAGTTCGGAGACCAGAATCGACGCCCGTGCGAAGATCAGGTCTCCGGTCAGGATCGCAACGGAGTTTCCCCACACCTCGTGCGCGGTCGGAGCGCCGCGGCGGTAAGGCGCGGAGTCCATGACGTCGTCGTGATAGAGGGTGGCGAGGTGGGTCAATTCGACGACGACGGCGGCAACCACCACCTCCGGCCTCGTTGCGTTCCCGAGGTGGGAGGCGAGGATGGTCAGCAGCGGACGGATTCGCTTGCCACCGGCTTCGACGAGGTGGCGGGACGTTGCATCGGCGAGCGGGTCGGAGTTGGCGATCGCCTCACGCAGCTGCTTCTCGACCTTCGCAAGGCATGTTGACACTGCCGGACCGAGTTGGGGGTCCTCCGCAATCAGCGCAAAGCCGGCAGGCAGTCGCAAACCAGTGGCGATGACGCCGGTGGAAGTATCCATCTCGTCGACGATCGGACGCGGATGGCCGGCGCTGGTCCAGCTGCTGTGGGAGGAATCCGTCATGTGCCTAAGCCTATCGGCAGGGCCCCTACTTGAGCGCCAGCGAAAGTTGGGGGGCCGGTAGGCGCTATCGGCAGGGCCCCTACTTGAGCGCCAGCGAAAGTTGGGGGGCCGGTAGGCGCTATCGGCAGGGCCCCTACTTGAGCGCCAGCGAAAGTTGGGGGGCCGGTAGGCGCTATCGGCAGGGCCCCTACTTGAGCGCCAGCGAAAGTTGGGGGGCCGGTAGGCACTATCGGTGGAGGAACGTGGGAACTTTCGTGCAGCTCAGGTGAGCCGATGGCGTCGGAAGCCCCCGTAGCTGCACGAATCTAGCCCTACTGGTTGCCGGTCGCCGGTACCAAGCCCTCAAGAACCCGGATGACCCGGTCCTCAAAGCCTTTCCCCTGCGTATCCGTCAGGTTGGCGAGCATCCGCACAACGAACCGCATCAGCACGGGAATCGGCATGCCCGTCCGCAGCGCCAGCCGCAGGATCGCCGGCTTGCCGATCAGGGCAGCGAAGACACGGCCGAGCGTGAAGTGGCTCCCCCAGGAATCGCGGATTAAGCCCGCGTAACCGGACAGCACGTTGTCCCGGGCAAGGCCCGGCGCAACCGCCATGGCACGTTCGATGAACTCCGCAGCGTACCTGGCCGATTCCATCGCATAGGAAATGCCCTCACCGTTGAACGGCGACACCATCCCGCCGGCATCCCCCAGCAGCAACAATCCGGGCTGATAGTGCGGCGTCCGGTTGAACCCCATGGGCAGCGCAGCGCCGCGGATCTCGCCCTCCTGGTTTTCCTCGGAGAACCCCCATTCGGCCGGCATTCCGGCGGTCCAGTCCCGCAGCACCTGCTTGTAGTCCAGCTTGCCGAACGATGCAGAGGAATTCAGGATCCCCAGCCCCACGTTCGATGTGCCGTCTCCCACGCCGAACACCCAGCCGTACCCGGGCAGCGGCTTCCCGGTGGCATCCGGCAGCTCAAGCCAGCCCTCCATCCACGGGTCCTCGTGGCGCGGGCTGTTGAAGTACGTCCGCACGGCCACACCAAGGGGCCGGTCATCCCGCTTGGCCATGCCGAGGCTCACGGCCGTCCGCGTGGAGTTGCCGTCCGCCGCCAGCACGACGTCGGCCGTGAAGGTCTTCTTCTCGCCGGTACGCCTCCCGTCGGGACCAAGCACATTGACGACGACGCCGGTCACCCGCCCGGTCTTGTCCCGCACCGCTTCGGTGACGGAGTGTCCCTCCAGAATCTGCGCACCGGCCGAGCGCGCGTGCGCGGCCAGCTGCTCATCGAAGCCAAACCGGGTTCGGACCAGCCCGTAGGACGGGAAGTCGGAAAGCTCGGGCCACGGCATCTCGACAGTGCGTCCGCCGGCGATGAGTCGCAGCCCCTTGTTACGCCGCCACCCCAGTTCCTCGCCGTGGGGCAGGCTCAACAGTTGGATCTCCCGCGCCGCCCGTGGCGTGAAGCCATCGCCGCACACCTTTTCACGCGGGAAGAAAGTCTTCTCGAGAACAGTGGTTTCGATGCCGGCCGCAGCCAGGTAGTACGCAGCGGTGGAACCAGCGGGTCCAGCGCCGAGGATGAGGACTGACACTTAGTTGGCAGCCCTGCTGCTGCGCCGCCGTCCGCGCGTCTGGGAGGCGGCCGCCGTCGTCGTAATGGCGCCCTCCGGCTTGGTGGCACGGTGTACGGCTACGATGCCGCCGTTGAGGTTGCGGTACGCAACCGAATCCCAGCCGCTTCCGCTGATCCAGGCGGCGAGTTGGTCCTGGTTGGGCCAGGCGCGGATGGACTCGGCGAGGTAGACGTATGCGTCCGGGTTGGAGCTGACCTTCGTGGCGATGGCGGGGAGCGCGCGCATGAGGTACTCGGTATACATGGTGCGCCAGAGTGCAATGGTGGGCTGCGAGAACTCGGCGATGACCAGCCGGCCGCCTGGCTTGGTCACGCGCAGCATCTCCTCAAGCGCCCTGGTGGGTTTGTCCACGTTGCGCAGGCCGAAGGAGATGGTGCAGGCGTCGAAGGAGTTGTCGGCGAAGGGGAGGTTGGTGGCGTCGCCTGCGATGAAGTCGATATCCGGCCGGCGGCGCTTGCCTACGCGCAACATTCCGAGTGAGAAATCACACGCTACGACGTTCACTCCCGCGTCAGCGAACGGCTCACTGGAGGTTCCTGTCCCGGCCGCGAGGTCCAGCACCCGGTCACCGGGCTTGGCATCGACGGCCTCGACCACGATGCGCCGCCAACGGTGTGTTTGCCCTAGCGAGAGCACGTCATTCACGACGTCATACTTGGGCGCCACGTCGTCAAACATGGCCGCAACTTCGTCGGGACGCTTATCCAGCGATGCTCGATTCACTTCGCTATTGTCTCAAACATTGCACTGCACCCCCAATCACGGCAGAAACGGGCCCGATCCAGACCTGAGCGCGGACGGGAGTACGCTAATGCATCATGAGCAATCCGTCCCCTGCCGCAGTGGCGACGCCGCTGACCCAGGCGCCGGCGCTCCGCAGCATCACCTTTGAGCGGGGCGATCTCGAGCTCAGCACGGGCCTGCTCGACTACGTGATCCGCAATGACGTACACACCTGGATCCGCCGTGGCGGTGGCCTCGTTGGCTTCGGTGAGGTTGCCCGCTTCACCACCTCCGGGCCCGGCCGGTTCGCCGAAGGGCAGCAATGGTGGCGCGAGGTGATCGCCGCCGCCGACGTCGTCGACCCCCTTGCCCGGCCCGGTACCGGACTGTTGGCTTTCGGTTCGTTCGCCTTCTCCAAAACCTCACGCCACCCCTCGCGCCTGATCGTGCCGAAGATCATTGTGGGCAGCCGGGATGGCAAAAGCTGGCTGACCTACATCACCGACGACGACGGCGCGGAGCTGAGTCCCGCTGCAGCGGAGACGGCTCTGGCCTCCTTTCTGGACGACGTCGAACCCGAGCGGAAGCCGTCTCAGGAAGACCGGCTGGCCCCCGGCATCCTCACCGAGGAACAGTGGATGACGGCGGTAAGCCGCGGTGTTGCCCACATTCGTGATGGGGAGCTGAGCAAACTGGTGCTCGCCCGTGATGTAGTGGCTGAGCTGGGATCGCCCATCTCAACGGCCCAGGTGCTCCGCGAACTCGCCGTGCGGTATTCGGACTGCTGGACCTACTCGGTGGACGGCCTGATCGGTTCAACGCCGGAGATGCTCATCAAGGTCGAGGATCAGACGGCGCGCGCACGCGTCCTGGCCGGAACCCTGGACCGTTCCTCGGCCCCGGCCGGTGAAGCCGGGTACGCCGACCGAGTTCTCGCCGGGTCCGAGAAGCAGCAGCATGAGCATGAAATCGCGATCGATTCCCTCACCCGCCAGCTCGAGCCGTTCACCCGCACCATGACCTCACACAGCGAACCCTTCGTGCTGGAACTGCCGAACGTCTGGCACCTCGCCTCCGACGTCACCGCCGAATTGGCGCCCGACGGCGAGGGCCGGGTGCCGTCGTCGTTGGCCCTGGTCGAGGCGCTGCACCCGACCGCGGCCGTATGTGGTACGCCGACCACTGTGGCCGGCGAGCTGATCCGGGAACTTGAGCACCTGGAGCGCGGCCCATATGCGGGGCCGGTGGGCTGGATGGACGCCGTAGGGAACGGCGAGTGGGGTATCGCGTTACGCGGCGCGGTCGTTGAAACACCCACCCGGGTGCGGATGTATGCCGGCTGCGGGATCGTGGAAGCATCCCAGCCGACTGCCGAACTGGCCGAGACCTGGAGTAAGTTCCGGCCGATGATCGAGGCACTGGGCCTTCCCGTCCCATTACGGTATTGAATCTTTTCCAAGGACCGCTTGGTTACCAATAGGCAATACCTGTAGCCTGTGATGCACATCTCTATACAGCTAGAATCGTCCATGACGTTTCTTTACATCCCGTTCAAAGCTGAGGTATCTGCATGTTCTCCAAGATCTCCAAGTCGCTTGCCGTTGTGGCAGTCGGCACGCTGGCTCTGACCGCGTGCGGCGGCGGAAACGAATCGGAAGGCGGCGCGGACAACCCGCTCGGCCTGGTCAACCCCGGAAGCCTTACGGTCTGCTCCGACATCCCCTACCCTCCCTTTGAGTTCGAGGAGAACGGCGAATACACCGGCTTCGACATCGATCTGGTGCGTGCAATCGCCGAGGGCATGGAACTGGAACTCGCGATCGAGGATGTCGCGTTCGAACCTCTGCAGAGCGGGGCTTCATTCGCCGCCAACCAGTGCGACATCGGCGCGAGCGCAATCACCATCAACGAGGAGCGGCAGCAGAACCTCACGTTCTCGGACCCCTACTACGAGTCATTGCAGTCGCTCCTGGTTCCTGCCGATTCGGACATCGCGAGCATCGAAGACCTCGCCGGCAAGTCCGTGGGCACCCAGCAGGGAACCACCGGCTACACCTACACCGAAGAGAACGCGCCGGAAGGCACGGAGATTGTGCAGTTCCCCGGAGACGCGGAAATGTATGCCGCGATTCAGGCAGGCAGCATCGACGCCATCCTGCAGGATCTCCCTGTGAATATCGGGCACACCGAAGACGGCGCCTTCACCATCGCCGAGGAATACCCAACGGATGAGCAGTACGGATTCGCGATGTCCCTTGAGGGCTCCGAAGAACTGGTCGCCGCTATCAACGAGCAGCTCGCCGCGCTTCGTGAAGACGGCACCTACGACGAGATTTACAACACCTACTTCGAGGAGCAGTAAGCCTCACACGCCAAGCGGCAGTTCCCATTGTGGAACTGCCGCTGTCGTGTCCACCTCCTGAAAGTTAGGTAGAAACACGTGAAACCCTCAACCCGTAAACGGCTCTTTCAGGGCGTTCTGTATGCGGTCTTCATCATCGTTGTCGCCGTCGTGGTGCTTACCACCGACTGGGTAGTGATCCAGAACAACTTCTTCAACCTAGAGGTTGCTGCGGAGACGTTCCCGGAGATCGTCACCATCGCGGCGAAAAACACCGTGCTGTACACAGCAATCGCCTTCGTCGGCGGCATGATCCTCGGTTTGGTCTTCGCCTTGATGAAGCTCTCACCGGTGCTGCCGTACCGCTGGTTCGCGACGGCGTACATCGAACTGTTCCGCGGACTGCCTGCCCTCCTGGTGATCTTCGGATTCGCCTACGGACTGCCGATCGCAACCGGTTGGCAACCCCCGGGCGGCAGCACCGGCGCCGGCCTGATTGCGCTGATGATCGTGTCCTCCGCATACATCGCCGAGACTCTCCGGGCCGGCATCGAAGCCGTACCCAAGGGTCAGGTCGAAGCCGCCCGGTCCTTGGGAATGCGCCCCTCCTGGACCATGGTTTCAGTGGTGCTGCCACAGGCCTTCCGCATTGTCACTCCCCCGCTGACCAATGAGCTCGTCATCCTCATCAAGGACACCTCACTGCTGTTCATCGTCGGCATGGCGCTGGGCGAACGCGAACTCACCACCTTTGCCCGCGACGCCCTCACCACCCAGGCCAACTCAACCCCGCTGGTCCTGGCCGCTCTGCTGTACCTTGTCATCACGCTGCCGCTCACCCAGCTGGTCGCCAAACTGGAACGCCACAACAAGAGAGGCCGGTAGATCATGGCCGCAACGAAAGAAACCGGCGTACCCGCTATCGAGGTGCGCAACCTGCACAAGAGCTTCGGCGACAACGAAGTCCTCAAGGGAATCGACTTCCACGTGGACGAAGGCGAGGTGGTCTGCGTTATCGGGCCGTCCGGATCCGGCAAGTCCACCCTCCTGCGCTGCGTGAACCGGCTGGAGGAACCCACCTCGGGAACTATTGTGGTGGAAGGGGTGGACATCACCGACAAGGAAACGGACCTGGACCAGGTCCGCACCCGCATCGGTATGGTGTTCCAGCAGTTCAACCTCTTTCCGCACCTGAATGTCACCCGCAACCTGACGCTCGCGCAGATGCGGGCCAAGAAACGCAAGAAAGCGGAGGCCATCGAGGTTGCGAAGCGCAACCTTGCAAAGGTTGGTCTCTCAGAGAAGGCGGAAGCTTTCCCTCCCCAGCTCTCCGGCGGCCAGCAGCAGCGTGTTGCCATTGCGCGCGCGCTCTCGATGGACCCGGACATGATGCTCTTCGATGAGCCCACCAGCGCGCTGGACCCCGAACTGGTGGGTGACGTCCTGGACGTCATGAAGCAGCTCGCCCGTGACGGCATGACCATGATGGTTGTAACCCACGAGATGGGTTTCGCCCGTGAAGTAGGCGACCGTGTTGTCTTCATGGACGGCGGCGTGGTTGTGGAGCAGGGCAAGCCCGAGGACGTCCTCGGCAACCCCCAGCACGCTCGGACACAGGAGTTCCTCTCGAAGGTGCTCTAACCCGTGGGTGCGCACATAATGACGCTTCGAGGGAATCATGTGCGCACTCAGCGGGCCGTCCGCGTGGCCTCGCGCACTGCGTCCTTCACCCGGGCGTGAAGATCGCGAAGACCGGCGCGGTTCGTCCGGACCTCCACGATGGACCGGCCCCCGATCGGCTCTGCCAGGGCCTCGTCAAGCTCCTCGGCTGAGGAAACCAGCCGGTGCGCAACACCGTAACTGCCCGCGATCCCGGCGATATCCGCCTCATGGGGCGTGCCGAAGAGCCGTTCCACAGCGGGACCGTAGCGTTCGATCGTAGCCGGTTCACCGTGTTCGAGCAGCCCGAAAATGCCTCCGCCCGCGTCGTTGAGCACCACGACCTGCAGGTCCGGCTCCTCTTCGCCGGTTCCAAGAAGGAGGCCACCGGCGTCGTGCAGGAAAGTCAGATCCCCAACCAGCAGGCGGGTTGGAATGCCCGCCGCCAGCGCAATCCCGCTTGCCGTGGAGATTGTCCCGTCAATTCCCGCAAGCCCGCGGTTGGCGTACACCTCGAGGGGATGCCAACCGGCGGAAGCCACCAGGTCGACGTCGCGGATCGGGTTGGAGGACCCGAGCACCAGGTTGCCGCTGGTGCCCTCCCAGACCGCGTCCGCAACGTGCAGTCCGTTCAGTGCCGGTTCCGCTGCGAGCAGCAGCCGGATGGCGGCTTCCGCGCGAGCGCCTGCCACCTGCCACTCCTCAAGCCAGCCGTCCGCGCCGCGGCCGACGAACGTGAGCAACTCATCGAGCGCGGGGATGATGCGCTCCGGTCGCCGTCCCGTTTCGAACCACGACGCCGGCTCAGGGACATAGAGGGCGCGTTCGACGTCGGTGCGGGCCAACAGAGCAGCAACGGGCCGGGAAAGCGTGGGTCGGCCGAAAACCACCACCTTCCCGATCCGGGGACCGAACTCTTCGAGCAACAGGCGATACGGTGCAATGGCCGAGGACCCGAAACGGGCGTTGGAAGAGGGCTCTGCGAGCAGCGGCAGGCCAAGATGCTGCGCGAAAACGGCCGCGATCTCCCCCGCGCCATGCCCGGCGAGCACCACTGTTCGCTCGCCGTCCGGCACGGAGGCGGGTGACGCCGTCGTCGTTGGTTCATCGCGTTCGGTGCGTGCCGCGGAGGAGGGCGCGGCAGGCTTCGATAGGGCGGAATCGCCCGGCACGAGAGGGTCCCGGAAGGCGAGGTTCACCTGGACGGGTCCGGGAGGCTGTGTGACGCCCCGGGCTTCGGCAAGCGCACGGGCGAGGTGGGGTGCGGGGTCGGATCCGGCGGGGACGTCGACGGCAGCGCGTACGTGGACGCCGAACAGTCCCGCCTGGCGGGTGGTCTGGTTGGCGCCGGTGCCGCGAAGCTCGTCGGGGCGGTCCGCCGAAAGCACCACCAGCGGGATCCCGGCATGGTTGGCCTCCATCACGGCGGGCATCAGTTCACCCACGGCCGTTCCTGAGGTGGTCAGCACCGCGGCCGGGCGGCCGGATCCCGAGGCGAGGCCCAGCGCGGTGAACCCGGCGACGCGCTCGTCGATCCGGACGTGCAGTTTCAGCATGCCCGCCGCCTCAGTCTCGGCAAGGGCGTAAGCCAGCGGGGCGCTGCGGGAGCCTGGTGCGACTACGACGTCGGTGATGCCGTTGGCGGCAAGGGCGGCAGTAATGCGGCGGGCTGATTCGATGGAGTCCACTCCCCCATCCTCACACTGCCCGCACACGGTCATGGAACTTTAGTGCAGATCCGGTGCGTCCGGATCAGCCGAAGTCACCGGATCCGCACGTTAGTTACTTGTTGTTCCGGCCGCCACGGTTCTCATCGTTGCGCGGCTTTCCCTTGCCACGGCCGCGCCCGGGCTTGTCGTCGCCTTGTCGCTTCCGCTCGTCCGGGAAAACCTGGATGACGGAGGGGCGGGGCAACGCGCCCTCGCCGCGCTTGGGCGCGCTCCACTCCGGCACGTAGTCGGGGAAGAGGGAGGTGTGCGCTCCCCAGGACCCCTCTTCGCCTGGGTGCTGGACGGCGACGAAGACGTTCTGCTCGTCGTCGTGGATGATGGGGCCGCAGGTCTCGCCGTCGCGCGGTACAGCGAGGAACTGGTCCACCCGACCGCGCTCGCGGCCTTCCAGCGTTACGCGGAACAGTCCGTCGCAGTAGCCGATGGTGCCCGGCTGCCCGTCGGTGGAAATCCACAGGTTGCCCGCACTGTCGAACGCGAGATTATCGGGACAGGAGATGGGCGACACCTTGTCCGCAGGATACCCACCGAAGTAGGTGCTCGCGTTCGTCGACGGGTCACCGCAGACGAGCAACAGGTTCCAGGTGAATCTCGTGGAGGTCTGGTCGCCGCCGTTCTCGGTGATTTCGACGACGTGGCCGTCGCGGTTGCGGGTACGCGGGTTGGCCTCGTCCACGGGAGTGTTGGAGCCGACGCCGCGATTGGTGTTGTTGGTGCAGGCAACGTAGACCTTGCCGGTGTGCAGGTTGGGCTCAACGTCCTCTGCCCGGTCCATCTTGGTGGGGCCGACCTTGTCAGCGGCTAACCGCGTGAAGACGGCAACCTCCGCAGTGGTCATGCCCGGGACGGCCGAGCGGTTGTTGATGATGAGCGGCAGCCACTCGCCGACGCCGTCGAACGCGCCGTCGGTTGGAAGGCTCCCGGTGCCGTCAATCTCCGGAACCGAGTTGCCCTGGAAGCGCGCCACGTAGAGGGAACCCTCGGAGAGGAGGTTCATATTCGCCCGGCGGTCAGCGGGAGTGTTCCCCTTCCGGACTTTGTTCCTCGAGACGAACTTGTACAGGTAATCGAAGCGCTCATCATCGCCCGAGTACGCGACTACCCTGCCGTCGTCGGCGACTATCACGTTCGCACCCTCGTGCTTGAAGCGGCCCAGCATTGAGTGCTTCTTGGGGGTGGATGTGGGGTCGAACGGGTCAACCTCGACGATGTATCCGAAGCGGTTGGCCTCGTTCGCGTAGCCTGCGTTCCGGGTGTCGAAGCGGGGATCGTCGATCTCCCAGCGGCGTCCGGTGGGGCTGGGAGTCAGGCCGTACCGGCGGTCGGCGTCGGAGGTGCCGGGGGTGACGAAATAACCGTTGAAGTTTTCCTCGCCGGAGAGGATCGTGCCCCACGGTGTGGTTCCGCCGGCGCAGTTTCCGAGCGTGCCGAGGATGGTGCGGCCCGATGGATCGTCGATGGTTTTGACGAACTCCGTGCCCGCTGCGGGCCCGGTCAGTTCATACGGCGTTTCCATGAGGAAGCGGCGGTTCAGGCGGCCACCGACGACGTACGTCCAGGGCGCGTTCTTGTTCTTGCGAACAAGTTCCACCACCGACAGTCCGTGCGCGGCGCGCGCTGTTGCCCGGACCTCCTCCGCCGGCATCTCCGGCGGGAACATGATGTTCTCATTGGTGTACTCGTGGTTGGCGAACAGGACCGCCCGGCGGCCCTTGCTTCCCGGGATTTCGATGATGTCCGTGTAGTCGCAGTTGTAGCCGAACTGCAGCTCCTGGGCGGCCGCAGTCTGGTTGTTGGCGTCGAATCCGGGCGAGTTGCGGAAGAGCGGGTCACCCCAGCGGATCACTGTGCGCCAGGAGTACCCGTCCGGAACCGTGAAATCGTCAACGAGGGCGTCAACGGGGTCAATCGGCGTAAAGGCGAGCTTGCTCTTTCCGCCACCGCGCTTCGCAGCGACAGCTGGGGCGATCCGCGCTCCCCCGGGCGCCGCAGCGGCGGAGTTCGCACCGACGAGCATGGTCAGGGCGCCGGCCGCCCCGGCGCCCACGACTGCGCGGCGGGACAGTTCGTTCGAGACAATGTCCCGGAAGTAGTTGTTGCTGCTCGTGTTGCACACGGCGGCAGCGCACGCGTTGTCGCACTTGAGCGCACAGGTGACGGCGCTGCGCTTTCCGTTGGTGTGGCCGAGCATGGGCAGGAGACGGCGTTTGGTGTCGCTCATTTTGAGAGAACCTTCCGGATTTGTTCGGTGTGGGGCCGGTCTCACCTTGGCAAGCGAAATGAACCGATCCGGGGTCCTTGGGTAAACGGGTGCGCAACTGAAGGCGAACACCCGGCGTTGGCAGATCGACGACGACGGCGGGCCTCCACACGTTGCTATGCCGACTGAGCAGTACATTCGAGTGAGTTGCCAACCCGAAGGAGATCCCGATGCCCCGACCTGCTTCTCCCTTGCTGTCGGTCGATGCCATTGTCGATACTGCAATGGCGCTGGTGGACGAATCTGGCGATTTCAGCTTCCCGAAGGTCGCTGGCAGGCTCGGTGTCAGCCAGTCGGCACTGTATAACCACATCGATAACCGGGAGCACATTGTCGAGCTGATGCGGGGCCGGCTATTCAGGAAGCACCCGTTCCCTATAGTCAAGGATCTTGATTGGGACATCGCCCTGACGGCTCTGATCACTGCGTATCGGGACGGGTTTGCCGCACACCCCCGTCTGGTACCGATGCTGGTGACCCAGACCATCCAGGATCTTGATGTGATTGGCCTGTATGAGGAAGTTGCTCTCATTCTGGAGCGTGCAGGCCTTACTCCAGCGCAGATAGCCCCCGCCATCGCGACGATCGATTATCTTGCACTCGGCGCAGCCCTGGATCTGGCAGCACCCGACGTCGTCTGGTCACCGCCCGAGGGGGATTTTCCAGCGCTCAACCGTGCACTGAGCAGCAGCTCAGCGGAGGAGCGTGCCGGGACTGCCTTTCGCTTCAGCCTCGACATACTGATTTCAGGGATCCGAGCTATGACCGCAAAGAATTAGTGAAAGGCTTTCACTAAACCTCTTGTGTGTTGCGTGAAGATGCTCCAAACTAAATGAATGACATTCGTTTAGTGATGACGCTCACATCATGCCTCCACAGAAGGAGCACCATGTCCCATTCCAATGTTGAGTCGGCGCGAGTACCGCTGACAGCCAAACGCGCCGTTTCCGTGTTCGGGATCAGCGTTGTGGGCTTCATGACAGCAAACCTGGCCCCGATCATGATTCTCGCCCTCACCACCGAACTGGGTTTCACCGTCATCGACGCCGGTGCCCTGATCACTGCTTCCCTGCTCGCTTGTGCCCTCTCCTGCCTGCTCACCTCCCGTTGGTCCGCTGCAGGCAATGGACGCTACGTCGTCGCACGGGTTGGCCTCGCCATGACGGCCATCGGATTCGGTGCCGCCGCCTTCGTGCCGGTACCCGCCGTCGTCGTCGGTGGCATTATTCTCGGCGGTCTCGGCGCCGGTGGTGCCGTGTCAGCCGGCGGTGCCGCGCTCGGCGCCCTGCGGAACCCCGAGCGGGTCTCGGGCATCAACGGTTTCGTGAACCGGGCGATCGTCTCGGTTCTGCTGTTCGCGATCCCCCTACTTGGCGCAGGAATGGGCAGTGCTTTCGGGCTGCTCGCGGGCCTCGCCGCGGCTGCGCTGCTGGCTGCCTCATGGCTACCGCTTCCGGCACAGGATCCGCCCGTCAGCAATGAGCCGTCGCATGAGCGAGCCAGCGGCACATCGCGGCGAGTAAAAATTGCCGGTTTCGCCCTGTTGGCATGCTTTGCGCTATGGGCACTGAGCGAGGATTCGTTATGGGCCGTAGCGGCCACGATGGGAGCAGCCCAGGCGAGCCTAAACGAAACCGGCATGGGGTTGGCCTTGAGCCTCTCAACCTTGGGCGGTCTCATTGCGACGGCTCTGGTTAGCCTGTTCGGCGCGCGTCTGGGTCGCACCCTGCCGTTGGCGTGCATCCTCGTGGCGGGCGGGCTCCTGAAGCTGTTGTCCGGAACGGTGACCGACCCTGACTGGTATCTGGTTGTCATCATCGCGTGGAATACGCTCTATGCTGCCGCGTTTGTCTACATCGTTGCTGTTGCAGCCGCACTGGACGCCTCAGGGCGCTGGTCCGCCCCGCTACTGGGCGTCTACCTGATCGGTTCGTCCTTCGGGCCGCTCTTCGGTACCTCGCTGTCCACCGGCATCGGCTACGCCGGAATGGGAACGGTGCTTGCTGTGATGACTTTTGCCCTGCTGATTCCGTTCGTCCTGATTTCCCGGACATCCGTGCGGGTACAGACGCAGACGGGTGAAGACGCCATCCAGCAGGGTGCCCGGACCAGAAGCGCGATCGCCTGATGCCCACTAACTCTCCCGCACAATACGAAAGTACTGATGTGAACCAGAGCATTCTCTACTTCAACGCTGCAGTTTTCACGGCCAACGGAAGTCCCGCGGATGCCTTCGTGGTTGAAGCGTCACGATATGTCTATGTTGGCACCGAGGAGGACGCCCGCGCCGCTGCCGGATCGACAGCGCGCGAAGTTGATCTCGAAGGTCGCTTCGTCCTGCCCGGATTTGTCGACGCCCACACTCACTTGCTGATGATGGGACAGTCCGCACAGAAGGTGCTGCTCCGCGACGCACCCGATCTGTCTACCATTCAGGAACGGTTGCGCGCGGCCGCCGCTGAGGCTCCGGACGCGCCGCGGGTCCTGGGTACGGGATGGCTTTACAGCGCACTGGGCGGGGCTGCGCCAAGTCGCCGGCTGCTCGATGAAGCTGTGCCGGACCGGCCGGTCTATCTCGACGCGAATGATCTGCACTCAGTGTGGGTGAACAGTGCGGCGCTGGCCGAACTCGGCATTGGCCACGCCACACCCGATCCGCACGGGGGAAGGATCGGCCGCGATGAGAGGGGTGAAGCGGATGGGATGCTCTATGAAACTGCAGCACAGCAGATTGTCTGGCCCGCTCTTGCGCGGGCAACAACCGACGCGGATCGTGATTCACACCTCGAAGCGGCCTTTGAGCACTACCTGTCCGTCGGCGTGACCAGCGCAGTCGACATGGCGGTGCAGGACGATGACCTTGAGGCATTCCGCCGCGCCTTGCAACGCCACGGCGGTTCCCTGCCCCTGCGCGTCAAGGGCCACTGGCTTGTCTTCAGGCACGAGAACACCGAGGAGAACCTTGCCCAGGTGCGGCGCGCCGTCGAACTCGCCGCTGAGTTCTCCAGTGAGTGGCTGCAGATCCGCGGGATTAAGATCGTCATTGACGGTGTAATTGACAGCTGTACCGCGGCGATGAAGGAGCCGTACGCTGACGGCAGCCAGTGCGAACCGATCTGGGACCGGGAGGCGCTGATTCCGGTCGTAGCAGCGGCTGACGCCGCCGGCCTTCAGGTTGCCCTGCACGCCATCGGGGATGAAGCATCCGATATTGCCCTCGATGCTCTGGAGGAGGCATACCGGATCAACGGCCCGCGAGACCGTCGGCACCGCATTGAACACCTTGAAACAGTCACCGAGGCAAATATCCAACGGCTAGCCGCGCTGGGTGTGGTTGCTTCCGTGCAGCCGGTTCACGCTGATCCGGCGATTCAGGACAACTGGCAGTCGGTGCTCGGCGACGCCCGGGTCCATCGGGCGTACCCGTGGACGGAGTTTTTGGCTGCGGGAGCAACACTGGCTTTGAGTACCGATGCTCCCACGGCGCCGCACCAGCCCCTGCCGAACATGTACGTGGCTACTACGCGAAAGTCGGCCATCGATCAGTCACTGCCGCCCAACCGTCCGGAGTACGCGCTGGGCCTCGCGGACGCCCTGTGTCATGGCACACGCGACGCCGCGTACTCCTGTCGCGCCGAGGACCGTGAGGGGCAAATAACGTCCGGGCACCTGGCAGACTTCACCGTGCTGGATACGGACCCTTTCCGCTCCGACGCAGAAGCGCTCTTGACTAACAGCACGCGGCTGACAGTGGTGGGCGGGAGGATCCGCTTCGACGCAGCCAACTCAACTTCGGGCTACGTCGATTGCTCCACAAGCGCAGATTCTCACGCGACTCCATAACGGCAGCGATCGATCTCGGCGTCGTCAGACACGATTGGGCGCAAGACGAACTCCGCGATGGAACGGGCTCGCTCCGTTCAGTGAATCGCACATGGGCCTCCTGCGGCATCTGAACCTGCATCGACTGGTCGACGCGAAATCGCCGAGTGCCGGGGGTACACCGGGGCGCGTCGTACGTCCTTCACTCCTCGGGCTGATTTGGCTGGGCTGCGTTCTTGCGCTTACCCAGCCACTCTTCACGGTAGGCGTCTGTCTCTTTGGCCTTCTGATTGCCCCACTGGCCTC
The DNA here is from genome assembly GCF_011927905.1 of Arthrobacter pigmenti. Classification (NCBI taxonomy): domain Bacteria; kingdom Bacillati; phylum Actinomycetota; class Actinomycetes; order Micrococcales; family Micrococcaceae; genus Arthrobacter; species Arthrobacter pigmenti. Next base: position 2,596,261 of record NZ_JAATJL010000001.1, read on the forward strand.
CCAGATACGCACCCAAGCCACAACCCCCAGCAATCAGTAGTGCTCCGCTATCCCAACCGAAGAGAAGGCCGCCAATAAGGAGCGCTGCTACAGCAGCACATAGCCCAGCCAGAAGAGCTTTCTTTTGCCTACTCATCGCATCACAATAATTGACGCCCTGGACAATGACGAGGGTCGGATCGCCCTGGACAGTTCTGTGCGCCTTGGTAGCGTGTGGTTCGTGTCCATCAAACTTGAGAATGTCGGCGTAGCTGTCCGCGACCTCGAAGCGGCGATCGCCTTCTTCACCGACCTCGGGCTCAAGCTCCTCGGCCGGGACACGGTCAGCGGAGAGTGGGCCGACACCGCCGTCGGCCTCGACGGGAACCACGCCAATATCGCCATGCTCCAAACCCCAGACGGCAATGGTCGTCTCGAGCTCTTCGAGTACATCCACCCCGACGCGATCGAGACGGAGCCCACCCGGCCCAACGAGATCGGCATGCACCGCGTCGCTTTTTCGGTCGACGACATCGACGAGGCCCTCAAGATTGCCGCGAGACACGGCTGTCACCCATTGCGGGGTGTGGCGACCTACGAGGACGTCTACAAACTCACATACCTGCGTGGGCCGAGCGGAATCATCGTCATGCTCGCCCAGGAACTGAAGAAGAACTGAGCCACCGCGCTATGGGCGCTTGCATACCCGGATTCAGCAATGCTCGCGACATTGGAGGCCTGCCGCTCCACTCTGGTGGTACGACTGCGCACGGCGCGGTCGTACGGTCCGAGACGCCCACCAATTATCGCCTGCCAAGAAATGCCGGCTCCATGCCGAAGTTCAGTCGCGTGCTCGATCTACGTTCGATCGAGGAAGCCGGTGCATTAGCCCACCCATTTGCCGATGACGCAGTCTATAGGTTGAGGCCTCTGATAGACCCCGCTGCTGAGGCTCTGCGAGATCCCGAATCCGAGACCACCTTAGGCGCCATCTATCGAGGGAGCGTGAAACGAAACAGGGCGACGATCGCAGCGATCATGCTTGAGATTTCCGAAGCGCCGCAAGGCACTATTTTGATCTCGTGTGCTTCTGGAAAGGACAGAACCGGAATGATTATCGCGCTGCTGCTGCGCCTGGCAGGTGTGACAGATGAAGCTATCGGCGAGGACTACGAACGTACGGAGCACAATATGCGTGAGGTCTTTACCCAACCGCTTCGGGACGCTCCGGACGATACTTCCCATGAACGCCGAAAGTACTTGCAGAATGCGAGGGCGGAAAACATCGAGCAGATGCTTCACCACATCGACGAAATTTACGGTTCCGTAGAGCAATACCTCTCCACCATCGGGCTGAGTCAGGACCAGGTGGATCGTCTCTGCGCCCGCTTACTCGCACCTGTCCCAGAAAGAGCACTGTGAAGTGAGCACAGCCTGCTCCCGTTCGCAGCGTCAGAAACACAGCACCTTACGAAAGGCGGCTTCCATTGGGATCAACTGAACGCACCGTGAGAACGACCACACTGGCTTACGAAACCCACGGCGAAGGGATTCCCATGGTAGCGATCCACGGGCTTGGGCCCGACCGCCAACTCATGGTTGGTTGCGTGGAACCGCTTTTCACCGCGCGGGAGGGGTACCGCAGGGTTTATGTCGACCTGCCGGGCATGGGCGAATCTCCGTCGTTGGTCGGCCGTGGAGGATCAGACGAAGTACTGGAGGCCGTGCTCGGCACGGTCGACGCCCTGCTGGGATCGGAGCCGTTTCTGCTGGTCGGTGAATCCTATGGCGGATACATCGCTCGCGCCGTCCTGCAGCGTCGTCATTCTCAAGTCTTGGGCATGGCCTTGATTTGCTCCATCGGCATGGCTGTGGTCAATGAAGCACGCACCGTACCCGCGCATCAGGCTCTGGTCGCGGACCCTGCGCTCTTGGAGCAGATCGGGGACACTGGGGAGTTCCACGACAACGCGGTGGTTCAGACCTTCGAGACTTGGCGGCGGACTCAGCACGAAATTGTCACTGGGATGGAACGAGCGGACCAGTCCGCGCTCAACCGGATTCGAGAGCGGTATGAACTCACCGAATCACCGGATACCGGAGGAACGTTCGAGTGTCCCATTCTCATCATTGCCGGACGTCAGGATGCAGTTACTGGATATGCGGACACCTATCCGCTCCTGGCAAATTATCCTCGAGCCAGTTTCGTCGTATTGGACAGAGCCGGACACAACCTTCAGATCGAGCAACCAGGGCTGTTCGATGCTCTGATGGTCGAATGGCTCGACCGGGTCGAAGAACAACGATCTTTCACTGAATGAACTCACCTTAGGCCCGCCTGAGCGCATCGTAAGTGGACCAAAAGTCCTCCATGGAGCGGGGCTCGCCCAGGAGCAGCGCCTCAAGATACAGAAGGTGCGTATGCCAACCGGTCAGGTAATTGGCCGCCTCGCTTCCGAGGCCATCGTGCCGCAATTCCAAATGCGTTGACGCACCAGCCCGTTTGAGCGAGATTCGTACCTCCGACGTCGGTTCGTCCGGGAACTTCCATGTCATGCTCAGTAGCTGGCCCGGTTCATACGCCTGAATACGGCTGGTGCAGGAGTAGTCCTCGGCATGCTCGATCGTCACCACGTTCCCGACGCCAAACGCTCCGGAAGTCAGTTTTCCGAGCCAACATGGCAATGCCTCGGCGTCAGTGAGTCCCCACCAAACCAGGTCCGAGGGTACGGCCAGCGACCAACTGTGGGTCACCTGCCCGTCCACAGCATCAAGTGCGCGCTCAACAAGTGGCATGACGAGAGCCTAACCTCATAGGCGTCAGAGAAGCCCCACAACCCTCTCCAGCCGCTCGAGCCACCATGCGCTCCGCTCGGCTGGAGCAGCGTAGCGCTCGATCAGTTCCTCGCTCACCTCCGGCGCCCGCACGGGCAACCACCCGCCGTCGGGCATCAACGGCGTAGCCGAAACGTCCCCCTCCATCAGGGACAGTGTTCCCAACCCGCACGCATAAGGCAGCTCGGGAAGGGACGCGGCAAGCGCAACACCGGCGCTGATCCCCACGGACGTGTCCAGGGCAGAGCTTACGACGGCGGGCAGCCCGGCCTGGGCGACGATGTCCAGCGCACGCCGCACACCACCAAGCGGAGCAACCTTCACCACGATCAAGTCCGCTGCGTCTTCGTGCGCCACCCGCAGTGGATCCTCAGCTTTTCGCACGCTTTCATCCGCCGCGATGAGAGTCGAAATCTCTCGACGACGTAGTTCCAACCGGACAGTCCGCAGGTCCGCGATACTCATCACCGGCTGCTCGGCGTACTCCAGTTCGTAAGGCGCCAGCGCCTCTAAAGCCTCCAGCGCGGCGGGCACATCCCAGCCGCCGTTCGCATCGACCCGCAGCCGGGCAACGGGCAGGAGGCGCCGCACCTCGGCGACGCGGGCGACGTCGTCGTCGAGTGTCTGACCTCGCTCTGCCACCTTGATCTTGACCGCGGGCGCTGTCCCGAAACGTGCAAGTACGGGTTCGACGTCGGACGCCGCCACCGCTGGAACCGTCGCGTTCACCGGCACACGGCCGCGCACCGGCTCCGGGAAGCCGGCCCACGCCGCTTCGACGGCGGCGCGCAGCCAGGCGGCGGATTCGATGTCGTCGTACTCGGGAAAGGGAGCGAACTCGCCCCAGCCGGCGGGACCTCGCAGCATGAGCGCCTCGCGGTGAGTCACACCGCGGAAACGGACGCGCATCGGAATCGAGACAACACGAGCGGTGGAACGCAGTTCCTCAGCAGTGGGGGCCGGCATCAGTCCAGCGTATGCCGAACAGCCTCCGCTTCGATCAGGCCAGGGTCGAAACGCCCAAACTAGCCAGCACACCAAACACGACGCCCCAGATGATGATCGAAATGACCTGCCAGAGGATCACCACGTTCTTGGGTGCGCCGAAGGAAACCATCGCTGCGGACGTGATCTGACTGGGAAGGACGGTCTGGCCGAGAAGACTGACGCCGGCAACGCCGTACTTGTCGAACCGTTGGCGTAGCTTCTCCTTGCGGGGCGAGAGCGGCTTCGGCTCTTTGCCCTGGATGGCTTTCGCCCGCACTCCGTGTGCGCTCAGCACGAAAATCAGCATCGAGACGACATTACCCACGATTGCCGCAGCAATTGCGATCACCGGGTTGATGCCTGCAAGGACGCCGATTATGGACCCGAAGTAGGACTCCACGAACGGAATCGCAGCGGCCAGCATCACCCCCACCCACTGCAGCAGGTCAGGAAGCGAAGAAGTGAAGTCTTGCAGTTGCTCAATCAAGGGAAATGCCTTTCGTGGGGTTCCAGTCGGACCAACACCTGTGCGGATCGGCCAGGATTCAATCCTCGCGCTCCCATACGAGCCCCTGTAGTGCCGCACTGTCACAGGATTCCGGACCGTATTGCATGCCCGGCCGGTGACAAATGTCATTGCTCTACGCTGGAGTCATGGTCCAGTCATCGCTCCGTTCGGGTACGGCGGAGAAGCACGAGGAAACTGTGACCGGCCAGCACGACGACGCCGGCTCCGCGCACGGACGCAGCGTCCAGTCCACCTGGCTCTACACTCTTGGCTCGATCGTCTTCTTCTGTGTTGTCCTCGACTCGCTGCTCCTTATGATGGCGTTCTCGGCGCCAGTCACATCCACGGCAAACGTGCTGGTTGGGCTTACGCTCATGGCCAGTGCCATGCAGGTCCGCTACTGCTGGTTCTTGCGGGTGGGCCGCGGCGGCGGTCAGCCACAGCTCGCTTGGACGGTGGCCCTCCTCGCCCCGGCTGCAACGATCTGGTTCCTGGGGTTCTTCCGGTCGGTCGGCGAGTTTCCAGCAGCGCTTCCGCTGTGGATCGCCCTCTGCCTCTGGGCCGCCCTGCTCGAAAAGTCACGGCGGCGGATCGTACTGGCAGCCGGAATTGCACTGGTTATCCTTCATCTGCTCCTGGCCACCCACCCTCCTGATTACTCGCTGGGCTTCGGCCCGGACTCCGGCCTTGGACCAATTCTCATCTACTCCGCTGCCTTCCCCCTGATGGTGTTGAGCAGCTTGTGGTGGTGGGAGATCGTAGTGAAACTCGACGAGCACCGCCGCACGGCTGCCGAACTCGCCGTCGCCCGGGAACGACTACGCTTCGCGGCCGACCTTCACGACATTCAGGGGCATCATTTACAGGTGATCGCGCTCAAGGCCGAGCTGGCCGAACGTATGCTCGCCATCGATCCGGATGCGTCGCGGGAGCATCTGCACGAGACCCGGGTTATTGCCCGTCAGGCGCTTGAGGAGACCCGTACACTGGTTGCCGGGTACCGTGAGGACGCCCTCGACAATGAACTCGAAAACGCCCGCTCGGTGCTCACTGCAGCCGGCGCTCACTGCGAGCTCGACGTCGGACCCCTGCCTCCTGATCCCACCTTGCGCCATGCATTCGCCATGGGCGTACGCGAGGCGACAACGAATATTTTGCGCCACAGTGACGCCACTTGGGTATCACTGCGGTTCAGCCTGTCCGCGGACCAGCAGTACGTACTTGAGATCGCCAACAGCGGCCTGATTGGTGACAGGACAGCCCGGACGCCCGGGACAGGAATTGCCGGTCTGCGCGCTCGCGTTGCTCCACTCGCTGGACAACTGGAGGTCAAGGAAGACGCCGAGAATGACCGCTTCGAGCTTCGGCTGACCATCCCTTCGCCGCAAGGTTGCCCCGCATGAAAGAAGCAGCGCCGCCGGGCACCATACGATTACTGATCGCTGATGACGAGCACCTGATCAGGGGCGCACTCGTTGCGTTGCTCGCCCTCGAACCGGATATCGAAGTGGTTGCAAGCGCCGACAACGGCTTCACCGCGGCTGAACTCGCAATCAGCGAGCGGCCGGATGTGTGCCTCCTTGACCTTGAGATGCCCGGAGCCGATGGCTTGGAGGCTGCAGCGCTCATACTGTCCAAAGTTGCCACCCGTGTGATCATCGTGACCCGGCATGCCAGGCCGGGCGTCCTGCGTCGAGCCCTCGCAACGCGCGTCTCGGGATTTGTCCCGAAATCAACGCCCGCCGAAGACCTGGCAGATGTGATCCGCGACGTCAGGGCCGGCAAGCGCTACATCGACGCTGAAATCGCTGCGGCGGCGCTCTCCGCCGAACGGTGTCCGCTGACCGACCGCGAGCTTGATGCACTTCGCCTGAGCCGCTCCACGGCGTCAGTCCAGCAGATCGCCAGGGACCTTCATCTGGCTTCCGGCACGGTGCGCAACTACCTCTCCTCCGCGATGGCCAAGCTGAATGCAGTTTCGCGGCACGACGCTGCGGAGAAAGCGTGGCAGCAAGGCTGGATCTGAATTGAGGAACCTTATCCTCGTTGTGTCAGTGTTAAGCAGGTGAGCTCCACGCAGTCGACCATCGAACGCCGCTACCGGACCGCCGCCAGGCGGCCTGCGCTGTTCGTGCTCGGCTCTGTGTTCTGCTTCGCTGCACTGGGCTGGACCTATTGGGCGTTTGTGCGCACCACCACCGGCCAGTTCGCGGACGAATCCGCGTGGCGTGAGGCCGGCATAGCCGCCCCTGACAGCCAGTTGCCGTTCCTTCAGTTCCTCGACAGCCTCCCGGTCATCTCGGTGTTCATTGCGGCCGCGGTCATCCTGTTCGTGACGCTGGGACGACGACGATGGGTTGCCGCCGGGATCGCGCTCGGAACGATTCTTGGCGCTAACCTGACAACCCAGGTCCTGAAGAACCTCCTGCTGGACCGGCCGGACCGCGGCGTCCCCACGCTTGACTTCAATTCACTGCCCTCAGGTCACACCACTCTGGCGGCTTCTGCCGCAGCGGCAATCTTCCTGGTGGTTTCCCCTCGATGGCGGCCCCTCGCGGCTGCCGCGGGCGGGGCGTACTCCGTGCTGGCCGGTGCGGCTACGTTCATCAATCTTTGGCACCGACCAGCAGATGTAGTGGCGGCGTTCCTCGTCGTCGGCGCATGGACCTTGCTTGGCGGCCTGCTGATCATGCGGACTGGAAACCCGTGGAATGTGTGGTCTGGATTCGGGGAGCACTGGGCGGCATCCCGACTTTGGCTGGTGTTCTGTTGGATTCCTGGTTTGCTTGGCCTGCTCGGATCCGTGGGTCTGTACTTCTTTGTCCAACTGATCGGCCCGGCACCGGTTCCCGGGACCGCCAACGTTCCACTCTTCTTCTGGTCCGGCCTGGCGCTCATCGTCGGCGTGGGCTTCACGCTCAGTGCGACGGCGTGCTGGCTCTTCGCGTCCCAGGCCCGCTTGCGCCGCGACTAACGACCAGAGAGATGCTTCTTCCGCGGCGGCACCCAGAGCCAGAGCGCCGCGGCCCCGATCAGACCAAGTACGCCCGTAGTCCAGATCCCTCCGGCCAGGGTGACGGCCGCGGTTACGGCGGAAACGGTTCCCGGACCTGCCATGGTTCCGATGTCAGTCAGCACCCGCCAGATGCCAAGGAACTGCGGCCGGCCCGGCGACGGCGAAAAGTCAGCCCCAAGGGTCATCACAATCCCGGACCCTATCCCGTTGCCAAACCCGATTAGCAGTGCAACGAGCAGCAGGCTGAAAGCATCCTGTGTCAGAGGAAGCAGCAGCAGCGCGGTACCCATGATCAGCATGCACGGAACCGCAACCCAGCGCCGCCCGTAAAGGTCCATGACCTTCCCAGCCGGGTAAAAAATCAGCATGTCGATGGCCCCGGAGAGACCGTAGATGACCGACGTCGTCGTCGGGTCCAGCCCTATCTCCTGCGCCCAGAGCGGCAGCACTGCCTGCCGTGTGGCCCGGACGGCGGCGATCAGCAGAACGCCGACGCCAACAGTGGCGAAGATCCTGGCGTGACTTCGCAGGATCGCGCGAACCGTCGCCGGAGGTGGCACAGGAGTCGCAGGATCCGACGGTGAACCCCGCCCGCGAACGGTGTGCTGCGGCGCCGCAAGCTCCGGCACCCGATAACTCAGCACAGCGGCTGCAAGGGTGGCGGCGGCACCCACCCAGTACGCGCCGTCGAGCCCCAGACCGCTCATCGCGAGCGCACCGGCAAAGGGACCGATAAACACGCCGATCCGGGTAACACCGCCCAACGTTGACAGGGCACGGGCGCGGAAGTCGATCGGTACGGCCTCCGTCAGGTAACTTTGCCGCGCCAGCCCAAACACCGCTCCGGCCATCCCGACCATGAAGATCGCCGCGCCGAAAATTGCCAGGTTCGGCGCGGAAAGGGCCAGGATCATCGCCGCCGAACACCACAGCGACGCCGCGACGAGCGCCCACCGCTCGCCGAACCTTGTGGTGACCAGTGTCGCCGGGACATTGGTCAAGAGCGAGCCGATTCCGGTCAGCGTGATGATGAGCGCCGCCGTCGGAATGTCCGCACCCAGGTCACGCGCGGATAGCGCAATCACGGGCGTGATCGACCCCGTCGCCACTCCGTACAGCAACGAGGGACCGTACGCTCCGATTGCTATCTTGCGGAGGCTGAACGGTTCCTGGGGCACCGTCCAACGCTAGCGCAGGGCGGCGTCCTTTCGTGGCACCAGGAAGAAGCCGACGACGGCGAGGACCCCCGCAATCCCCTCCGCAACCGCGCTCACGGTCTTCTCGAAGAACCAGAGCGGCTCGTACATCGCCGGAATAGGCCCGATCTGGGGCAACTGCACATACACCGACAGCACAACGGCGGCGAACGCCGAAAGCGCGACGACCGCGGCTATGGCGTAGGACAGCCTGCTACCCCGGACGAGTACGTAGATTGCAGCAAGAATTGCCACCACGGCCTGGATGCGGAACAGGTTCCCTCCGCCGATGCCGTCCGGATACGCGAACTGGTACTGCGGTGCGAGGACGAAGTGCACGTAGGCGTCAACGGCCAGTCCCACTGCGATGATCACGCGAAGGACCATCAGCAACGCGGTGGAACGACCATGCGCCGCCGGCCGTCGGGCCGCTTTCCTAGCCATCGCTAGTCACCACCAGTGTGCCCGTCATGTTCGGGTGGTAGGTGCAGATGAACGGATATTCTCCCGGTTCCGACGGAGCGGTGAACGTGACCGTCTGGCCGCCCTCGGCGACGGCATCGAAATCGTCAGTCTCCGTCGTTGTCACGGTGTGCGGGGCCGTGTCCTCGTTGATGACAGTAATCTCGGCTCCGGCCGGGACGGATTCCGGCATCTCGTACTCGAAGTTTCGGATGGTGATGACAATTTCCTCGGCCGGCGCTTCCTCGGTCGGTTCTTCCGAAGCAGTCTCAGAGGTCTCTTCCGACGGTTCCTCTGAGGCGTCCTCAGAGGTGGCTTCATCGGCGGTCGGCTCGGCAGCGCTGGTTGTCTCTGCGGGAGGGGCCTCACCCGCCTGATCGTCGCCGGACCCGCAGCCCGCCACTCCAACGAGCGCTGCAGCGAGAACTAAACCAAGGGCACTACGCGTGATGTTCATGGCTCTCCATTCCGGCGGGACCTACGTCCGGTGGCTCCGGGAACGTGTAACCCAGCTCATATGGTGTTCGCTGCGGCAAGCCGAACGGACTGCGATGATGGAGCAATAATGGCGCTATCAGTCGATGTCCAGTAGCCATTGCGACAATGGGTTGACAGAGCGTACACCCGCGAGAGGCAAAAATGACCGGCATTCCAGGAAATCCACAGGTTCTCCGTGTGGTCCTGCTTGGGATTGACGGCGCGGGGAAAACTACGGTTGCGCGGACCCTGATGCGCGAGCTCGCCGCGCAGAGCGTCGAGACAGAGCTGTACCGGAATCCTGGCGGCCGTCGCACGCTGAACCGGTGGGCCTCACGCTACTCCGCCACCGCGGAATCCCTCCTCGGAGTGCGGGTGCTGGATGCCCTCGAAACCATGCTTCGCGTGCTCGCCGTACTTCGCTCGACGTTCCGGGCACGACGACGGCGCGGCGTCGTCGTCTTCGACCGGCACCTCAGCTGCCAGCTGGCGCTGCGGAAGGTGCGGGGGCTGAGTGCCGGCCGCCTGATTCCGTGGCTGCTGAAACTGCTTCCACAGCCTGACCTGGTGGTCTACCTCAGTGTGGAACCGCGTGTGGCGCACGCACGCATCGCCTCGCGTGCCACGGATGAGGAGACCCTGGAGTTCCTCTCAGCGTTGGACGCCGCCTACCGCTCACTCCCGGGCTTCGATACGTTCGCTGTTCTCGACGGCAACGGCTCGGCACAGAGCACCGCCCATGCGCTGTTTTCGTTGATTGAACGCCGTCTCAGCCGGACTGCGTTCCCCACGTCCTAGTCGGCGCTCTCTCGATCCCCGTCCGGAATGCAAGGACGCTTCAGTACAAACAGTGGCACAATGACGCTGAAGATGGGGAAACCGGCACGCGACCTTCAGCTGCTCTGGCGTTCCAGCCACTTCCAGTGCGCGAGCGTCCGAAGCCGGGTAAGAAGCACCCGCGACTGCTCGGGACCATAAGGCAGGATCGGGATGGCCTTGGTCATGTCTACCGATGCTTCGTCCATCGCGATTTTCGTGACGCGTACGGCGCTGCGCATTTTGTTCAGTTGCGTGGTCACGAAGTCCACGCTGACGGGCGAGCCATGACCGGGCACGAACACGTCGTACAGGTCATCGAGCGCGGCTACCTTGCCCAGGGTGCGGATCCAGTCGCTCGGGAACGAATCATCGAAGGCGGGATCCGCGCCTTCCTCGACCAGGTCTCCGGTGAAGAGCACGTTCCCGGCGCCCACCAAAAGATCGTGGTCAGTGTGTCCACGTCCAAGGTGGAAGAGCGTTACCGATACTCCCCCAAGATCCAGGTCCACCGGCGCATCAGTGACCAGCTTGTTAGCCGGATGGAGGTTCGTGTGGTCGCCGTCGTTCGATGCCATGGCCGGCTCCAGCGCGGCGACAGCGGCCCGCCACTTGTCACCGTGTTCGATGACGACGGCGGCGCAACGCTCTGCCGCCCAGAAGTCCTCAACGCCGTGAGCTGCGAGGTACGCGTTCCCGAAGACATGGTCGTAGTGCGCGTGTGTGTTCACCGCAGTGATCGGCCGGTCGGTCATCTGGCGGACCGCGTCGAGAATCCACGCCGCCTGCAGCGGACCGGTTCCCGTATCGATCACCAGTGCACGCTCAGTGCCGACCACCAGGCCCACGTTCATCCGGAGTCCATCGGTCTGCAGCGTCCAGACGTGTTCGGCGAGTTGCTGCCAGGGATGGGGCTGGTCGGTACTCAGCTCGGTCATGGTTCCTTCCACTTCGACGGCGCTGTGCTCAAGCCTAGCGGCACGGACCCGATGCGAGCGCAGCGAGCCCAGGGGGCCGCTGAGCGCTAGCGGCAGACAAACCGCTAGAGGTCGGCCAGCACGCCGCCCGGATTCTCGATGGCGTCCGCAACGTACCGGAGGAAACCGCCCGCCACTCCGCCGTCGCACACGCGATGGTCGAACGCGAGGGTCAGCTCGGTCACCTTCCGAACATCTAGTTCGCCCTCGACCACCCACGGCCTGTCGATGATCCGGCCGAGTCCGAGGATCGCAGCCTCCGGGTAGTTGATGATTGCAGCGCTGCCGTCGACGCCGAACACCCCGTAGTTATTGAGCGTGAACGTGCCCGATGTGAGCTCGGCCGGCGTCGCTTTTCCATCGCGTGCAACGGCGGCGAGCCGGCGGATCTCCGCGTCCAGTTCGCGCGCGCTGAGCCGGTCCGCGCGATGCACGCTCGGAACCATCAGCCCGCGGTCCGTCTGCGCAGCGATTCCGAGATTCACGCCGTCGAACCGCAGGATCTCGCTGGTGCCGTCCTCACGTTCAACAATGCGGGTGTTCAGCTCCGGATACTTCGCGAGCCCGGCGAGCGCAAACCTCGCTACGAACGCCAGGATGCCCGGCGTCGAATCGGGCTGACGGCGCTTCAGTTCGGCGCGGAGGTTCACCAGTGCGGTTGCATCGACGTCCACCCACACGGTCGCTTCTGGTATTTCACGACGACTGCGCGACATGGCTTCCGCCACAGTCTTGCGGACGCCCTTGACCGGAATGCGGTCGGAGATACCCAACCCGCTGCGGCGGTCCTCGTCACCCGTACCGCTCAGCGTCGAGGCAGCCGCGCGGCCGGAGCCGGCGGAAGCAACCGAATCAGTCTGGGAAGCTTTCGAAGACCCCAGCGCTTGCTCGACGTCGCGGCGCAGGATCATCCCGTTGGCACCGCTGCCGGAGATGGAACGCAGGTCGATGCCAGCATCGCGGGCCAGCTTGCGGACGAGCGGTGAGATGCAGAGAACGGCCTGTGTTTCCGTGGCCGGTTCGTTGACAGGAGCGGCGGGAGCCGCGGCTGCAGGAGCTGGCGCGGCCGCGGCAGATTTACGCCGACGGGTCCGTCCGCCCGTCCCAGTACCGGGCGTACCGTATCCGATCAGGACGTTGCCGGAGCCACCTGCGTCGGCTTCAGCTTCCGAGGCGGCGGGAGCGGAAGCCACTTCCCCATCCGAGGGCACGTCAACGCCGGCGCGCTCCTCCTCGCGGTAAGCCTCGGCGTCCGCGCTTCCTGCGGGAGCACCAGGGGCACCATCCGGACGCACGGAAATCAGCGGGGCACCCACGTTGATGGTTGTTCCCGCTTCGCCATGCAGCCGGGTGACGACGCCCGCGAACGGCGAGGGCACCTCCACAGTCGACTTGGCGGTCTCCACTTCGGCGACCGGCTGGTCAACGACCACCGTGTCACCCTCCGCGACCAGCCAGTTGACCAGTTCAGCTTCGGTCAGTCCTTCGCCGAGGTCGGGCAGCAGGAAGACCTTCGCTGAAGGGGAAAGAGTTTCGGCACTCATGCCTCGTCCTCCCACTGCAGTTCGTCCACGGTGTCCAGGATGCGGTCCACGCTGGGCAGGAAGTAGTGCTCGAGCTTCGGCGCGGGATAGGGGATGTCGAAGCCCGTCACCCGGCGCACGGGTGCGGCGAGCGAGTGGAAGCAGCGCTCCTGGATCCGGGCAACAATCTCCGAAGCCACCGACGCGAAGCCCGGCGCTTCGGCGATAACGACGGCGCGTCCCGTCTTCCGCACGCTGGCGCTCACCGTTTCATCGTCGAACGGAACGATCGAGCGGACGTCGATCACTTCGAGGCTGCGGCCTTCCTCGGCCGCTGCCGCTGCGGCGGCAAGCGCGGTTGGAACGGAGGGACCGTACGCAACCAGCGTTGCGTCAGTACCCGTGCGGGCGACCACCGCGCGGCCAACGCCCGGGGCGCCGTCGTCGTCGGCTGTTTTCCGAAGTTCCTCAAGGTCCAGCGTCTCCTTGGACCAGTACAACTTCTTCGGCTCCAGGAAGACCACGGGGTCGGGGAAGCGGATGGCTTCGCGCAGCATGAGGTAGGCGTCGCGGACCGTGGCGGGCGCCAGCACAGTGAGGCCGGGGGTGTGGGCGTAGTAGGACTCGGAGGAGTCGCAGTGGTGCTCCACACCTCCGATGCCGCCGGCATACGGGATCCGGATGACCAGCGGCAGCGTGACACGACCCTTGGTCCGGTTGGGCATCTTCGCAACGTGGCTGACCACCTGCTCGAAGGCGGGGTAGGCGAAGGCGTCGAACTGCATCTCGACGACGGGACGCATCCCGTTCATCGCCATGCCGACCGCCATGCCCATGATTCCGGCCTCGGCCAGCGGCGTGTCGAAGCAGCGTTCCTCCCCGAAGCGGGCCGTGAGTCCGTCAGTGATGCGGAAGACGCCGCCGAGCGGCCCAACGTCCTCACCGAACATCACAACTGATGAATCCGCTTCCATCGCATCAGCGAGCGCGGCGTTGAGCGCCTTTGCGAACGTGACTGGCTGCGGGCCGGTTTTTGCCGGCGCCGGAGCGGCTCGTACGGCGGTGTCGGTCATCGCTGGACCCCTTCACGGATGAGTTCTTCCTTCAGCAGAGCGGCCTGCTCGCGCAACTGGCTGGTCTTCTCGGAGTAGACGAACTCGAAGAGATCCATCGGATCAACCTCGGGGTCTTCATTCAGGCCGTCGCGCAGTGTCGCGGCCATATGTTCGGCGGCCTGCGTGATGCTGCGCTCCACCTCGTCCGTGAGCAGGTTGAGGTTGGTCAGGTAGGTCCGCATCCGGCTTATCGGGTCCTTCGGCACCCACTGCTCGACGTCGGACTGCTGGCGGTAGCGGGAGGGATCATCAGCGTTGGTGTGGGCCTGCATCCGGTAGGTGTGGGCTTCCACGAGGGCCGGGCCGCCGCCGTCGCGCGCCCGGTCAGCGGCCTTGCCGAGAACGGACAGCATTGCTGCGAGATCGTTTCCGTCCACCCGTTCGCCCGGCATTCCGTAGCCGATCGCCTTGTGCGCCAACGACGGCGCCACGGACTGGTTCTTCAACGGCACCGAGATGGCGTACTCATTGTTCTGGATGAGGAACACTACGGGCACGTGGAAAACGGCCGCGAAGTTCAGTGCCTCGTGGAAGTCGCCCTCGCTGGTGGCGCCGTCGCCGCACATCGCAAGCACCACGGTGTTCTCGCCGCGGAGTTTCGCAGCATGGGCAACTCCGACGGCGTGCAGCAGCTGGGTTGCCAGGGGCGTGGCCTGGGTGGCGGTCTTGTGCTCCTGCGGGTTATAGCCGGCGTGCCAGTCGCCGCGCAGCAGGGTAAGCACTTCCAGCGGGTCAACCCCGCGCGTGATGACCGATACCGTGTCCCGGTAGGTGGGAAAGAGCCAGTCATCCTTTTCGAGCACGACGGCGGCAGCCACCTGGCATGCCTCCTGGCCGTGGGATGACGGGTAGACGGCCATGCGGCCCTGCCGGACGAGCGCGTTGGCCTGCTCGTTGATTCGCCGGCCGATGACCAACTTCTCATAAGCGGCAAGGAGGGCTTCGCCGTCGGGCAGTGGGTAGCGGTCGTTATGGACGTGTTCACCTCGCGGGTCAACCAGTTGTACCGGCTCATCCGATGGGAGCATGTACTCCTCAGCCGAGGGACCGCTGTCCTGGCCTTTGCGGCGCTGACCGCCGTCCTTCATGGACGCGCCGTAGTTGTTGTCCGCCGAATTGCCCGTGGAGCTTTCCGAATGAATGGTCATAGCTACCTCCATCGCCGCCGTGGCACTTTGGGCGACTCCTCTGCCTGGACGCATCCGGCGCTACCGGATGACGCTGGTCTGTCCCTCGATTATCCTTCTGAGAGCGGTTTCGTATCCAGTTCTCGCCGAAATCATGGATAGGTGGATACAGTTCAGCTATTCTCGTAGACAAAAAGTTATTGTGATCTGGATTACGACCAAGGATGTAGACATATGGTAGAGCAGCCGCTCGATGAAGTGGACCGGAAAATTCTTGCAGAGCTGACAATGGATGGCCGGCTGTCGGTCACAGCGGTTGCGGAAAACGTGCATATCTCACGCGCCCACGCGTATTCACGCATTGCCCGGCTCACGGAGAGCGGAGTCCTCACCAAGTTCACGGCACTGATTGACCCGATCAAGGCAGGCCTGAGATCCTCCGCCTATGTCACGCTCAAGGTCCGGCAGCATTCCTGGCGGGAATTGAGGGAACAGCTGCGGGCAATTCCAGAGATTCACCATATAGCCCTGGTTGGTGGGGACTTCGATGTGATCCTGCTGGTTCGCGCGGAGGACAACGTCGATCTCCGCCGGGTCATTTTCGACCAGCTGCAGTCCATGCCTGGGGTGCTGGACACGCAGACATTCCTGGTCTTCGAGGACATGGACACTCGGTGACAGAACTTCAGGTGTCTCTGTTTCAAAAAGCGGCGTGGCCGGGGCATTCATCGTCTGGAGGTGACATCCCGTTCTAAATGTCACCATCCCCCATCAGGCCCCTCGACGAACCGACCCCGACCACATGTCCCAGTAAATGCTACAAAGTGACAAATATGTCCCCGTTGTAGCGAATTCGACGTAAATCGAGTTCAAAATGTTGCAATACTAGTTGCTTTTGTGTATTAGTCAGTGGATGCGAACCGGTTCCTTCAGCCTTTGAAGACCGGGGTTCGCTTCTCCTGGAAGGCCCGGAAACCCTCCGCGTAGTCCTCGCTGCCGCACAATTCTCCTTGCGCGGTATTTTCCTCGGAGACTGCGTCCCAGAGTCCGAGCCTGCGATCCCGAATGGAGGCGACCAAACCCTTGGATGCCCGGAAAGCGCCGGTAGCGCCGCTTGCAACTCGTCCCACCGTTGACCGCGTGGAATCGAGCAGTTCGTCGGCAGGGAAGACGCGGCTGAAAAGGCCGCCAGCCACTGCATCCGCGCCGGACATCAGGTCCGCTGTGTAGATCAGGTCAAGCGTGCGGTGGGCTCCCAGCCGCTCGGTGAACAGCCAGTGGCCCCCCGAGTCCAGTGTGGCTCCCAGCTTGGCGAACGGCGATCCGATCTTCGCGGAGTCGGCAACGTACACGACGTCGGTCGCGATGAGCAGACCCAGGCCAACGCCAAGGCAAGCGCCGTGTGCGGCGGCGAAGGTCGGTGCCGGGAAGCCGGCCATCTTCTTCAGCAGTGGGGTGACGAGCCCGTCGAGGTAGGCGACGGCGTCGTCCGTTTCCGGTTCGACGCCGGCAATGTCCCGTCCCGCACAGAAGGCACGGCCTTCGCCGCGCAGGAGCAACGCGCGGACCCGGCCTTCCGCGGCGGCGGAGGCGGCGTCGTCGTACGCTCTCGAGAGCTCAGCGACCGCATCCTCGTTGAGGGCGTTGAGCTTCTCCGGAGCGTTCAGGACGATTTCGGCGACGTTGTTCTCAATGGTCAGGTCGATCATGAGTGCTCCTTGGGTAGTTTCGTGCACATCGAGCGGCCACTTATAACGCCTTTCCTTCCGAGATGCCGTCATAAGTGGCCGCTCGATGGTGGGGTTAAGCGTCGTAGTCCACGCTGACTTCAGGGCTGGTGGGCCGGGACTGGCAGGTGAGCACATACCCGCCCGCTATTTCGTCGGGTTCCAGGGCGTAGTTCTCTTCCATATCCACTGTTCCGCTCACCAGTTTGGCGCGACAGGTCCCGCAGACACCGCCGGCGCACGCGAACGGGACGTCCGGGCGCACCCGCAGCGCCGCATTGAGGATGGACTCCCGCGCGTGCGTGGGGCTCGAGACGTTGCCCTGGAGGCCGTCCAGGTTGAAGGTGATGGCATAGCTGTCATCAGTCTGATCCTCCCGGACCGGCCGCCCGATCTGCCCCTCGGGCTTGGTCGGCTCCCCAGTGGTGAAGAGCTCGAACCGCACCTTCTCCGCAGGCACACCGCGCTCGGCAAGCGTGTCCCGGCACAACTGGACGAGTTCGAACGGTCCGCACAGGAACCACTCGTCGACGTCGTCGGTCCGGATGACGTTGGCCAGCAACGACTGCAGCTTCTCGGCATCGATACGCCCGCTGAGCAGCGGCGAAATGCGCTGTTCGCGGGAAAGCACATGATGAAGCGCGAAGCGTGCCGGGTAGCGGTCCTTCAGATCAGCGAGCTCTTCGAGGAACATCACGTCCATTGCGGCCTTGTTCGCATAGATGAGATCGAAGCGCACCGCCGGATTCGCCGCGAGGACGGAGCGCGCGATCGCGATGACAGGCGTGATTCCGGAGCCCGCCGCCACGGCGACGAAAGAGTGTTCCAAGTCGGTGTCGATGTTTTCCGGGCTGTTCAGCTCATTCATGGGGTGCTTCGAAATGAACTGTCCCATGGGGCTCATGACGTCGAGCTTGTCGCCGGCCCTCAGGTGTTCATTGGCCCAGGTGGAGAAAGTACCTCCGAGATCCTTCTTGATGGCAACACGAACCTCGCCCGGCTGCGGCTCGGCACAGATCGAGTAGCTGCGGCGAACCTCCTTCGGCTCACCGTCGACGTCCAGCATGGTGCGCAGCGCAACATACTGCCCCGGCACGTAATCGAAACGCCCGGACAGCTCCTCGGGAACGGCGAACGTCACCTCGATGGCGTCCTCGGTGAGACGGCGCACCTCCGCGACCGTCAGCTCATGGAAGGCTGTGCGCCGCTTGTTCGACGGCGCTAGTTTGACTGCCATTAGTGGACCTTGAAGTAGTCGAAGGGTTCGCGGCAATCCTGGCAGACGTACAGCGCCTTGCAGGATGTGGACCCGAAGCGGGTCAGTTCACGCGTGTTGAGGGACGAGCACTGCGGGCACTTGACGCTGAGGCCTACGCTCACCTTTCCTGCGGCAGCCTTCCCGGTAGGCGGCGCAATCCCGTACTCCTCGAGCTTGACCTTCCCGGCCGCGCTCATCCAGTCCGTGGTCCAGGCTGGTGAGAGCACGAGGTTCACCCGCACGTCGGTGTACCCATTCGCTGCGAGCGCAGTGATGATGTCATCACGGATAGCATCCATGGCCGGGCACCCCGAGTAGGTGGGGGTTATCGTGACTACGACAACCCCACCGTTGCCGCCGTCGTCGTCGGTCTTCACCGAGCGCAGGACGCCCAGGTCCTCGATGGTGAGGACCGGAATCTCGGGGTCTGCCACCGTGGCGGCGATGTCCCAGAGCGTCTCTTCGCGGGTCCTGATCGATACGCACTGTGTGCTCACCATGTTGCCCCCGGATGTTCGCGCGCCAACACCTGCATCTCAGCAAGCAGATAGCCCAGGTGCTCGCTGTGGCGTCCAAAACGGCCACCGCCGACGGCGGCAGGAACCTCGGGTGCCTCGAGCTCGGCTTCGGCGAAAATCGCCTCGACCTGCGCATCAAAGGAAGCACGAAGCGCCGAGGGCCGCACTGCAACGCCGTCGAGATTGGCTACAAGGGCGTCGTCCTCGAACAGCTCGCCGACATAAGGCCAGGTCAGCGTCAAGCCTGCGATCATGCGACGGCGGGACTCGTCTGTTCCGAGGGCGAGCCGCAACACCCACTGGCCGGCGTGGTCGCGGTGGTAATCGACTTCCTTCACGGCCTTGGCAGCGATGGCGGCCAGCGTGGGATCAGCAGAATCCATCAACCGCGAGTACAGCTCGAACTGGTAGTGGGAAACCACCAGTTGGCGTGCGATAGTCCGCGCGAAGTCGCCGTCCGGCTGCTCCACCAAATGGCAGGAGCGGAACTCGTCCTCCCCGCGGAAGTAAGCGAGATCGTCCTCCGTCTTGTCCCAGGCTCGCCCGGCATAGGTGAGGAAGGACCGCGCATGGCCCATCTGGTCCAGTGCGATATTGCCCAACGCCACGTCTTCCTCGAGTTCGGGCGCACGGGAAATCCACCATCCCAGTCGCTGCGCCAGGATGAGCGCGTCATCGCCCAGGCGAAGCGCGTACTCCCCCACTGCCTCGCCCGGCTTGAGGTCGGCGGCGGCGATGTCTTCAGGCCGCAGCGCATTGCCGGGCGTGATGCGGGTGGCGCTCGCGTTCGACTCGCTCACAGGTGCTTCACTCCCTCGCTCTTGGTGTAGTACGTCGCATGGCGGTAGTCCTTGCCCTGCGGGGACTCGAAGAACTGGCCCTTGGCGTCCGGGTCGCTGGAAATGATCGACGACGCCGGCACCACCCACAGGCTCACGCCTTCGTTGCGGCGTGTGTACAGATCACGGGCGTTGCGAACAGCCATCTCGGCGTCCGGAGCGTGCAGCGAGCCGGCGTGGACGTGGCTGAGTCCGCGCGATGAACGAACGAACACTTCCCACAGTGGCCACGGCTCAGCCTTCGGGTGTTTGGGCTGCTCCGCGCTGGGGGCCTTGGCGCCGTCGTCGCCGGTTGTTGATCCGCCGGTCATCTAGGCCGCCTCTTCCATCGTTCGCTTTTCAGCCTGCTTCGCGGCATAAGCCGCAGCAGCCTCACGGACCCACGCGCCGTCGTCGTGCGCTTCCCTGCGACGCTCGAGGCGCTGGGCGTTGCAGGGGCCACGGCCGGCGAGGACTTCCTTGAACTCGTCCCAGTCGAGCGGGTCGTGCTCCCACTTGCCTGATTCCTCGTTGTACCCGATCTCATCATCCGGCAGGGTGAGACCGAGCGTCTTGACCTGCTCCACGATCATGCCGACGAAGCGGGACCGCAGCTCATCATTAGAGAAGCGCTTGATGTTCCAGGCCATGGACTGCTTTGAGTTCGGCGAATCATCGTCCGGCGGGCCGAACATCATGAGGCTCGGCGCGTACCACCGGTTCACGGCGTCCTGGGCCATCTGCTTCTGCGCTTCGGTGCCGTTGGCAAGCTCAAGAAGGATTTCGAAGCCCTGCCGCTGGTGGAAGGACTCTTCCTTGCAGATGCGCACCATCGCGCGGCCGTACGGTCCGTACGAGGCGCGGCACAACGGCACCTGGTTGGCGATGGCGGCGCCGTCGACCAGCCAGCCGATGGCACCCATGTCGGCCCAGGTGCGCGCGGGGTAGTTGAAGATGCTCGAATAGCGCGCCTTACCCGCGATGAGGTCCGCCATCATCTGGTCGCGGGTGGTGCCGAGGGTCTCGGCTGCCGAGTAGAGGTAGAGCCCGTGACCCGCTTCATCCTGCACCTTCGCCATAAGGATGGCCTTGCGCTTCAGGCTCGGCGCGCGCGTAATCCAGTTGGCCTCAGGCTGCATGCCGATGATCTCGGAGTGCGCGTGCTGGGAGATCTGCCGGGCGAGGGTCTTTCGGTATGCCTCGGGCATCCAGTCACGGGGTTCAATGCGGGAGTCGTCGGCAATCAGCCTGTCGAACTGCTCCTGCTCCGCGGTCAGATCCTGCGGCGCTTCCGTAGCGGTTGTCATGATGGTCACCTCACTGTGCGCGGACTGGCTCGATGCCAGACCGAAATAATTACCGACCGTTCGTTCAGGATATCGGCGAGGCAAGTTCAGAGTCAACACCGGGAGCACTCCGTGGACACGGAAAGGGCCGGCACAGCGTGCTCCACTGTCCCGGCCCTAACCGCTGCTTACTTGTTCCTACTTTGCCTCGAAGACCGCTACCGTGAGCGGCGGTACGGTGAAGCTGCCCGTCGCTGAATCGAAGGCCGCGTCCTTCACAACCTCATCCGAGCCGTTCCGCTGGACTGGATGCAGCTCAAAGGACTGCCCCGCAGCAGCCGCCACCGTTTGCGTCGTAGCGGTGTCAGACGCGTTGAAAACGACGACGACGCCGCTACGCTCGCTATCCAGGTCCGGTCCGCTGATGTCATCAATGTGCATCACAATCACGCCCGGAGTCTGTTCGGGGCCGCCCGTGGGGAACGACACCTTCTGCTGAACCAGCTCGGCCGTGCCCAGGTGGAACAACGGCGTGCTCGTGCGGATCTCCAGCAAGGACAGTGCCTGATCGCGAGCCGCTGCGATCTCCGCCGGCGCGGGCTTGAGTGCGGGATCCGCCAGCAGCGGCTTCATGAACTCGTATTTGTCAGCGTTATCCGCACGCGGCGGGAGTCCGCGGGCGAAGCCGTTTTCGGTTCCGGTGTGGTCCAGAAGGTTGAACCAATCACCGGAGTTGTAGCTGTTGCGGTCGAGCGACTTACTGCGCAGTGCCTCTCCCCCGGCGTGCCAGAAGGAAACACCCTGGCCGAAGGCCGTGGTGCTGAGCGAGAGGGTCTGGAACCGGATGCGGTCGTCCATCGATGTTCCGGGCGCCAGCTTGAACGCGAGGCTGTCGAACAGTGTCTCGTTGTCGTGTGCCTCGACATAGGTGATGGCTTCCTGCGGATCGGCGGTGTAGCCTGCGGGACTCCCGTTGTAATCGACATCGGCGCCCGTGACTTCAGTTCCCGTGCGGTCAATGAAGCTGTAATCCCGCAGGTTCCCGGTCAGGCCGACCTTGATCTGATCCTGGCTGAGCAGCAGGCGGGCGCGCTGCTCCTCAGGACTGCCATTGACCTCCGCACCGTTGGGCTGGGTCCAGAGACCGGAACCGAAGCCCTGCACTCGAGGGTCTTCGTCGAACGGCCCGCCGCCTCGCACCGCGTCACGAAGCCTGTCGTTGAAGGTTCCGATGCCTGTGCCGGCCATATTCAGCTGGGTGGCCTGCTCGAACCGCGCGTTATTCGCCACCTCGCCGAAGTTCCAGCCTTCGCCATAGACGTAGATGCTCTTGCCGTCAACACCGTCCTTCTTGAGCGTCAGCTCATCGAGCGCAGCGCGAACGTCGAGCATGTTCTGCTTGCTGTGATGACCCATCAGGTCGAACCGGAATCCGTCGAGCTTGTAGGTGCGTGCGAGCGTCACCACGGAGTCCACCATGAGCTTGCCCATCATGGCGTTCTCAGTTGCCGTATTGGGGCAGCAGGTCGAGGTTTCGACGGCTCCGCTGGTCGGGTTCAACCGGTGGTAGTACCCGGGAACGATCCGGTCGAGATTGTTGCTCGATTCCTGCCCGGCACCGGCCGTGTGGTTGTAGACCACGTCCTGGATGACCCGAAGCCCGATGCCGTTGAGGCCCGCCACCATGTCGCGGAACTCGCGGATACGGGTCGCATCCTCCGGATTAGTGGTGTAGGAGCCTTCCGGCGTCGTGTAATGCAGCGGGTCATAGCCCCAGTTGAAGCCGTCCTTGCCCGCAACAGCTGAAACGCACGCCTGCTGTCCATCACTGTCTGGAGCAAAACTTGCCAGATCACACTGCGGCTCTGCCTGGACATCGCGGCGCTCCTCAATGGTTCCGATGTCATTCACCGGCAGGAGGTGCACGGCGTTCAGCCCGGCATCCGCCAGGTCTGCAAGCCGCTGCATTCCGTCACTGCCCGTTTCGGCGAAGGCTGCGTATGTGCCACGGCGCCCCGCCGGGACTGTGGTGTCGGAGATCGAGAAGTCCCGGACGTGCAGTTCATACAGTGAAAGGTCCTCGGGTTGAGCGAGCGCGGGCTTCTTTGTTGAGTTCCAGCCGGACGGCGCGAGTGAGGGGTCCGCGAGATTCACGATCATGCTGCGCTCTGAATTTGTGGACAGGCCCACGCTGTAGGGGTCGGTGACGACGTTGCGTTCCACTTTCCCCGTTTCCGGCACGTAGACCTCCACCTCGTAGAGGTAGTAGGCATCTTTCCAGTCCTTCTCCCCGAGAAGGGACCACACGCCGTCGTGCCCTTCTTTCAAGGGAACGGTGGCCAGAGCCTCGCCGCCGGACCCTTCCCGGTACACCTGGAGGGTCACCTGCCGGGCAGTCGGAGCCCACAGGTCAAAGCGCGGGCGCTGACCCTTCCAGCTCAACCCGAGTGTCCGTTTGAGGGCGTTCGGGTACAGGGCATCCAGCACACGGGGAGCCTGCACGCCCGTAGCCTGCAGGACCGTTCCGTCGGCGGCCAGCTGCACAGCAAGCAACTCGCCCTTGAGCAGGTGTCTCGCCTGCCGAGCCGCCTTCTTCGGAAGCGTCAGCGTATCGAAGGACTTCAGGTGCGGGGACGCGGCCGCCAGCTCAGGGTTGAGCACGTCAGAGCTACGCTCCAGGTCAATGAACTCACCATTGGTGACAACGCCGTCGATCACTTCCAGGCTGCCGTCCATCGAGGAATAGAGCCGGTAGAAGGAGCCCTCGGGTGCTTCCTGAAGATCCCAGGCCAGGACACCCGGAGCCAACCAGTGCGCAGCGGCGCCAGCGACCAGTGACTCCGGAACGTCGCTGGTGATCACATGCGTGCTGTGGTTGTAGGTGAAGGTGATTTGCCCACCCTGCGCGGTCAGGGGGATGTCGGCTCCTCCCGCCGCGCCACCGTCGCCGTAGTTTTCGGCCCAGCTTCCGTTGAGCGCCGCCTTGTAAGCGTAATCTCCCGTCGGGACATCGAAGGTGCCGCTGTAGGTTCCGGGTGAGCCCTCCACCTCATTGAGGATGCTTGCGGCGCACTCGGGCTGCCAGTCGCCGGGGCAACCGAGCTCGGATTGGAGGGAGCCGACAAGGGTTACGGAACCAGGGGCGGCGCTGTGGTCCGCGAGCGCCGGCAGCGGGACCAGACTGACGAGCAGCGGTACGGCGAGGACGCCGGCGGCCAACCCGGCGTAGCGCCGTCGGCCGCGGTGGGCTGGTGTTGAAGTGTGCATAGATCCTCCTCGACGTGCCACAGTGCACGTCCGGTGTTAGTGGTAGGCGTTTCTCACCCTAGGAAGCAGCACACCGAACGGTCAATAGCTTGCTGAAAGTTTCATGAAAGTTTTCACACTGGTAATGTGCCCCGATACGATGGAGGCGTGAATTTTCCTCCGTTGAATGACAAGCCCCGACTGGAAGACGTTGCGCGCCGTGCCGGAGTCAGTGTGCCGACGGTCTCGCGGGTACTCAACGGACGCAGCGGCGCCTCACGCGAGACACGGCAGTCCGTGCTGACCGCCATGGATGACCTTGGCTATGAGCGGCCGGACCGCCTGTCAGGCCGGGCGAAAGGGCAGATCGGCATCGTGGTCCCGGACCTGGTCAACCCGATTTTTCCCGCCTTCGCAGGGGCCATCAGCGCCCTGGTGGCCCCCAACGACTACATTCCCGCGCTGTGCACTCTGCCGGGGGGCGGCGTAACGGAAGACGAGTATGTCTCCCTGCTGCTGGATCAGGGCGTGAGTGGCCTGATTTTTGTGTGCGCCGCCCACGCGGACGGCCGTGCAAGTGTTGAGAGGTATCACCGGCTGCGGGCACGCGGTATCCCTTTCGTGCTGACCAACGGAACCCGACCCGAGATTGACGCCCCTTCCATTGCCAATCACGACTCCATGGCCATCCAGACCGCTGTCCGGCACCTTGCCTCCCTGGGCCATCGAAACATCGGGTTTGCCACAGGGCCGGAGCACTTCATTCCCAGTCGGCGGAAGGCAGAAGGGTTTCGGGCGGGTCTCGAACAACACCTGGGCCAGACGGATCCCCCCGAGCACAAAGCCGTTACCATGTTCAGCATCGAGGGCGGGCACAGTGCAGCCGTCGAGCTTCTGGAGTCCGGTCATACCGGCATTGTGTGCGCGTCGGACGTGATGGCCCTCGGCGCCATTCGCGCCGCGCGCTCGCGGAGCCTGCGTGTACCGGAGGACGTGTCGATCGTCGGATTCGACGACTCTCCGCTGATGGCTTTCACCGACCCACCGCTGACAACGCTCAGGCAGCCCGTCTCCGCCATGGCGGAGGCGGCGGTTCAGGCGCTGCTCACGGAGCTGTCGGGTGAGCCAGGCAGCCGCACCGAGGTCCTCTTCGAATCTGACCTGATAGTCCGGGGGTCTACCGCCGCCGCTCCCGGCTGACATCCCGGCCCTTCCGCAGAACGATTCCGCGCAGGTTCGGCGTGCGTCCTCCCACGATCATCGGCGTGTTCCCCGTCGACACGCACCTGCGCACTTCAAACCTGCACGGAACCGTCGTGAGCGTCGCCTGCGCCATGCTCTGGCAGGATGGTGCCATGACTGTCACCCCTCCTGTCGCCAAGAAGGTTCCCACCGAACGCACCCACCACGGCGATACGTTCGTCGACGACTACGAGTGGCTGCGCGCCAAGGACAATCCGGAGGTTGTCGAGCACCTCACGGCAGAAAACGCCTATACCGACGCCGTTACTGCCGGTCAGGAACAGCTCCGTCAGGACATTTTCAACGAGATCAAGAACCGCACCCAGGAAACGGATCTCTCGGTGCCGGCCCGCAAGCAGGACTGGTGGTACTACTCCCGCACCGAGGAAGGGAAGCAGTACAGCATCCACTGCCGCGTCCGTGCAACCGATACCGGGGACGTCGCTAAAGACTGGACTCCCCCCGAGGTGGTTCCGGGCCAGGCGGTGCCCGGCGAGCAGATACTGCTGGACGGCAATGCCGAAGCCGAGGGCAAGCCGTTCTTCTCCGTCGGCGGGATCGCGGTGAGCGAGGACGGCAACCTGCTTGCCTTCAGCGTGGACAACGCCGGCGATGAGCGCTTCACCCTCCGGATCAAGGATCTGCGATCCGGTGAACTGCTGCCGGACGAGATCCCGAACGTCTTCTACGGCGTCGCGTTTTCCCCGGACGGACGGCAGGTGTTCTACACCGTCGTGGACGACAGCTGGCGCCCCTACCAGGTGAAATCCCACCGTCTCGGGACCGCCGTCGACGACGACGCGCTGGTCTACCAGGAGGACGACGTCGCCATGTGGACCGGCTTCGACCTCTCCGCTGACCGCACTCAGTTGCTCATCGGCATCGGCTGCTCCGAGTACAGCGAATACCGGGTGCTGGACCTGCGCAATCAGGACGCCGGACTCACCACCCTCATTCCCCGTTCCGAGCGTGTGCTCTATGAAGCGGAACCGCTGACCATCGACAGCCGCCTCCACTACCTCCTCACCCATGACCGCGGCGCGAAAAACTCGATGGTGAGCCTGGTGGGTGCTGAGCAGTTCGAGCGCCCCCTCACCGAGCAGCAGTGGTTGACAGTCGTAGAGCACGACGACGCCGTCCGCGTGCACGGCGCGACCGTCACGGCCACGCACGTCCTGGTTTCAGTGCGCAAGGACACCACCATGCGGGTGCAGATCCTGCCGAGGGAAGGTCTCGGCACTTCGTCCCAACACGCGCCGATCGAGCCCTCCTTCGAGGAAGATCTCTACACCTGCACCCTCGCCGGTGCCGAGTTCGAAGCCCCGATGATCCGGCTTTCCTACATTTCCTACTTCACACCGCCCCGCATTTATGACTACCTGCTCGACGGCGGTGAGCTGACCCTGCGCAAAGAAACCCCGGTGCGCGGCGGTTACCGCTCGGAGGAGTACGTCGCCGAACGCCAGTGGGCAACAGCGGCCGATGGTACGCAGATTCCGTTGTCGGTGCTGCGGCGCCGCGATCTCACCGATGACGGCACCAACCCGGCCGTCATCTACGCCTACGGCAGCTATGAGATCAGCATGGACCCGGGGTTCTCGATCTCGCGGCTGTCGCTGCTGGATCGCGGCGTGATGTTCGTAGTCGCTCACATCCGCGGCGGCGGCGAAATGGGCAGGACCTGGTACGAGGACGGCAAGAAGCTGGCCAAGAAGAACACCTTCACCGACTTCGTCGATGCGACCACGCACATCGCCGAATCCGGCTGGGTGGACCGGAACCGGATCGCCGCAATCGGCGGATCGGCCGGTGGCCTACTGATGGGCGCCGTCGTCAACCTCGCGCCGGAGAAGTACCGTGCCGTAATCGCGCAGGTCCCGTTCGTGGACGCGCTGACCACCATCCTCGATCCGGAGCTGCCGCTGTCAGCGCTGGAGTGGGAAGAGTGGGGCAACCCGATCACCGATCCCGAGGTCTACCGGTACATGAAGGAGTACACGCCGTACGAGAACGTGAAGGCAACCACGTACCCGCGCATCGCCGCCGTCACCAGCTTCAACGACACACGCGTGCTCTACGTGGAGCCCGCGAAGTGGGTTGCGAAGCTGCGAGAGGTGACCACCGGCAGCGAACCGATCGTGCTCAAGACCGAGATGGACGGCGGCCACGGCGGCGCGAGCGGACGTTACGAGCAGTGGAAGGATGTCGCCTGGGACTATGCGTTCGCTGCGGACGCGCTCGGTGCGACGGCGCCGCTTACGCGGACCGCCGGCGTCGCGGGGTAGGCCCGAAATTCCCGCTACCTCGCGATCTTTCAGGGCTTGGGCTCCGAATACACAGTATGGAAAGTGCACAAGTGTTCGGAGCCCTGCCGGGCGTCCTGCAGCCCACCGATGACAGCCCGCGTCGGTATAGTTAACAGATGGACAGCAAGCGTGCCGGTTCGGCACATGCTGCGACAACTGTGGGAGCCGATGGCCCCCAGGACGAGCCTGTCCAGCACCAAATCCTTGGAGGCCGGTACCGGCTTGTCAGCCTCATCGGCCAGGGTGGCATGGCGTCAGTCCATCAGGGACGGGACGAAATACTGGGCCGTGACGTAGCAGTCAAGGTTTTCCACACCGGGCCGGTCGGATCGGATGACGAGGCCCGCCAGCAGGCCGAAGCGAGGATACTGGCCAGCCT
Organism: Arthrobacter pigmenti; assembly: GCF_011927905.1. Lineage (NCBI taxonomy): Bacteria > Bacillati > Actinomycetota > Actinomycetes > Micrococcales > Micrococcaceae > Arthrobacter > Arthrobacter pigmenti. Next base: position 2,624,059 of record NZ_JAATJL010000001.1, read on the forward strand.
GAACCACCCCAATCTGGTGACTGTTTTTGACATCGGCATTGACAAGGAAGACCTCCATCACCGGGCGTTCCTCGTGATGGAACTGATCACCGGCGAGGACCTCCGCCGCACCAATTCCCATGCACCGCTCACTGAAGGTGAAACGAAGGCGCTGGGCCGCGGAGTGGCCCAGGCGCTGGCATATATCCATGACCAGGGTGTAGTCCATCGCGACGTGAAACCGGGCAACATCCTCATTGGTGCCAGCAGCAATCCCCGCCGTGCCGAGAAGCCCAAACTCACGGATTTCGGCATCGCCCGCCTCGTAGAAGATGCACATCTGACTGCCACCGGCCAATCCGTCGGCACCGCTGCCTACTTCAGTCCCGAGCAGGCTGAAGGCCTTGCGGCGACCGCTGCCAGCGATGTCTATTCCCTCGGCCTGGTCCTGCTTGAGTGCCTCACCGGGGAGACCGCATTTCCCGGTCCCGCTGCAGCCTCGGCCGCTGCCCGCCTCCACCATGACCCGGCAATTCCCTGGCCGGACTGCGATTGGGGCCGGCTGCTCCGCGATATGACGCAGCGTGATCCGGCTGCCCGTCCTTCCGCGAAGGACGTTTCGGCAGTCCTCGATTCCGAGTTCAGTGAAACCCGCCAGTCGGTTGTCCCAGCGAGGAATCTCGACGGCGATACCCGGGCCGGCTTACCGACGGCAGCAGTAGGTGTGGTTGGGCCTGGCGAAGACAGCGAAGCGACGGCGGCCCTGACAGCCTCGGATGCGACAGCAGCATCGCCGTCTGCCGCACCACACGAGGCGTTTCCCATAACCGCACAGCAACCGCAGCAGAACCGGCGCGGAGCACCACTGCATACCCCTGACGAAGAAGACGAAGGGGACCGTGGACACGGGGCTTCAGGGTCGGTGACATCTTCGCGCAGGCGCAGGCCGGGAGCGCTGCAGTGGGCACTGATAGTGCTTCTGGCAGTGCTAACCCTTCTGACTGCGGCGGCTTTCCTTGTTCCTGCTCTTCTGCCGGGAACGGACTCCCAACCCATTGACTATCCTCCGGCGACCGGGGAACTTGGCGAACTTTTGGAAAATTTGCAGGAGAGTGTCACCCCGTGAAGAAGAGAGCAGCCCGTCTTTGCTCCGCAGGAGCAGCGCTAAGCCTGGCACTGCTCAGCGGCTGTAGTCCTGCCCCGGACAGTGGTGCGGCCGCAATGCGGCAGCTTCAGGCAGACGTCCTGGAAGTCAGCCAACTTTCCGTGGGCGGCGACTTCGCCGAAGCACTGGACGCGCTGGACAGCCTGAGTACCCGATTGGGTGCGCTCGCTCTCATTGGGGCAGTCGACTCCGTACAACAGCGGGAGATAGAAGAAGCGATGACCAACCTCCGGGTGTTTCTCGATCGCAGCCTGAGCGACGGCACGCCGTCTGAGTCAGCTACGCCAGCACCGGAGCAAACCAGTCCAGAGCCAACGGGCACACCCGGCCTGCCCTTCCCGCCAGCGCCTATTCAAGTACCCGCTCCGGCACCTGCGCCCGCCCCTGAGCCTGTTCCCGCACCGGAGCCCGCACCCGCTACCACCCCCGCACCGGATCCGGCACCTGATCCCGAGCCCACACCGGAGCCGGAACCGGAACCGAGCCAGCCCCCACCTCCTGAACCGGAACCCGATCCTGCGCCTTCTGAACCTGCGCCGACTGAGCCTGCGCCCGCACCAAGCACCACTCCCGCACCTGAGCCGTCGGGTTCCCCAACACCTGCACCTACGGAGCAGTCCGGCCCCGGCGTCGGGCCGCCAGACAACCCAGAACCGCCGCCAAGTTCCGAGCCGGGCGGGCCACCAGCGCCACCCGGTGAGCCGGGCGGGCCTGGTGAGCCGGGTGGACCACCAGGGTCACCGGGTGGTCCGGGCGGGTAGTCCGTTGGCGCGGATGACGTCGGCGAACCAGCGCGCGCTTGCCTTCGGGATGCGCCGCTGCGTTTCGTAGTCCACACGCACCAGGCCGAACCGCTGGTGGTAGCCCCAGGACCACTCGAAGTTATCGAGCAGCGACCACGCCAGGTAGCCGCGGACGTCCGCGCCGTCTGCGATGGCGTCGGAGACGGCGTGGAGGTGTGATTCGATGAAGGCAAGGCGGTCCTGGTCATCCACGTAGCCGGATTCGTCCGGGTGGTCGTTGTACGCAGCGCCGTTTTCCGTGATGTAAAGCGGAATGTTCCTGGGCCCGGTGTAGTCCTGGTGCAGGCGGTTCAGAAGCCTGCGAAGGCCCTCCGGCTGGACCTCCCAGCCCATGGCGGTCACGGGCAGGCCGCGCGGGACCGAGGATACGCCGTCGGCCGCGACGTACGGCGAGGAAAGCCGACGCGCCGATTCGGGCCTATCCACGGGCGGCTGCGCTGTGGTGGTGACCGCTTCGCCGTGGTAATAGTTCACCCCGAGCAGGTCGATCGGCGTGGCGATTATGTCAAGGTCGCCGGGCTGGATGAAACGCTCGAAACCCAGGTGGCGTACGTCGTCGAGCACGTCCTCCGGGTAGTGCCCTTTCACCACCGGGTCCAGGAAGATCCGGTTGAACTGTCCGTCGATGCGCCGGGCGGCGTCGCGGTCAGCCTCGCTGTCGGGATCGAGCGGGTCCGGAACGGTGAAGTTGAGGGTGAGTCCCAGTTGGGCGTCCGGGTCGCCCTTCCGCAGTTCACGCGTTGCCAGTCCGTGCGCAAGCAACAGATGGTGAGCGGCGGCCAGGGCCGCAGCGGGTTCCTGTCTCCCGGGAGCGTGCTCACCCGAGGCATACCCGAGGAACGCAGAGCACCACGGCTCATTCAGGGTGGTCCAGATCCGGACGCGATCGCCGAGTGCCTGGTGCATGGTTCTGGCGTACTCCGCGAAAAGGTGCGCCGTCTCGCGTTTGGTCCACCCGCCGTCGTCCTCCAGCGCCTGCGGCAAGTCCCAGTGGTAAAGGGTCAACCACGGCGTGACGCCCGCAGCGAGCAACTCATCCACCAGGTCCGAGTAGAACCGGATCCCCGCCGGATTAGGGGTCCTGCCATCTGGCATGCACCGTGACCATGATGTCGAGAAGCGGTAGGCGCCCAGCCCCAGTTCCTTCATGAGCGCAACATCCTCGGCGTACCGGTGGTAATGATCGCAGGCGACGTCGCCGTTATGGGCGTCAGCAACGGCGCCGGGAACGCGCGCAAAGACATCCCAGATGGAGTCCTGCCGACCGTCCTCGTGTGCCGCGCCCTCGATCTGGTAGGCAGCGGTAGCCGCTCCCCACAGGAACCCATCCGGGAAGGGTGCTGTTGCGTTCATACTGGTTGCTCCTTACGCGTTTCCCTGAAACCCGATCATCTACCGGCAGAACGGCAGGATTTGGTTGAGAGTACAGCACGCATCCATGCCGCACAGGTTCATATGTGCACAACTGCGCACTTAAAGATATGTTTGTGCCCATGTTCAGTGTCCTGCAGGTACCGACGTACCGGAATCTTTTCGCAGCCCAGGTGATCGCTCTGCTGGGAACTGGCCTGCTGACGGTTGCGCTGGGCCTGCTGGCCTTCGACCTCGCCGGCGGCCGGGCGGGCGCCGTGCTTGGCACAGCACTGACCATCAAGATGCTCGCCTACGTCTTCGTTGCCCCGGTGATGGCGGCCCTGGTGGAAAGACTGCCGAAGAAGGCCGTCCTGGTGGGCGCGGACCTGGTGCGCGCCGGCATCGCGATGACGTTGCCCTTCATCGACCAGGCCTGGCAGATCTACATCCTGGTGTTCATCCTGCAATCGGCCTCCGCGACCTTCACGCCGGCTTTCCAGTCACTGATTCCCGTTGTTCTGCCGAAGGAACGCGACTATACGCGGGCATTGTCACTCTCACGCCTTGCCTACGATCTGGAGTCCCTGCTGAGCCCGGCGCTGGCCGCCGCGCTGCTGACGCTGATGAGCTACTCGAACCTTTTCATGGGGACGATGGCCGGGTTCCTGTTCTCCGCGCTGATGGTCGTTTCCGCCCGGCTACCCTCCGTGCCGGTACAGGCCAACACCGGCTCTGTCTGGCATCGCACGACGCTGGGCAGCCGGATCTTCATTCGGGATCCTTCCCTGCGGGCCCTGTTGGCCCTGAACCTGGTGGTCGCCGGCGGAACGGCCCTGGTGCTGGTCAACACGGTGGTTTACGTCAGGGACATCTACGCTGGATCCAATGCTGAAGTCGCGCTGGCTCTCGCCTGCTTCGGTGCGGGTTCCATGGTGATCGCCCTGATCACTCCGCGCCTCCTGGAACGGATCACTGACCGCAGCTTCATGCTCGCAGGTGCGGCTGTAATCAGTGCCGGCATGGCTGCTGCGGTCCTGGTTGTCCTTGCAGAACCCCCGTGGGCTGCGATGCTGGCGGTCTGGGCGTTCCTCGGTGCCGGCACCTCAATGATCAATACGCCCTCGGCGCGGTTACTGCGCCGGGCGGCCACGGATGCAACCAGGCCGCACCTCTTCACCGCACAGTTTTCCCTGTCCCACGCCTGCTTTATCCTCACCTACCCAGTGGCCGGCTGGGTTGGCGCGGTCGCCGGTCAGGTGAGCGCCGCCGTCGTTCTCGCTGTACTGGCTACACTGGGCACAATGGCGGCGATTCGCCTCTGGCCCGCAGAGCCCGCAATGGAGGCCGACGGAATGTCCACGCTGTCGGGAAGGTGAGACATGAGCGAGAGTCCGGTATCCGGTGCACCGAGCCTGCACCACCCGATCACGCCGGACAGTGCGCGTCTGGAAGCAGGCGCTGCGACCTTCCGGATGCTCGCTGATCCCACCCGGTTACACATCCTTTGGCTCCTCGCGGAGCATCCTGCGGGTGTGGGCTCCCTCGTAGAGCGGACGGGCGCAACCCGGACGTCAGTCAGTCAACACCTGGCGAAGCTGCGCTTTACCCAGCTGGTCAGCGCGAAAAGGGAGGGCCGGAACGTTGTCTACAGCATCATCGACGGGCACCTGGCACGCCTGGTCCGTGAAGGGATGAACCATGCAGACCACCGCGTCACGGGCGAACCCACGCACGAATAGCCGCTGGGCGCTAAGGCGGAAGCACCACACCGCTGGCGGTGTCGTTGCGGGGCTCCGCGCCGATGCGGGCCGTCAAACCGTCCTCGCTGATTTCAAGCATGTTCGCTGTTCCGAAGATCCCGATCCCAATCGCGATGTTGTGGCCGCGGGCGCGCAGATTCTCAACCGTCGCAGCCGGGTAGCTCGTCTCGACGTGCAGGATGTTGTCCGCGGGATACGGGAAAATCGACGCCGGGAATGCGGTGCTCACGAAGCGCGGCTGGGCTACAGCCTCCTGCGGACCCAGCCCGAACGCCACCACGTTCATGAACTGTTGGAGCTGCGCCTGCGGCTGGGTATCGACGCCCGTGTTCCCGCCGAGCAGGTACGGCCGGCCGGTCCGGAGCACCATGTACGGGTTGGACGTGTGCCGTACGGTTGCGCCCGGGGCCACGGCGTTCACGTTGTCCGGATCGGTTGACATGAACTTCATGCGCTCGTTGATGTGGATGCCCGTGTCCCCGACCACGAGAAACTGGCCGCCCAGGCTGGTAGTGACTGCTGAGGCGTTCCCCTCGGCGTCCGTTACGTGGAAGGTTGTGGTGTCGGTCGCCTGCCGGTCCAGCCCGGCTTCGATGGGCCACTCGGCCGCGCGCTCCATGTCGATCCGGGTGCGCTGTGTGGCGGCATACTCGTCCGAGAGCAGTTCCTCCACGGGCATCTCCGTGCGGTCCGGATCGCCGATGTACTCGAAGCGGTCGGCATAGGCGAGCTTCACCGCTTCCACCTGGCGGTGGACCACGTCAGGGTCCGACGGCGACCGCCCGGTCCAGTCCTCAGCCTTCAGGATATTCAGTGCAAGGAGCATCGCGATCCCCTGGCTGTTCGGCGGATTCTGCAGGACCGTGAGGCCTTGGCCCCAGTCGACCGAGATCGGCTCCACCTGCTCCGCCTCGTACCCGGCGAAGTCTTCAAGTGTCAGGTACCCGCCGAACTCGTCGGAATACGCAACGATCGCCTCCGCAAGGGGCCCCCGGTAGAAGTAGTCCCGAGCGGCCTGGATGCCGGCCGCATGGGAGGCGGCCTCGTCACCCGAGGAGGCTGCGCCGTCGTCGTACGCGGTTGCGAGCGCCTCGAGCGTGTCGGCGAGATCGGGCTGCGTGACGGTCTGGCCGGTCGCAACCAACGCACCGTTCCGCAGGTACAGCTCGCTCAGCTTGGGGCTGTTCCGGATGTTAACTTCCTGCTGGGTCAGCCAGAAGGTCATTTCGGTGCTGACCGGATAGCCGGCCCGCGCGATCCCGATCGCAGGCGCGAGCACCTCACGCAGGTCCAGCCTCCCGTGGTCGCGAAGCCACAGCATCCAGCCGTCCCAGGCACCCGGCAGGATCGCTTGGTGCATCCCGTACTCACCCGCCCGGGCGGAGTAATCTTCCAGCGTCGCCTTGCTGCCAACGGGGCCCACACCGTTGAGGCTCGTGGCTTCCTGCGTGCCGGCGTCGTAGTAGAGGGCCCAGGTGTCACCGCCCAGAACGCTCGAATAGAACGGCTCGACGACGGTCAGCACCGCGGCCACCGCCACCGCCGCGTCGGCGGCGGTCCCGCCCGCGTTGAGGATCTCAGCTCCGGCATCGGTTGCGAGCGAGTTGGAAGAGACAACCGCCTGGACGTGGGGCTGGGCCGGCGTCGTTGTTGGTGCCTCTGTTGTAGGGGCTGTGGTGGTTGGGGCTGTGCTTGTGGGCGCCGGAGTTGTTTGCTCCGTGCTTGTCGAAGTCGGCGCGGTTTCCGGGGGATTCGGGACCGTGCAGGCCGTGATCGTCCACACCGAGCACACTGCGATGGCCAGTAGCCGGAAAATTCGTTGTCGCAAGGCGTACCCCTTTCCGGAGCGCCGCTGTGCGGAACAGACTAGCACCGCTGGCGGGCGTGCGGCAGGGCTCTTTTATAGGTCCCGATGGTGCGCCACAATGCCAACATCAGCTTGACAGTCGGCGCCGTGCCGGTATTACCTAATGAACATTCGGTAAATAATTCTGAGAGGCCTCCATGAAGGACACTGACGTCCGTCCTGCACACCCCATCCTCGAACTGGATCATGCCTCTCGCTGGCTGGGAATCGACGTGGTCCAACTCGCGGACGGGCATGCCACCATCACCATGCGCCTCCGCGAGGAGATGTTGAACGGCTTCGGCATTGCGCACGGCGGCATGGTCTTCGCCTTCGCCGATTCGGCCTTCGCGCTTGCCTGTAATCCCGTTGGCGAAACGGACACCATCACCGTTGCGTCCGGCGTCGATATCAACTTCCTCTCCTCCGCCCTGCCGGGCGAGCTGCTTACCGCCGTTGCCAATCGGCGGGCCTCGGCAGGACGCAGCGGGCTCTACGACATCGCCATCACAGCAGCGAACGACGACGGCGACACGCGCCTTATTGCTGAGTTCCGGGGACGCTCGCGTACGGTCCCCAACCGCCGCTCCCAACCGTCCGGGAACGCGCCGAACAACCAGTCCGAAGAGAGGAACGCATGAGCACCACAGCCATCAAGGCAACCGCAGCGGACGCCGCAACCTGGGATGCCGAAGAGGGTTTCGACCGCGGCCGCATCGAAGAACTGCAGTTGGAGCGCCTCCAGTGGACGGTCAAGTACGCGTACGAGAGGGTAGAACTCTACCGCAGCAAGTTCGACGACGCCGGGGTCCATCCCACCGATCTGCGTGAGCTCTCGGACCTCGCCAAGTTCCCCTACACAACCAAGGAAGACCTTCGGCAGACCTACCCATTCGGCATGTTTGCGGTTCCACAGGACCAGGTGGCGCGGATTCATGCGTCCTCAGGCACCACCGGACGGCCTACCGTCGTCGGCTATACCACTGGGGACCTTGACCGGTGGGCTTCGCTTGTGGCGCGGTCCCTGCGGGCGAGCGGGGTCAAGAAGGGCGATAAGGTTCACAACGCCTACGGCTACGGTCTCTTCACGGGCGGCCTGGGCGCGCATTTCGGTGCCGAAAAGCTCGGTTGCACGGTCATTCCGATCTCCGGCGGGCAGACGGAGCGCCAGGTGCAGCTCATCCGCGACTTCGAGCCCGACGCCATCCTCAGCACGCCTAGCTATCTGCTCACGATCCTCGATGCGATGGTGGCAGCCGGAATCGATCCGCGAAGCACCTCGTTGAAGACTGCGGTGCTTGGTGCCGAGCCATGGACGTCCGAAATGCGGCACGAGCTTGAGGAACGCATGGGTTTCGACGCGTGCGACATCTACGGACTCTCAGAGGTGATGGGTCCCGGCGTCGCCGGCGAATGCGTTGAAACCAAAGACGGCTCGCACATCTGGGAGGATCACTTCCGCCCGGAAATCATTGACCCGTTCACAGATGCGGTGCTCGACGACGGCTCATCCGGGGAACTGGTCTTCACCTCGCTGACCAAGGAAGCGCTGCCCATCATCCGCTACCGAACGCATGATCTCACGCGTTTGCTGCCCGGCACGGCCCGTCCGGGAATGCGCCGCATGGACCGGATTACGGGACGCAGCGATGACATGATCATCCTGCGCGGCGTGAATCTTTTCCCCACACAGATCGAGGAGATTGCGCTGCGGATTCCGGCGCTGAGCCCGCACTTCCAACTGGAGCTCACACGCCCGGAGGGACAGCGGATGGATCAGCTGACTATCCGGATTGAGCCTCGCGAGGGTGTGAGTTCCGACGACGCCGCGGCTGCCGCTTCCCAGTTGAGCGAGCAGATCAAGATTCACATCGGATCAAGCTGCGCGGTATCGGTTGTGGAGACGGGGTCCCTGGCACGCTCCAGCGGAAAGCTGAAGCGGATTTATGACCTGCGACCCAAGGCGTAGTTCGGCGCTTGAAAGCGCTGCTGACCGAACGTTCATGCGAAAATAGCCCGTATGCCCAGTTCACAGGCCGCAACGCGTCGCGGACGTCCCGGATACGACCAGCAGACTGTCCTCAACATCGCCGTTGACGTCTTCAACCGGCACGGCTACGAGGCTACCTCGATGGGCGTGCTCGCCGAGAACCTGGGTATCAGCAAGTCTGCTATCTACCACCACGTTCCTTCGAAGGGCGATCTGTTGCGCCTGGCGCTGGATCACGCGCTCGGCGGGCTCGAGGCGGTTCTGACCCATGCTGACGCGACCGATGGAAAGGCTGACCAGCGCCTTGAATATGTGCTGCGCGGCACCATTGCCGTCCTGACCGAGCGGTTGCCCTTCGTGACGCTGCTCCTGCGGCTGCGCGGCAACACGGAGGTTGAGCGCGAAGCCCTTGAGCGCCGTCGTGCCTTTGATCACCAGGTGGCTGCCCTTGTGGAAGCTGCCCGGTCCGAGGGGTCTGTGCGGAAGGATATCGATCCGCGCACCACCACGAGATTGCTCTTCGGCACCATCAACTCGCTGGTCGAGTGGTACAAGCCGGGCGGCCCCCTGACGCCCGAGAAACTTGCCGACGACGTCATCGCCATGGTCTTCGAGGGCCTCCACCACCACGCCTAGCTCCGCCGATTTGCCCGGTGCTCGCGCCCGATCCTTCCCGCCCGGTCTCGATCGATGCACCCACTCAATCGCCCGGTTCACTGGGTATGTCTAGACATGCCCAGTGAACCGCCGGATTCGATGGGAGCACTTGCGCGGATGTGCGTGCCTCGGTGAGCGGCGAGCGTCTGCTGAACCATTTTGAGATACGCCTCAGGACGGTCCACGACTTGGCCGCGGGTCACACGCAGGACCGGGACACCACCCACTGTGAGCAGGTTCCAACGACGACGGTCCTCTTCGAACTCCACCGGCCCGCTGTGATATTCCCTTCCATCGGCTTCGATTCCGAGGATCCCGTCGACGAAGAGATCCAGCCGCCCAACCCCCTTCACATAGACCTGGGACTGAACGGCGAGCCCGGCTTCTCTGAGTGGATATCGCGCGACGGTCTCAAGTATGGACTGTGAGTGCGGGTCTACGAGGCTTATGATCCGACGCAGTGGCGCATCCCGTTTACCGCCGGTACTGCTTCGGAGTTGCTCGAGTGAAACCAGCCGCCTCACAACTGCGGACTCGACAATACAGAGCGCATCTAGCTCAGGCAGGCACCGCATAACCTGCAGGCAGATGAGCAGAGGTGTTACCGGCCGCGCTGCCCGATGCACCCGGACGTCCGGCCCGACCTGGCGCGCTTGGTCGAAGCACACGTGCAAGAGCGTTGGTTTGCGCAGCACCCACAGGTTGAGTCGCTCGGCGGCGCTGATGCAGGCAAGCTCCCCGCCCATCGCCGCAGCTGCAATCCTTCCGCGGTCGGCGTCCGGCAACGCGTAGATTCCGCGTCTTGCCTTGGCTACCCTACGTTCCTCCAGTGCGCGCTGAAGCTTCCTCGCACTGATTCCGGCAGCAACCAGGTCGCGTCTGCGGCAGACTCCTCCATGCAGGATCAGCACGTTCTCAATCTCCATGGGATCCATGGTGGCCGAGTCAGCCGACGCGCGGGGACGAACCCACTCCTATGTGGAAAAGTCGCCCCAGATCGATATTGGGCCGCACGTAGGACGCACACTATGCCCCACCGAATCATAGGTTTCACGGGGTATGTCTAGACATACCCCGTGAAACGTCGGAGTCGGTGGGTTGATTCACGCGCCGAAGCGAGGCTACTTCTCCACGAGCGTCAGGACGTCATAGGTGGCAACAATCTCGTCATCCTGGTTGGTCAGCACCGCATCCCAGGAAACCTCGCCGTACTCCTCATCCTCGCGCGGGGTGATCCGCTTTGCCGTGAGCGTGACGCGGATGGAGTCCCCCGCCGCAACGGGCGTGATGAACCGCAGGTTCTCGAGCCCGTAGTTAGCCAGGACCGGCCCCGGCGCAGGCTCGACGAACAGCCCCGCACCCCAGGAAAGCAGCAGGTATCCGTGCGCCACGATGCCCGGGAAGAACGGGTTCGCCGCGGCAGCTTCCTCGTTGGTGTGCGCGTAGAACTTGTCCCCCGTGGTGTTCGCGAAAGCCGTGATGTCCTCGAGCGTCACCTGGCGCAGGTCGGAGCGGATGGCATCGCCGATACGCAGAGTTGCCAGGTTCTTCCGGAACGGGTGTTCCTCGTCGAAGTTGCGGTCCGCTCCGGCGTGCCAGACGCCCGTGACGGCGGTGAGCATGTTCGGTGAACCCTGCAGCGCCGTGCGCTGCATATGGTGCAGCACTGAACGGATGCCACCGAGCTCCTCGCCACCCCCGGCCCGGCCCGGTCCGCCGTGTACGAGGTGCGGCACCGGCGAGCCATGCCCGGTTGAGGACCGCGCATCCTCCCGGTTCAGCAGCAGCACACGTCCGTGGTGGGCAGCGATCCCCAGAACCAGTTCGCGGGCAATAGACGGATCATTGGTGCACACTGTCGCCACCAGAGAACCCTCGCCCATGGCGGCCAGGCGCACGGCGTGGGCGACGTCGTCGTACCCTACAACGGAGGCGACCGGGCCGAACGCCTCCACCGTGTGAAGCTCGACGGCGTCGGCGTTCTCCCAGGTGAGGAGAACCGGCGACATGAAGGCACCATCTTCGACGACGTCCACCGTCCCGTCCGCCTGCGTAACCCGCGGTGAATCCAAGGTTCCGTACGCCAGCTCACCACCGGCGGCGATCATGGACTCGACGGCGGCGCGAACGTCCCGGAGCTGGCCCAGCGAGGCCAGCGCGCCCATGGTGACACCCTCAGCGCGCGGGTCACCGAGCGTGACGCGCTGCTCGATGCGGTCGCGGGCGGCAGCAACGACGTCGTTCACCAGCGTTTTGGGCACCAGCGTCCGGCGGATGCTGGTGCACTTCTGGCCGGCCTTGACAGTCATCTCGGTGACGAGTGACTTGATGAAGGCATCGAATTCAGGGGTGCCCGGTACTGCGTCCTCACCGAGGATCGCCGCGTTCAGGGAGTCAGTCTCGGAGGTGAACCGGACACCGCCGGTTGCAACGTTTTCGTGGGACTTCAGCTTGTTCGCCGTTGTGGCCGAGCCGGTGAAGGACACCAGGTCGCGGTAGTCCAGGTGGTCCAGCAGGTCGCGGGCAGGCCCGGAAATCAGCTGCAGCGAACCAGCCGGCAGGATGTTCGACTCGATGATCAGCTTCACGACGGCGGCGGTCAGGTAGCCTGTCGGCGTGGCCGGCTTCACGATGGTCGGCACACCTGCGAGGAACGACGGCGCGAGCTTCTCGAGCATGCCCCACACGGGGAAGTTGAATGCGTTGATCTGCACGGCCGCACCTGGAATGCGTGTGTAGATGTGCTCACCGACGAAGGAGCCGTCCTTGGACAGCACTTCCGCAGGCCCGTCGATGACTACCTGCGAGTTCGGCAGCTCACGCCGCCCCTTTGAACCGAAGGTGAACAGCACACCGATCCCGCCGTCGATATCCACCATCGAGTCCACCTTGGTGGCGCCGGTTCGGGCGGAAAGTTCGTACAGGTGGTCCCGCTGCCCGTTCAGGAACTGCGCAAGAGCCTTGAGCTTCAGCGCGCGCTGATGGAAGGTGAACTGGCCCAGCTCCGCCTGGCCGGTGGTGCGGGCGTACTGGACGGCGTCGGCGACGTCGAGCCCGCTGGTGCTCACCAGGGCGAGCAGTTCGCCGGTGCTCGCGTCCCGGACTTCCGTCGAGTTGTCCTCGGAGAGAGTGTGCTGGTCCGGTGTCCACCAGGCGTCGCGGATGAAGCTGGGGACGATGTCCACGCTGAGGGCGGTCGAAGTCATCGTTGACCTTTCGCTTTCGGGGCTCGATGAGGATGCTGGAAATTACTGAACGGACGTTCGGTAATATGTCCAGAGTACATTAAGCGCCATACCCAATAGGAGCCCGAATGACCGGCGAACCCTGGCAGATCACCCTCGGCGAACTCGACGAGAAGATGGGCGTGACCATCACCGAGCAGTCCGTGGAGCGGGTTGTGGCCACGATGCCAGTGGAGGGGAACCGGCAATCGTTCGGGCTCCTGCACGGCGGTGCATCCCTTGCGGTCGGCGAAGCTGTGGGCTCCTGGGCCGCCGTCATCCATGCCAGCACGCTGGGGAAAATCGCCGTCGGCGTGGATGTTTCAGCTACCCACCACAAGTCCGCGCGTAGCGGCGTCATCACTATCACGGCCACTCCCATTCACCTGGGCCGCACCCTCACCACGCATGAAGTGCTGATAACCAACGACGACGGCGAGCGCCTCTGCACCCTCCGCATCACCAACCTGCTGCTCGAGAAAAAGAAGTAGCGCCTACGCGCACGGTTTGGCCAGCCGATACTCGAGGTGCGAACGCACCATCGGCCACTCCGAAGCGATCACCGAAAACACAACCGTGTCCCGGACCGTCCCGTCCGGCATCCGCACATCCCCGCGCAGCACGCCGTCCTGTTTCGCGCCGAGCCGGGAAATCGCCTCACGGGACTGGTGATTCATCCAATGGGTCCGGAATTCGACGGCAGTGCAGCCCAGCGTCTCGAATGCGTGCGTCAGCAGGAGCAGCTTGCTTTCGGCGTTGGCGCCGGTGCGCTGCGCCGATAAACGATTCCAGGTGTACCCGATCTCAACCTTCGGCGTGTCAGCGTTGATGTTGCAGTACGTCGTCATCCCAAGGACCTCACCCGTGTCCGAGCGCCGCGCAGTGAACGGCAGCATCGAGCCGGCACGCTGCTTGTCGAGACGTCCCTCAATTTCTCCGGCCATGCCCTCAGGCCGGGGAATCCGGGTGTACCAGAGGTTCCAAAGCTCACCGTCACGCACCGCGTCAACGAGGCCGTCGTGGTGTTCCATGGACAACGGTTCCAGCGTCACCGCCCGTCCCCGCAGCGTCACAGGCCCGATCGCACTCAAGCCGTCAGCCTCTCCCGCACAGCGCCAATCTCCTGCTGGGAAAGGCCGGCGTCGAGCAGATAAGCCTCGGCGTCGAACCCGTTCAACAGTTTCAGGAGATGCTCCCGCGTGTGACTGATCCACTCCCGAAGTTCTTCCGGCGACTTCGGCATTTCCCGTGGCTCCTCCTGCGCGAGGTGGTGCTCGTTGATCCCGTGGACAGCCAACGCGTAGTCATTCGCGATGTCCTCGTGCGGCACGCCTGCCAGCGCGAGCAGCACGGCACTCACCATGCCCGTCCGGTCCCGTCCGGCAGCACAATGCACGACGACGGCGCCCTCCGCCTCAGCGACGGCGCGCACCACCGCCGCGATCTTCTCCGGCCAGCGCCGAAGGTTCTCGCCGTAGTACTCCGGTGAATTCAGGTAGGGGCCGGCGAGCGCCATGAATTCCTTGTCCGACTGGTCTTCGGTGAGGCAGTTCACCACCCGGAAGCGGTCCAATACCGCGCTGTTAAGGACGGGGTCCGTCTCCCGCCGGCCGCGTTCCCCAGGGTTCCGCAGGTCAATAACGGTGCGGACGCCGTCGTCGTACGCCTGCTGCCAGCCAGCCTCCGTCAGCCACTCGTGGCGGCCCATCCGGTAGAGCCGGCCAGGCTTCACCGCAGCGCTGACCCCGCCAAGATCGCGTGCATTGACCGCGCCCTCCCAGGTGACGTTCCGCTGCGAAGTGTCAGTGTCAAAGAAGACCATGTTTCCAAGGCTACAAGCGGTTCAGGGCACGAGAAGGTAGAAGCGGAAGAACCCGAAGCCTTCAATCGGAAGTATGCGCACCTCGCTGAACCCGGCTGAGGATGCGTACCGGCGTAGGATCTCCGGGCGCATTACAGTGCCCGTTCCGGCACTGTTCGGGTGCGACATGCCATCTGGTAGGCAGATCAGCAGGCTGAAGCCGTACATGAGCCGTTCAGTGTCATCACCTGGCGGGGCGAACGAATCGGCCACTGCCTCGTCCATGACGACGACGACGCCACCTGGCCGAAGCGACCGGCGCACCGCTGAGAGAACCTCCACCGGGTAAGGCATGTCATGGATGCATTCGAACGCAAAGACCACGTCGAACTCGTTTGGCGGCAGGCCGCTCGCGTCGATCTGCTGGAAACCGGCGGAGCTTCCGGCAGAGGACGCGTTGGAGCGTGCGAGGTCGATCGACGGTTCGTCAATATCGAATCCTGTCACCCGCGCAGCGGGGAAAGCACGGGCGAGGGCGATAGTTGACCAACCGGCACCACAGCCGACGTCGGCGATTGACGCTCCCGGCGCCTGCAGCCAAGACGTCAGATCCTGCGCTTGGTTCAGCGCTTCCGCGAGTTCCCGCTCGAACCACGGGCGGTTCATGTCCGCCTGGGATTCACGGGCGTCATCACCGAACTCCTGCCAACTCACCCCGGCGCCCGCGCGATAGGCACGGTCCAAGGACGGGAGCTGCACGGCCGCCACGGCGATCATGCGTGCCAGCGGAGCGAGGTAATTGAGGCTGTTCGTGTCCGTCAGCACCTCGGCGGCGCCGGGAGGCAGGACGAAGCGGGGAGTGCCGCCGTCGCGGTTCACTTTCAGGAGGCCGGTGATTGCCTGCTGCTCAAGCCACTCCCGGGCGTATCGCTCGGAAGTGTCGGTACGCTGCGCCAGTTCCGACGATGACGCCGGCCCGTCGTTCGCCAGGCTCCGGTACCAGCCGAGCCGGTCGCCAAGGTGGATAGCGAGGATGTCCATGCTGCCGAGAGCCGCTGTGAAAACCCGCTCTGCCACGGCGTCGGCATCCTCTTCTGAAGCCATTCTTCCTCCCGGATCGCGTGCCCTTGGAGCAAGGATGGACCCGCCGCCCACGGTTGGCAAGACGTGGCCACAGCCCTATGTTCGCGGCGTCCGATCAGGAGTATCTTGAGCCAATGAAACTCTTTCGGATAGCGGCCGGCGCGCTTCTCGCGTCCGGCCTGGTTGCTGGTTCAGCGGTCGCGCCCGCATCAGCGGGCGAGCGGGACACAATCGACTACGTCGCTTTCGGCGACTCTTACGCGGCAGGATTCGGGGCGGGTTCCTACATCGACGCGTGCGGCCAATCCGCGCTCGGATATCCCGGCCTCCTCGATGAGCGGAGACGGATCGAACTGGATGCCAACCTGGCCTGTAGCGGCGCCACCGCGCTGGGCGATGTCCCGCTGCAAATAGGGGCAGCAGTTCAATCAGGTGTGCTAAACAGGAAAACCGATCTGGTCACCATCTCCGCCGGGGGCAACGACGTAGGGTTCTTGACGGTCATCGGCGCCTGCGCGAGCCCCGCGCCGGCGGATTGTGAAAACGCGGTCGCGGCAGCGACGTCCTACGCGCAGACGAGCCTTGCTGCGAACCTCCCGAGTGTGTACGCGGGCATCAAGGCGAACGCCGGTAAGGCCCAGATCATCGTGACCGGCTACCCGCACCTGTTCTCGCCGGAGTTCGGAAACGCAGTACCCGTGGCGTTCGGAACGTTCCAGGGAGTGCTTACGTCCGAGGCCCAACAGGAGTTCAACGACGGCACGGACGCGCTGAACAAGGTCATCCGGAAGGCAGCCAAAGCGGCCGGCGTCAAGTACGTTGACCTCACCAAGCGGTTCGACGGTCACGGATTAGGCTCACCAAAGCCCTGGTTCACGGCCGGGACTGCCCCGGACGGGCTGCACCCTAACGCGGAGGGCTACGAAGACGGCTATCTCCACGAGATAAAGGACGTGATCAAAGACTAGCTAGTCCACCGTAATGATCGCCTGCACCGGCGTGTGGTCGGAAGGCCACGCGCCGTCGTAGCGCGTGGTGTTGATGCCCGTCTCCACGACCGTCACACCCGAGTTCACCATCACCCAGTCAATCCGCTTCCGCCCCTGCTTCGGCGCGCGGTAATGCGGGAACGTGCCCCAGAGCTCGGTGAGCCGTTCCTCGGCCACGTCCCACGCGTCCGTGAGCACGTCATCGCTGGTCAGCGCCTCGTACGGCTGCGACGCGGCGCCGGTGTTGAAGTCGCCGAGCACGACGACGGCGCCCTGGGTCCTCGCGACCAATGACCGGATTGCCATGACGGACTGCTGACGGGACTTTCGGGACATATGGTCCAGATGCGTATTGATAATCGTAAGTTCCTTGCCCGTCTCCCGGTCCCGGAACCGCCCGGTCACGATGATGCGGGGGATCAGGTTGCCCCACCCGTTGGACCCGGGTTCATCCGGGGTGTTGGAGAGTGCGTCCTGGTCCCAGTCCAACAACTCGAGCCGCGCCGAGTCATAAACCAGCGGGCACTGCTCACCGCCGCCGTCGGCATTGCGCCCGCGGCCGATGCTGCTGTACTTCTCCCCCAGGCCCTCAAGGATGGCGGGAAGCTGGTCCGGCAGGGCCTCCTGCACGCCCAGGATGGTGGGCTGCTCGGCAGCAAGCAGGCGACGGACAAGGGGCTCCCGCCTTCCCCAGTGATCGTGGCTCCATGGATTCACGTGGGCAACCCGGCGTCGGATGTTGTAGGTCATGATGTGCAGTTCAGGCGCTTCGACAGGTCCGACTAACGGCTTGTCCGCAAGGGTCCGCTCGCTCATGGAGAAAACACTAGCCCTTATCCGGTCGCTGGCTGTACTGCTCTTTGCCTCGGAGTGTTCGGTGCCCGATCGGTTACTCGTCCCAGGTGAAGAAGCCCTGGCCGGACTTCCGGCCCAGGTCGCCATGCGAAACCTTGTCCCGGAGAATCTGCGGCGGCGCGAAGCGCTCCCCCAGCGTGGACTCCAGATACTCGGCAATCCCGAGGCGCACGTCCAGACCCACAATATCCGTGGTCCGCAGGGGGCCGACCGGATGCTTGTAGCCCAGCACCATTGCAGTGTCGATATCCTCCGGGGACGCAACGCCCTCCTCGACCATCCGCATGGCTTCCAGGGCTATGGCCACACCGAGCCGTGAACTCGCGAATCCGGGTGCATCCTTCACGACCACTGGCGTTTTGCCGAGTGCCTCGGTCCACCCGCGCGCCTGGGCTTCGAGCTCTGCGGAGGTCGACGGCGCCAGCACCACCTCGATCAGCATCGACGCCGGCACGGGATTGAAGAAGTGCAGCCCGCAGAACCGCTCCGGCCGCTTCAGCACGCCCGCCAGTTCGCTCACCGAAAGGGAGGAGGTGTTAGTTGCGAGCCAGGCGTCGTCGTCGAGCTGTTCCTCCACCGACGCGAGCGCGGCCGACTTCAGTGCGAAATCTTCCGGCACGGCTTCCACCACTAGCTCACAGGACGCGAACGCCGAATAATCCGTCGCGACGCTCAGGCGGCCTGCGAGCGCGTCCTGGCTTTCCGTCGTCGTCCCTTTGGCAACGCTCTTATCCAGCGCCGCGGTGACGCGCCCGCGCGCGGCTTCAGCGGCGTCGTCGTCCCGTTCGACGACGACGACGGCGGAACCCGCCACACAGAACGCGTGCGCAATGCCGGCCCCCATGCGTCCGCCGCCGAGAACTCCGACGGTTCCAGGAATCTTCACTTCGGAAGGCGCATTCACTTTTTCTTCTTCCGGTCTGTGTCTTTCCTTGTCAGGAAAGCCTGCATGCGTTCGAACTTCGCGTCGGACTCGAACAGGATCCCCTGCGCGAGCTGGTCGATCATCGGGTGAGCCTCGCGCGGTGCACGGAACACGCTCTTGGTGATCCGTGTGGCAAGGGGATCCTGCCGGGCAATGCGGTCCGCGAGCTTGTGCGCCGCTTGCAGGAGCGCGTCCGCGGGGTGGATCTCGGTGATGAGCCGGGCTGCGAGTGCTTCCTCCGCGTTCAGTACGCGGCCCGTCAGCAGGATCTCCTTGGCCAGCGGTTCGCCCACCAGCTCGCGGAGCCGCCACGTTGCCCCTGCCGCCGGGAGGATACCGAGTCCCGTTTCGGGGTTGCCGATCTTCAGTTCCGGTGTGCCAAGCCGGAAGTCCGCAGCGAAGGCCAACTCGGCGCCACCACCCAGGGCGTAGCCGTCGAGAGCCGCGATCACGGGCAGCGGGAGCTGAGCAATGCGGGAGAAGAGCCTGGAGTTGATTCCTGCGAGGGCGTCGTCCCGGCGTCGTTCCTTCAGCTGGGCTATGTCTGCCCCGGAAGCGAAGACGCCGCCGGTTCCGGAGAGAATCAGTATCCGCGGATCCCGTTCGAGGTCCGTGCACACCAGGTGAAGCTCATCGACCATCTGCTGGTCTATGGCATTGCGCACCTCGGGACGGTGCAGTTGGACGCTGAGGCGGTCGCCGCCGTCGTCGATCTTGAGGGTTTCCACTACACACGCTCCAGCAGCATCGCCGTGCCCTGGCCGACTCCGACGCACATGGTCGCCAGGCCCAGACGCCCATTCTCGCGCTCCATCCGGCCCATCAGCGTGATGGCGATGCGGGAGCCGGACGAGCCGAGCGGGTGGCCAAGCGCAATCGCTCCGCCGTCGCGGTTGACGATCTCCTCATCAAGTCCCAGCCGGCGGATACACGCGAGCGACTGCGTGGCGAAGGCTTCATTGAGTTCGACGGCGTCGAGGTCACCAATGCTGCGCCCGGCGAGTTCCAGGACCTTCTGCGTTGCCGGAACCGGTCCGATCCCCATAATTTCCGGCGGCACTCCCGCTGAGGCGCCGGTGACGATGCGTGCACGCGGCGTCAGGCCAAGCCTTGTGAGCGCGGCTTCAGAGGCGACGACGACGGCGGACGCCCCGTCATTGAGCGAGCTTGAGTTCCCGGCGGTAACCACGCCGTCCTTGGCGACTACCGGCTTGAGCCCCGCGAGGACCTCAAGCGTCGTGTCGGCGCGTGGACCTTCGTCGGTGTCCACCGTGACGTTCTTCCTGCGGTTCGTCGTGTTCACCGGGACAATCTCGTCCTTGAAATGCCCGGCCCCGATCGCCTTCAGGGCACGCTGGTGGGAGCGCAGCGCGAAGGCGTCGGCGTCGTGGCGGCTGATCCCGTCAACGCGCGCGACTTCCTCAGCGGTCTCCGGCATCGAGAACGTGGTCTTGTCCTGTGCCGCGAAGGTGGGGTTGGTGAATCGCCAACCGATGGAGGTGTCGAAGGAGGCACCCGGCTTGGCGAACGCCGTCGTCGGCTTCTCCATCACCCAGGGGGCGCGGCTCATGGACTCGACGCCGCCGGCGATCACAATGTCCGCAGCTCCGGCCTTGATCATGTGGGAGGCCATGATGATCGCGGAGAGCCCCGAGGCACAGAGCCGGTTCACGGTGATGCCGGGAATGGTGTTCGGCAAGCCGGCGAGGAGGGTAGCCATGCGGGCGACGTTGCGGTTTTCCTCGCCGGCACCGTTGGCGTTTCCAAGGATCACCTCGTCAATCGCCTCTGGGTCCAGGCCGGTCCGTGCGACCGCCTCGCGGATTGTGAGGGCCGCCAGGTCATCGGGGCGGACTGCCGAAAGGGCTCCGCCGTACCGTCCCACCGGGGTGCGTACCCCGCCCACCAGAAAAGCCTCGGCCATGCCAGCCTCCGTCATCGTCAGCGATCGTGTTCGAGGACGGCATAATTACCGACCGTTCGTTCTATAAAGAATCGCACGGGGTGCGGGAGGGGTCAACCGGGTCCTTCATTCCGTGCAGGTTTGCGGCGGCCCGGCGCGTGTCGGACCGCGACACGCCGAGATTACGACGACGGCGCCCGCCAGACCTGCACGGAATCGTTCGAAGGACGCCGCTTACGCAGCCCGCCGCTCCACCACCCGGCCCGCGTCCAACCGCAGCTCCGAACCGTCAAGGCCTGCAAACCAGCGGCGCAGTTCCCGGTCGTGGCTGACCACCAGAAGCGTTCCGGCGAACCGCTCGAGCGCCTCCTCCAGTTCCCCGACCAGCACGGGTGATAGGTGGTTGGTCGGTTCGTCGAACAGCAGCACGTCGTAGGAGCTCACAAGCAACCGGGCAAGCGCCAGCCGGCGGTACTGGCCGGCGGAGAGTCCACCAACCGGCACCGTAAAGTCCCGCGACCGGAACAGCCCGAGGTTCAGCAGCCGGTCCGCGTGTTCATCGATGTCGCCGCGAAGCCCTTCGGCGAACGCCGGCAGTAGCCGTTGCGACGGCTTCTCCGGTGGCGCGAGTTCCTGCGGCAGGTAGCCAAGCCTCCCCCGGTGCCGAGCGGTACCGGCGTGATCCGAGGTTCCGGCGATGGCATTGAGCAGCGTCGTCTTGCCGGCGCCGTTGGGCCCGGTCACCAGCAGCTTCTCCCCCGCGGCTACCCGCAGCGAGGACACTGCCAGCCGATCCGAAACCACCAGTCCGGACACCGTGACGACGTCCCCGTGCAGCGAGCGCCCGCCGAACCGAGCGGACAATGCCAGGGGTTGAGGCGGCCGGTCAACCGGGTTCTCCTGCAACCGCCGTAACCGCTCGAGCGCGTTGCGTTTCTGACTGCTCAAGGCCTCCTGCACGGTGCCCTGCTTGAAGTCGAAGGCCATCTTGTCGCCGTCGCGCTTTCGTCCGTAGCCCATGCGCTGCTCGACGGTAACCGCTTTGAGCCGCTCGGTCTCCTGCGCGTCGAGCCACTGCTGATACTCCTGTTCCCACCGACGCCGCTCGGATTCCTTCGCCGCCAGATAACCCTCGTAACCGTTGCCGTATCGCCGGAGCTCCAAGCGGTCGGCATCCAGTTCCACAATGGAGGTCGCGAAAGTCCGCAGGAATGCGCGGTCGTGGGACACGGCAAGTACAGCACCCCGGTGGGAGGCGAGTTGCCGTTCAAGCCAGCTGACGGCGTCGTCGTCGAGGTGGTTGGTGGGCTCATCGAGCAGGAGGATCGCGGCCGGATCAGCCAGCAGGCAGGCGAGCGCCAGTCGCTCCTGTTCACCGCCGGAGAGCGAGGAAAGCGTACGCCCCCGGTCGATGCCGCCCAGTCCGAGGTGCTGCATCGCCGAGCCCACCCGGGCATCCACCTCGTAGCCTCCGTGCAGGGCGAACTGTGTCTGGAGGTCCCCGTACCGGGTGAGGCCGGCGTCGTCGGCGGTGTCCAGGCCAGCCTCCAGCGCACGCAGCTCCCCCTCTATTCCGCGAATGAAGGACAGCGCTGCGTCGATCACGTGGCCAACGGTGTCCGACGGCGGGTGGTCCAGTGTCTGCGCCAGGTAACCAACGCTGCCGTTGATCTTCACGACGCCGGCGTCCGGACTTTCGCGGCCTGACGCCAGGCGCAGGATGGTCGATTTGCCGGCGCCGTTCTCACCGACCAACGCAACACGTTCGCCGGAGGAGATGAGGAGATCGACGTTATTGAGCAGCAGCTTGTCGCCATAGCCGTGGGAAACGCCGGACAGGAAAAGGTGTTCGGTCAAAGGGGTACCTCGCAGGAGTCGAAAAGGCGCCGGCGGAGCCGCCCCGGAATTTGCGCATCGGGGCCAGCTCAACGCCGGCGAGAAGAATCGGCACAGATTATTCTGCACACTGCGGGTTACATCCACATAGGGAACAGCCTGCCCCTAGAAGCCCGATTCGTCAACGGTCATGCGCCTCGGAGGCATTGTCAGCCCTCGAGCCGGAAGCCGAGCTTGACCGTTACCTGCCAGTCCGCGACCGCGCCGTCCACCAGGTGCCCGCGGATTTCCTTTACTTCGAACCAGTCGAGATTCCGGAGCGTCTTGGCGGCCTGCGTGACGGCGTTGGTCACCGCCGCATCTACGCCGTCAGGCGATGTTCCGACAACCTCGGAAATGCTGTATGTGTGATGGGCCATGCTTCCTCCTTGAAGACGGATTCGCCGATCGCGTCCGCTGCGGCGGCGGTTGGGTGCCACGCTAGTCCTCTCCCCCGCCCGGGTCTAGAGTTCCTTTCCACCCAACGACGACGACGGCGGCCTGCACCCTGATATTCCGGACACCCGATGTCCTCAATGGGCTGGTGGGCGCGGCAACCCGCTTCTACGCTCGTCGGTATGACATACAGCATTCAGGTTGCAATCGACTGCTCAAACGCTCACGCCCAGGCTGACTGGTGGGCAGAGACCCTCGGCTGGGTGGTTGAGCCGACCAACCAGGACTTCATCGACGAAATGCTCGCCAAGGGGTTCGCGAAGGAGAGCGACGTGATCGAGCACAACGGCGTGCGGGTCTGGAAGGACGGAGCAGCGATCTGTCGGCCGGATGAGGTTGGGGCGAAGGGACGGCAACGGCTGCTGTTCCAGCCGGTGCCGGAGCCGAAGACGGTGAAGGACCGCATCCACCTCGACATCAACCTTGACGGCGATGACAAGGACGCGCTCCGGTCAACCCTGGAAAGCCGCGGCGCGAGGTTCCTCTACCAGGCAAACCAGGGACCACACGTCTGGTATACCATGGCGGACCCGGAGGGGAACGAGTTCTGCATCGGTTGAGCGATCCTACTGGTCGAGGATGCGGAAGCGCCCGTCCTCATCGAAGTCGGCGTGCAGCACGTCCTGGACATACTCGGGCTTGATCGGGCCGTACACGTGGGGATAGCTGACGCCCGCACCGCCGTCTTCCCAACGGACGTCGACGCCGTCGGATTCGATCTGCTCGCTGTCCATCACCAGAACCAGCAGCTCACTGGGATCAGCCTCGTCCCGGTAGGCGGATTCAGCCACCGCAGCGAGCTGATCGGGCTCCGCGCAGTGGATGAAACCGGCGTCGTCGAGCGTCGCACCCCTCGTGGAAACGGCGTAGGGCTCGTCCGCCTGCGCGGCGAAGTTCCAGTCGGAGGCATAGGCAAGGTGCAGTATCCGCATTCCTGCAGCCTACGCACCGTTCGCTTTGATGTCTGCCCCATTCGCGAAGCTAGACTCGATTGGTGACCACAGACCTTCCAGCCCAGGTATCTGACATCTTTGACCCCGTCCGTTGGCGGCTTGTGGAGGGGTTCGAGAACCTTCAGGACATCACGTACCACCGGCAGGTGGAACGGAGCCAGGCAGAGCGTGCCGAAAGCGAATCCGCGAAGGACCTGCCGACGGTCCGGATCGCGTTCAACCGGCCTGAAGTACGCAACGCATTCCGCCCCGGCACGGTGGATGAGCTGTACCGGGCCATGGATCACGCCCGCATGACTCCGGACGTTGCAACTGTTCTGCTAACCGGCAATGGGCCTTCGCCGAAGGACGGTGGACACTCCTTCTGCTCCGGCGGCGATCAACGTATCCGGGGCAGGGACGGCTACCGCTATGCGGAGGGCGAAACGAAGGAAACCATCGACCCTGCCCGTGCAGGCCGCCTCCACATTCTGGAGGTGCAGCGGCTGATGCGGACCATGCCGAAGGTGGTCATCAGTGTCGTCAATGGCTGGGCCGCCGGGGGCGGGCACAGCCTGCACGTGGTCTCGGACCTGACGATCGCCTCGCGTCAGCACGGGATGTTCAAGCAGACTGATGCAACGGTCGGAAGTTTCGACGCCGGATACGGTTCGGCGCTGCTGGCGCGGCAGATCGGGCAGAAGCGGGCGCGCGAAATCTTCTTCCTCGCCCGCGAGTACTCCGCGGATGAGATGGTGGCGATGGGTGCTGTCAATGAAGCCGTCGATCATGAGCGGCTTGAGGAGGTAGCGCTTGAGTACGCGGCGGATATCGCCCGGCAGAGCCCGCAGGCCATCCGCATGCTCAAGTTCGCCTTCAACCTCGCCGATGACGGGTTGGCCGGGCAGCAGGTCTTCGCCGGCGAAGCCACCCGCATGGCGTACATGACCGATGAAGCGGTGGAGGGCAAGGAAGCGTTCCTCGAAAAACGCAGCCCCGACTGGTCCAGCTTCCCCTACTACTTCTAGGCTCCGATGGAACTTCTTCCTTTTCACACCCCGCCCGGGTCCGATCCACACGCGCTGCTGAAACCCCTAGCGGACGCACTCGCAGGTGAAGGTCCCGCCGTTGCACCGCACTCGGACGGGCAGCAGAGGTTCGACGGCGAACTGCCGAACGACGAGATTGCCGCGGTACTCAGCACCTCCGGCTCCACCGGGACGCCGAAACAGACGATGCTCAGTGTCGACGCCCTTGCGGCTTCAGCCATGGGCACCGCGTACGCGCTTCAGGCCGAGGGCCAGTGGTTGCTGACCTTGCCGGTCCATTACGTTGCCGGATTCCAGGTCCTGGTCCGCTCGCTCTACGCAGGGACCCGCCCGTGGGCCATGGACCTGTCGCAGAAATTCAGTCCGGAGACCTTCACCGAGGCGGCCGGTGAACTGACCGACAAGGTCCGCTTCACCTCGCTGGTCCCCACGCAGCTGCATCGGCTGCTGCAGGACCCGGCGCCTGGGACCATCAAGGCCCTTCAGCGGTTCAACGCCATCCTCCTCGGCGGTGCAGCGGTGACGGACACGCTCCGCAACGAAGCCCGCAAGCACGGCCTGAAGATCGTGCGCACCTACGGGATGAGCGAGACGTGCGGCGGCTGCGTGTACGACGGCGTCCCCCTCGAAGGCGTTGAACTCACCAACGATGAGGGCCGGCTCTGGATCAGCGGCCCCGTGCTGGCTGACGGTTACCTCGGCCAGCCCGAACTCACCGAAGAGAAGTTCCCCTTCAACTCCGGCCGGCGCTGGTTCAGGACCGACGACGACGGCACAGTGGAAGACGGCATCCTCACCATTCGGGGGCGGGTGGACGACGTCATCATCACCGGCGGCCTGAAGGTTTCCGCTGTTGCGGTCGCGAGCGTCATCGAGGGCATGGACGAGGTCCGTGAGGCGCTGGTCCTGGGCATCGCCCACCCGGAGTGGGGCACCCAGGTGGCTGCCGCCGTCGTCGGCTCCGTCAATCCCGACGCCGTGCGGAGGCATGCCCAGCAGGAACTCGGCCCGCACGCGGCTCCGAAAATCGTTTTGACGCTCGATGCCTTGCCGATGCTGCCCAACGGGAAACCGGACAGGCTCGCGATACGGGCGCTGTTCGAGCAGTCGGCGCACTAGCGCGCCATCCCTTAAAAACGTGACGGCCTCCGCACAAGATCGAAAGGAACACCGTGGCAACAGCTGCGCAATGGATTGAGGGGGCCCGCCCCCGTACGCTACCCATGGCGGTCGCGCCCGTCATCATCGGGTGCGCTGCTGCCTGGGACCTGTTCGCATTCAAGCCGGTAAACGCGATGTTAGCCGCGATTGTGGCGATCCTGCTGCAGATCGGCGTGAACTTCGCCAACGATTACTCCGACGGCATCCGCGGCACCGACAACGACCGCGTTGGTCCGCTGAGGCTGACCGGGTCAGGAGCGGCCAAACCCTGGCAGGTCAAATGGGCCGCATTCGGGTGCTTCGCCCTTGCAATGGCTGCGGGCATAGCGCTGATCGTCCTGTCGCAGACGTGGTTCCTGCTCCTGGTGGGCGTGGGCTGCGTGGCTGCAGCGTGGGGCTATACGGGCGGTCGGAATCCGTACGGGTACATGGGGCTCGGCGACGTCTTCGTGTTCGTGTTCTTCGGCCTGGTGGCTACGCTCGGGACCACGTATACGCAGGCGAACCAGTTGAGCGGACCTGCGTGGGTTGGGGCGATCAGCACTGGAATCATTGCCATGGCACTGCTGATGGCGAACAACGTGCGGGACATTCCGACTGACCGTGAGGCCGGGAAACTGACACTGGCGGTGCGCCTGGGTGATACCGCAGCCCGCATCAGTTACGTGATGATGCTGACTGTTGCGTTGCTGCTGCCGCTGTTCCTCGTGTACGACTACCCGTGGGTTCTGCTGGTGCTGCTGCTCATCCCGCTGTGCCTGATGCCGAGCTGGCTGATGCTGAACGGGAAGAAGCGCCGCAGCCTCATCCCGGTGCTCAAGCAGACCAGCATCATCAACCTGGGGTTCAGTGTGCTGTTCGCGGCGGGTGTGGTGCTCTCGGGCGTCCTGGCGTAGCGTTCGGGCGCGGGCCCGGCATTACAGCTTGCGGCGGTCCGCGTTGACCGGCGTATTGGGGTCAAGGGTGTCTTCAGCGTCGGCGTCGCGCAGTTCGCGGACGGTCCGTGCGGGCGGCGCGCCGTCGCGGAACCGACGCTGCAGTGAGGATGCGGCTTCATTGCGCAAGCCGCGGAAGAACAGGTAGGTAACGCACCAGGCCATGATGGCGCCGGCGATGACCGAGAAGATTGCTCCGAGGCCCAACCAGTAGCAGATGAGCGCGAACACCGCGACGAGGCCCAGGCGAAGAGCGGTGAATTTGAGGAAAGCCACGCAACAAGTTTACCGCGCCTACAATTGATGCATGCCCCGCTTTCTGCTGTTAATCGTGATCCTGGGGATCGCCGTCATCATTTACGCGCTGTTCGACTGCATTATGAGCCGGGGGAACGCAGTGCGCAGCATCTCCAAACCCGCCTGGATTCTGACCATCCTGCTCGTACCGCTGCTGGGCGCCGGGCTCTGGTTCCTGTTCGGTCGTCCCCGTCAGGACGGGAACTCCGTGAAGCGCCGGAACACACCCCGCCGTCCTTCAGCCCCGGATGACGATGCACAGTTCCTGCGCAACCTCGAAGTGAAGCGCCGCCAGGAAGCACGGGAGGCGGAGTTGCGCCGTAAGGAAGCTGAGCTCCGCGCGAAGGAAGACAAGAAGAAGAAGAACGACGACGGCGGCACGGCCACCGACGGCAAGACCGCCTGACCGCTCCCCGAAGAATGAATCGACTCTCCCTAAATGGGCCTTTTGAACGCGGAAAACGCGCTGTCATGTCTCAAGACTTCGTGGACAGTTTATGTCTCGGGACTTCGTGGACTGTTGGTGTGTCAGGACTTCGTGGACTGTTGGTTCGCCATGAAGCCGCGGGGCTGGTTGTTGCCGATGTAGGTAGTACCTGGTTCCGGTGGGGTGATGCTGCGAATTTCTGTGCCCGCGGCATCGAAGAACATGATCGCCGCTGGTGTGATGATGATCGTGATGGTTTGGCGAGCATGGTGGTGTCCGAGCATGACCATGGTGGATCGGACTTTCACGCTGCCTTTGGGGCAGGCCCGTCGGGTGGTCTCTTCGGGTTGGGCCTCCGGGACCGGTGGGGGTTGCGGTGGGCTCGCCTTGGGCATGGCGTCCCAAGCTTCCTGCGGGGTTTTACCGTTGAGCGCTTGGTGCTCGCGTTCGGTGTTGTAGTACGGGCGGAACAGATCGAGCTGGTCCTGAAGCTGGTTCAGCGTGGCAACTGGTGGTTGTTGGGTCAGGAAACGCTGCAGGGTGGAGTGGATACGTTCGTTCTTTCCTTGCGTGGTGGGAGATGAGGGTTTACCGGTGATTGGTTTCACGCCCAGGGCTTTGAGCATTTTCACTAGGGCGCCTTCCCAGCCTCGCCGTGAAGGGTTCAGCGCGGTGCCGTTATCGGAGAGGACTTTCTGCGGAACTCCGTAGCGTTCGATCGCCAGGCTCACCGCCCGCACCGCGTCTTCGCTGTTCTTCGACCGGGCGGACATGGACACTAGTTCCAGCCGGGAGTGATCATCGATGATCTCGAAAATCACTGCTGTGCGGTCCTGCAGCTGCCATCCGGTTGCATCGATCTGCCAACACGAGTTCGGGTTCGGATGAACGAACCGCCGGTAGGAAGAACGTGGGCGTTTGCGTGGCTGCGGGGTTACCAACCCGGCCTGGGTGAAGATCCGGTGCAGCGTCGCCGGTGCGGGAGCTTTAATGCCCATCCGGCGCATCTTCGCCGCAACACTTTTCGGCCCGTAATCCCACCCGTTCTTCTTCAACCTCGCCCTGATCTCGATCGCGGTCGAACGTACCGGTTCGCTGACCATCGTGGGCGTGGAGCGGGGTCGGGTGCTTTCCTTCGTTAGTGCTTCCAACGAGCCTTTCTCACGTGCCCGCTTACGGATCTTATGGAACCAGGACGTCGATACCCCGTTCTCCCGGCAGAACTTGACTACCGCGCCCCGCGGGGCCGAATCATCCCAATTAACAACGGCAGCACGGACTTCCGGACTTGGCTGTGTCTTTCCCATAAGACCAGCCCAGCCACCGAAGTGTCCACGAAGTCCTGAGACACACCGTCCACGATGTCCTGAGACAGTTAAGTGGAATAAGTCCTGACATCACACAACGCGGAAAACGCGCTCAGAAGACCCATTTGAGGAGAGTCGATGTTGCTTAAGAGGCAGCTGGCTACGGCATCACGCCGCCGTAGCTGTGCAGACCCGAGAAGTAGATGTTCACGATCGTGAAGTTGAATACGATGCACAGGTAGCCCACGATCGACAGCCAGGCGGCCCGTGTTCCGGTCCAGCCGCGCGTTGCGCGGGCATGCAGGTAACCGGCGAAAACCACCCAGATGACGAAGGTCCACACTTCCTTGGTGTCCCAGCCCCAGTAGCGGCCCCACGCCTTTTCGGCCCAGATCGCCCCGGCCATGAGGGTGAACGTCCAGAGCACAAAGGCGATGGCGTTGATTCGGTAGGAGAGGTTCTCGAGGCTGAGGGCTGAGGGAACCAGCCGCATGAACGGCAGGCGGTCCTGCCGCCCGGCGGCCAGACGTGCCACGCGGTCGGACTGGAGCTGTTGCAGCACCGACATCGCGAAGGTGAGGGTGAACAGGGCCGACGCCGCGACGGCCACCGAAACGTGAATGATGAGCCAGTAGCTCTGCAGCGCGGGAACCAGGTTGGCGACCGGTGTCGGGAATCCGATGGTCGCCGCACAGAGCATGACAACCACGAGGCCGATCACGAACGTTCCGAGGAACCTGAGATCCTTGCGCGTCAGCACCACCAGGAAGACCAGTGCTACCACCAGGCCGCCGGTGGTGCAGAACTCGTACATGTTGCCCCAGGGAACGCGGCCCGCGGCGATCCCCCGCGAGAGCACCGCAACCGTATGGACCGCTGCGGCGAGGATGGTGAGCGCGACGGCGATGCGCGCCGCGGAGCGCCGCTCACCCTGGTAGTTCATCGCATCATCGGCTGTGCTGCCTGCGGGAATTGCTTCCGCGGCTTTGGGACGGCCGCGCTTGCCACCGGCCACGGCTCCGGCAAGCACCAGCTCCCGCTCTTCGGCTGACTGAGCGGATCCGGCCAGACCTGCTTCGATTTCCCGGATCTTACGGCTGCTCTTCACGAGGTCCCACGTGAACGCGAGGAACGCGGCCGTGTAGGCGAGCGCGGCCAGCAGCATGAACAGCTCGCTGTACTGCCCCAGAGTCTGGTTTATGTTCTGCATCAGTTGTCCTTACCGCTCATCCGCGCCGATGCCCCCACGTGCGCTGTTTCATTCTCGTCGTCGTCGTTGGTATTCGCCAGCCAGCGTTCCCGCAGAAGCTTCTCGATTGCGGCTCCTTCGCCGGCCAGCCGGTGGTCCTCGCCGCGCGCCAGAAGGCCGTACTCGACCATTACCCGCCCATCGGTGTGGGTCCCGGCGCGGATCCACACCCGTCGCCTGCCGATGAAGAGGGACGCGCTCAGCCCGGCGAGCGCCAACGAGGAGAAAACCAATGCGCCGAGTTCCGCGGGGTCATGGGTGATGTCCAGGGCAACGTAACGCCGAAGGCCGTCGAAGGTGATTGAGCCCTTGTCCTCGGGCAGTTCCACGGTTTCGCCCGCATCGAGCACAAGGCCACTGGCGTCGCTGTTCCGGCTGTTGAGCTCGGTGAGGGTGTCGGTTTCGAGCACGTACACGTTCTGTGGTTCGCCGTTGTCGAGCCCCAGATCTCCATAGTAGGAGTTGAGATTGAGCTGGGGCAGGAACGGGTCCGGGTCCCGCGAGAAGGAGACGCCGTTCTCATCGATCGCCGCCGTGGGCAGGAAGAAGCCGACGAACCCGAGCTGGTCCGGCTGGGCGTCCGGCACCTTCAGCACCATGAGCGAGGTGAACAGCCCATCCTGCGGAATGGAGACTACGGGCCCCTGATGCGCGATATTCCCCTCGCCGTCGCGCACGGTCACCACCGGGGCGTATCCGTTGCCCACCAGATACACGCTCGTGCCGCCGATGGTCAGCGGCTCGTTGACCTTCAGGATCTGCTCCTGCGGTTCGGCGTCCGGCCCCGCCTTGGTGGTCATGGTGGCGGTGAAGTCGATCGGCTGTCCATAGTGCGTGAGCTGACGGTCGAACTGGACCTCGAAGTCCTCAAGGGTGATCGCGTACGGGTCGAGATTGTTCTCGGAGAAGTTGGTGCCGGGAGTGAAGGAGTCATAACCCACGAGGGTGTTGACGAACGTCTCCCCCTCCACAAGGATTTTCTGTCCGCGATAGCCGAATAGCCCGCCCACCGCCACCGAGATGAGAACCCCGATCAGGGA
Source organism: Arthrobacter pigmenti (assembly GCF_011927905.1). Lineage (NCBI taxonomy): Bacteria > Bacillati > Actinomycetota > Actinomycetes > Micrococcales > Micrococcaceae > Arthrobacter > Arthrobacter pigmenti. Next base: position 2,655,120 of record NZ_JAATJL010000001.1, read on the forward strand.
GATGTGGAACACCAGGTTGCCGAGTTCCTTCGCGAACCCGCGTTCCGCTCCGGCGGAAGGCTGGGCGGCGTCCTCATCGCGGACATCCACACGGTAGCCGCGCTTCTTCAGGAGAGCGGCGGCGTCGACGACGGCGGCACGCGCCGACGACGGCCGCTCACCTGCTTGCCCACCGGCCTCGGCAGGCGTCCCGGCGGCTCCGGTTGCGGGTCCGGCCCCATCAGGTACAGACCCAGCCGGAATGGCGAAGGCGCCGTACACCGGTAGGCGGGACAGCCGCTTGGGAGTGCGTGGCGGCTTCGAGCGCCAGGCCCGTCCGTGCGCGATGGCGCGCGGGATCACGCAGCCGATCAGCGAGATGAACAGGAGCAGGTAGATCGCGGAGAACCAGATCGAGGAGTAGACATCGAAGAGCTGGAACCAGTCGAGGATCGGCCCAGTCTCGGGATTGTCCTGGATGTACTGGGTGACAACTGCGGGGTTGGCCGGACGCTGCGGAAACAGTGACCCTGGGACCGCTGCGACTGCGAGGAGCAGCAGGAGGAACAGTGCCGTGCGCATGCTCGTGAGCTGGGTCCATGCCCAGCGGAGGGTCCCGAGGAACCCGAGAGCCGGGAGCGCGACGTCCTGCTCGCGATCCTTTTGTGCCATGGAACTTTCCTTTGGTTTGGTCATCAGATGGGAAGGGTCACCCCGCCTATCCATTGCTGAAGTTCGTTGATCCACAGGTTCCAGACCCCGGTGGCCATGAGTAGGCCGACGAGGATGAGCATCCCGCCACCGATCCTCTGGAGCAGCAACCGGTGGCGGCGGAAGAATTTCATGGCGCCCATGCCGCGGCGGAGTCCGAGGGCGATCAGCAGGAAGGGCAGTCCGAGGCCGAGGCAGTACACAAAGGTGAGCAACGCTCCCTTGGCCGCGCTGGCGCCGTCGTTCGAGAATGCCAGCAACTGCACGGCGGAGAGTGTGGGGCCGATGCAGGGCGCCCAGCCAAGACCGAAGGTCAACCCGAGCAGGGGTGCTCCCCACAGCCCGCTCGGCACCCTCGCGTGCAGCTTCTTCTCCTGCTGGAACCAGGAGAATCCGCCCATAAACACGATGCCGAGCACAATCACCACGAGACCGAAGACCCTGATCAGCCAGTCCTGGGAGCCCGCCAGCCACGCACCCAACTGCCCAAACAGCGCACCGTAGGCCATAAACACAACCGAGAAACCAACAACGAACAACCCGATTCCAGCGAGCATCCTGCCGCGCTTCTGCTGTTCGAGATCCACACCGGTCAGGCCGCTGACGTAGCCAAGGTATCCGGGCACCAGTGGCAGAACGCAAGGGGATACGAAGGAGACCAGCCCTGCGAGCAGCGCCACTGGCAGCGCCAGCAGCATCGAGCCGTTCAGCACGGCATCTGCGAAGGCGTTGCCTGCGGGCGCCAGTGCGACCACGGCGTTCAGCTGGGGAATAGGAGTCACGGCTGATACTTGATTACTACTCGGCCAGCGCGGTTTCGATCAGGGCGCTGAGCGTTCCCTTGTCCGCCAGCCCGAGAATGCGCGCGGCGACGCGGCCCTGCTGGTCGAGCACGATCGTGGTCGGCACGGCCTGCGGAGGAACGTAGCTGGTCATCGAGAGGAGGACGCCGCCGTCGGAGTCGTTGAAGCTGGGGTACGGAATGCCGAAGGTGCGCTCGAAGGCCTCGGCGTTTTGCTTGCTGTCCCGGATGTTCACTCCGTAGAACTGGACGCCCTGCGGCTCGAATTCCTCGTGCAGTGCCACTAGGTCAGGAGCTTCTTCCCGGCACGGTGCGCAGGCCGCGTACCAGAAGTTCAGGACGGTCACCTGGCCTTGCCAGTCAGTGGAGTTCACGCTCTGGCCGCTATACAGCTCCCCTTCGATGTCCACCGGTTCACCGCGTTCAGCGGGTGCGTACTCGGTGACAGAACCGTCTCCGGCGATGTAGTTCTTGTTGTTCCCCTCGGCCGCCTGCTGGGCCAGCGGATCCTGGGCAGCACAGCCCGAGAGCACGACGGCGGCGGCCAGCACAGCGGCGGCTAATCGCATGAGCCTGCCGATGGTTCGGCGGCGGGGGGCAGCATCAGAATGAGTCACATCGTCTTCCACAACTTCTACAACGTGTAGTAATACTATTACGCTCCCGGGATGTTCGCCGCACCGGGAAGCAGGTCAGCGCACGGCTCTTCATACCGGACGCCGGTGAGTACGTCGTCATCGAAGTAGAGCGAGGTCACCGAAGTCAGGGTGCAACGTCGCTGCCGCGGATCATGCCACAGCCGCTTTCTCTCCGCAGCCAGCCGTGCAACCCAGATGGGCAGCTGGTGGCTGACCATGATCGCTTCAGCGTCTTTACCGCCCGCGGCTTCCAGAGCTTTCTGCCGTGCCTCGTGGACGGCTTCCATCACCCGGGTCACCTGTACCTGGTACGGCTCACCCCACGAAGGCTTGAAAGGGTTATGCAGCGACTTCCAGTGCCGTGGGTGGCGCAATTGCCTGGCCACCTGTGCCATGCCTTCGAAGCGGTTCTCGGCTTCGATGATGCGCTCGTCGGTCACCACCGTCAGGCCGAGTGCGCGCGCCGTGGGTGCCGCCGTTTCCTGTGCGCGCGTCAACGGCGAGGCAACAAGATGGACTATCTCGGCGCCGTCGTTCCTTCGTTTGGCGAAGTGCGCAGCTACCCGCTCTGCCATCTCCTGCCCCAGCTCGGACAGGTGGAACTCGGGCAGCCGGCCGTAGAGGATGCCATCTGGGTTGTGGACCTCGCCGTGGCGCACAAGATGGACGGTGGCTGTAGGCATACCCCAAGTTTCGCACCTCTCGGTTCGGGCAGCTAAATCGCGAAGCAGAGTGCCTTCTGCGAGGCCATTCTGAAAATATTTGAAGATTGAAGTAATTTCCGGAATAAAAGATGCAAACGCATGTTTATTACAGGTACACCCGTTGTTCCGCCGGCTCGGCTGGGCAGCACATACCGACAGACATCAGGAGAACAATCATGGCCATCCCCACCGGACTCACCCAGGGCACCTGGAACTTCGACGGCGCGCACAGCGAGGTCGGCTTCACTGTGCGTCACGCAGGCATCAGCAAGGTGCGCGGCAACTTCGACACCGTCGACGCAACCCTGCAGGTCGGTTCCTCGCTTCAGGATTCGAAGATCACCGCGACCATCAAGACTGCCTCCTTCAACTCGAACGACGCCAACCGCGACGCCCACGTCCGCGGTGACGACTTCTTCGCCGTCGAACAGTTTCCGGAAATGACCTTCGAGTCCAAGCGCGTGGAAGGCGCCGGCGAGACCTACCAGCTCGTCGGCGACCTGACCATCCGCGGCGTGACCAAGGAGGTTGTCATCGACACCGAGTTCAACGGCGTGGCAGTTGACCCCTTCGGCGCTACCCGCGCCGGATTCTCCGGCCAGACCGTCATCTCGCGCAAGGAGTTCGGACTGACCTGGAATGCTGCACTTGAAGCTGGCGGAGTGCTGGTGGGCGACAAGGTGACGATCAACGTCGACGCCGCGTTCGTTGCGCCTTCGGCCAACTAGCCAGAACTGATGCGTGGGGTGCCCGGACTCCGACCGGGCACCCCACGATGGTTTGTCAGCAGTTTCGCCCGAAAGTCCCCCGCCTGAGGGCTTCCCGGCGGTACGCTGGGCGCATGAGCACGCCATCCCACGACCCCCAGCCCCCCGAACGCGACCCGGACAAGCTCTCCGGCACTGACCCCCTCAACCCGGCCGAACCGGGTCCGGCACAGAATTCAGCTGCCGGCCTCTCCCCCGAACCGCAGAAGCCTGCTACGGACGATCACCAGCAGCAGAGCGGATCGCCGTACGGCTACCAGGCAGCCCAGCCCTCCGGCTATGCCTACCCGGGTTCCGCGAGCATGCCCCAGGCGCAGCGCCCGCCTATGCCCAAGGAAGTGAACTGGGCATTCTGGCTGATTATCGCTGCCGGCGTTGTGAGCTTGATCTCCGCATTCATCCCGATTGATTCCTCTCAAGTACCCAGCGAACTTCAATCCACAATCGCCGGATTCGCCATCGGAGGCGGAATAGTGGCGCTCGCCATATACGTGCTTCTGGCCGTCTTTATTCGCAAGGGACATAACTGGGCGAGAATCACGGCAACCGTCCTCGCTGCCCTGTCCCTGGTTGGACTATTCACAGGTAGCATCCTGGGAATTGTCTCGATCCTACTTGGCGTCGTCGGCGTCGTACTGTGCTACCTCAAGCAGTCCAACCCCTACTTCAAGCCGAAGCAGCCCCAATACTGAGCTGCGGCTAAACCCTTACTGAGCCGCGCGGGCGCGGGGGCCGGATTCCAGATCCGGGTCCTGCGCCCGTTGTGCGTGGTAGGCCAGGATCTGCAGTTCGGTGGCCATGTCCACCTTGCGCAACTGCACGTGGTCGGGGATCTGCAGCACAACAGGGGCGAAACTCAGGATGCTCGTGATGCCGGCATCCACCAGTTCATCGCACAGGGATTGCGCAACTCCCGCAGGCACAGCAAGGACAGCCATGTTGGCGCGGGTGCGGCCAAGTACGGTTGCGAGGTCCTGTACGGGACTGACGCGAAGCCACCCGACTTCCGTTCCGACAATCAACTGATCCGCATCGAAGAGGGCAACCACTTCGAAGCCGCGCGACTGGAATCCCGAATATCCCGCCAGCGCCCGGCCGAGGTTTCCTGCACCGACAATCGCAACGCGCCAATCCTGCGACAGGCCAAGCGCGGTGGAGATCTGGCTGTTGAGGTACTGGACGTCATAGCCCACGCCGCGGGTTCCGTAGGAACCGAGATAGGACAGGTCCTTGCGCAACATCGGCGAATTCACGCCGGCGGCCTCCGCGAGCTCGTCGGAGGAAACCCGCTCAATACCTTCCGCGAGCAACGAGTTCAGGGCGCGCAGGTAAATGGTGAGCCGCGCCAGCGATGCCGGCGGGATCTGCCTGCCCTGCTGCTCTCCGGCTGCGCTCCGCAGCCCGGGTATCTCCGACATTGTCACTGGTTCATCGCTCCATCACTATGCAAAGGCTGCACCCGGCAGCTCCGCCCGCCCACCGGAGGATGACGGCGGGGGTATGTCCACTTTAGGTCGCCGTTGTGGGTGCTCAAAGTTGGCTTCGGTACGCTACGCCAACAGCCGACGCAGGCGGCCCTCATCGATCGTCCAAAAGTCACGTTGAACGCCGTCAATCAGGAGAACCGGTACTTCCTCCGCAAAGCGCTCCAGTAGCTCAGCGTGGTCAGAGATCGACACTTCGCTCCAGCTGGTCCCGAGTTCGTCAGTTACTCGTACGACGACGTTCCGCGCCTCTGCACACAGGTGGCAGTCCGGGCGGGTGACCAGCACGAGGCCTGTGGACCAGGGCTCTTCCGGCTTTTCAGACTTTCCCGGCTCTCCGGTCGACGCGTTGTGTTCGCTCATGGTGCCAAGCGTAGTGTGCGCGGGTTCGGCGCGGGACGCCAGCCGGGGATTGCGGCGCCGGGGCCCTGTCGACGGCCCGCCGTCGTCGTCCTTGTGAACCGCCGTCGTTGCCCTCAGGCCGGGGATTGCGGCGCCGGGGCCCTTGCAGTGATTAGACTCGTTCTATGTCCGCTGCGAACCTCCGACCCGCCATCAACCCCGGGTCTTCAACGGTTTCAGCGTCCGAAGAAGAAGCGCCGATCGGCGGTCCAGCAGGAGAAGCTGCCTTCTTCGACGTCGACAACACCATGATGCGCGGTGCAAGTCTCTTCCACGTTGCGCGGAAGATGTACCAGCGACGCGCCTTCACGCTCCGCTTCGCTGCCGGATTGGCCTGGAAGCAGCTCCGGTTCGTCATGCGGGGCGAAAACATGACCGATATCCACGCCGTCAGGGATGCCGCGCTGGCGTTCGCGATCGGCATCGCCCATGAGGATGTTCTGGCCCTTGGCGAGGAGGTCTACGACGAGATGATCGCGTCGAAGATCTGGCCGGGCGCCCGGGCGTTGGCCGAGCAGCATCTGCGTAACGGCCGCCGGGTGTGGCTGGTGACGGGCACGCCCGTTGAGGTGGCGAGCGTGATCGCCAACCGGCTGGGTCTGACGGGCGCACTGGGAACAGTGGGAGAAGTTGCCGATGGTTTCTACACCGGCAAGCTGGTTGGCGAGTTCCTGCATGGACCGGCCAAAGCCGTCGCGGTCCGTGACCTCGCAGAGAAGGAAGGCCTGCATCTCTCCCGATGCTGGGGCTACAGCGATTCCTACAACGATATTCCGCTGCTCAGCATTGTTGGTCACCCGGTTGCAATCAATCCGGACCATCGGCTCCGGAAACATGCACGCGACCACAACTGGCCGATCTACGACTTCCGGAGTGGACGGCGTGCTGCCACTTTAGGGTTGAAGGCAGCGACCGGCGCCGGCGTGGTTTACGGGCTGTGGCGCGGCTTCGCCCGCATGAGGGGTTAAAGCAAAACCGGCCCGCCTCAATGGCGGACCGGATGCGATGCTACTTCTTGTTGCGACGCTGGTGGCGGGTTTTGCGAAGCAGTTTGCGGTGCTTCTTCTTCGCCATCCGCTTGCGGCGCTTCTTGATTACTGAACCCATAGAGTCCTCACAAACTATTCATTCCGGTTCCGAACGCGCTACCCAGGCAGGGGCGAACGGATCTGACAGTGACGTACATTGTGCGGCCGTCAACCGACCGCCTACGCAAAACGCTTCTTAACAGGATACCCGCTCCGCGCAGGTCTCCCGACCGGGAGGCAGTCCAGCGCTAGCCAGTGCCCGCCTCACCGTCCACTGACGCTGAGCGAAGATACTGTTCCACAGCCGACTCCGGCACGCGATATGACCGACCAAACTGCACGGCAGGCATCTCACCGGAGTGAACCAGCCGGTACACGGTCATTTTGGAAACCCGCATGACATCTGCGACCTCCGCGACCGTCAGGAAGCGCACATCGGCGAAGTTGCTCCCGCTAGTCATCTCACCACTGTCCTTTTCTCTGGAACCTAACCCTGAGATAGGCGTCCACCCACTTAGGTGGAGCGCCGGACGGCGTGTCGCCTTGAGACCTGAGGATTATCCGTCTAGGGAGATACTCTAGTGGTTGAAGTGACTAAAGTGAAAGCTCGCTTCGGTCACGATCGACAACACCACGACGACGCCGCGAACCTCGCGCCAGATCGCCCAGAACCGACGCGGTGACCCCCCATCCCATGCAGGCATCCGTGACACTTTGCCCGTAAACCAGTTCACCGCTCGCAGCCACGTCCAGCTTCTGCGCTCCCTCCACGAGGAAGCTTTCCAGCATGACGCCAGCAATCGCATCAGAATGCTCGACGGTGGTTGCCAACTCGCGTGCGACTTCGGCCTGCCGCCGGTGATCCTTGCCGCTGTTGGCGTGGCTCGCGTCGACGATGAGACGCTCATTCAGGCCCGAGGCCGCAAGCCGGGCAGAAGCGGCGGCAACGTGCGTCTCGCTGTAGTTAGGACCATCCGAACCGCCGCGCAGGATGAGGTGGGTGTCGGGGTTGCCGGAGGTGGAGACGAGGGCGGCGCTGCCGTCGTCGTCGACCCCCAGGAAAGCCTGCGGCGACCCGGCCGCCGAACACGCGTCCAACGCGACACTGAGGCCGCCGTCGGTACCGTTCTTGAAGCCGACCGGCATTGAAAGACCCGACGCCAGCTGACGGTGAATCTGGCTTTCAGTGGTGCGGGCGCCGATAGCGCCCCAACTCACGAGGTCCGCTACGTACTGGGGGCTTATCGGTTCAAGGAACTCGGTGCCAACCGGGAGGCCGAGTTCTCCCACGTTGTGGAGGAAACCCCGTGCGGCGCGGAGACCGGCGCCGATGTCATGGGTACCATCCAAATGTGGATCGTTGATGAGACCCTTCCAACCGATGGTGGTCCGCGGCTTCTCGAAGTAGGCGCGCATCACAATGAGAAGGTCCTCACGGTGCTGCGACGCTGCTCCAGCCAACAGGTTCGCGTACTCAAGGCCCGCTTCCGTGTCGTGGATAGAGCAGGGCCCGACGACGACGAGGAGCCGGTCGTCAAGACCGTTGAGTACAGCGCGTACTTCCTCGCGGGAGCGCTGGATGTGCTCCGTCAGGGATGCGTTGCAGGGAAGTTCAGCTACAAGCGCTGACGGCGAGGGCAGTGGTTCGATTCTTCGTACACGGACGTTGGATGAACCTGCAGTGGTGAGTGTATTCATGGTCCCGGCTTTCGAGGGTGGTGTTCCTCAGCGGGGACTGTTCTCCAGAACCCGCCGTGGAAACGACGAAGGGCAGGAAGCGTGTCCTGCCCTATTGGCTCTGAAGGTGTTGGTCAGCGTTTTAGGCCGCGGGCTCCTCCAGAGCCAACGAAAAATACGCATACCAACGGATTGTCATGACATGAAGCGTAGCGGCACCTGCCCGATTCGGCCAAGTGTGTGCCTGAGTGTGACGAGTTTTCGAAGCCGGCGGGCGAGGATTCGCCGGGGCGATTCACCTACCGTTAATTGCAGTGACCGAGCTTCTAATTGCAGTGACCGAGCTTCGCATGCGGCTCATGGGATAGCGTGCAGGCGTTTCCCACAAGCTCTCCCATTCGTATATGTTTTCGAATACAATTAGGTATGAGCTTAGCCGCGGTCATCGACACCCCCGACGTCGGTGATGAGCGCACCGGCTCTGTCTCTGAAATCGGTGGCCGGCCTGCCGATTCCGGGCGCTCTCCTGCCGAGTTGAACCGGCTGGTCGCCTCGTTCGCAGCCGGGTTCACCCAGAGCTACCCAGGTCTGGGGCAGCCCGACCTGGCGGAGCATCTTGCCAGCATTGAGGAACTATCCCGGACCGTGGAGTACCTCCAGGTCGTCGCCGCTACTGCGGTGGATCGCAGCAACGCCGCCGCAGGAGGACGGCCCGCCGAAGGAAACCCCTCCACCGGTGGTGCCGGATTCGTCTTCAACACCTCCCACGTGAACACTCCGGACGTCAACACACCCGGCTTCAACACTCCCGGCTTCAACACCGCTCAGGGTAGGCGCTCGGTGTATCGGTGCACCGCGGAGTACCTGCAGGACCGGCTACGGATCAGCCGCAGCGAAGCCACCCGCAGACTCCGCCTCGGCGCCAAACTCCTACCCCGCATCACCCTCACCGGCGACACCCTCCCGGCACCCCTGGAACACCTCGCAGCAGCCGTATCCCCCAATAAGACCTCCCCCAGTAACATCTCCGGAAGTAACATCTCCGGAAGTAACATCTCTGCCGGGGACGTCTCTGGCAGCAAGGTCTCCGGCCGGTCAGCAACCCTGATCGCCACCGCACTGGACCGGGCCCGCTTCGTTGCTGAACCCGCGGTACTGGAGACCATGGAAGCTCAACTCACCGCTAGCGCCACCACCTATGACCCGGACTTCCTTACCCGGCTGATCCGCCGCTGGGAAGCACACCTGGACCCCGACGGACCAGAACCCACCGACAAGGAACTCACCGCACGCCAAGGCGTGTTCCTGCGCGGCGAGAAACGCGGACTACACCTGTTGGACATCGCAGCCACCGACGAACAATACGAATACCTCACCACCGTCATGAACACCACCACCAACCCCCGCACACAACCCGGCGGTAATGATGGCGCCGCTGGCGTCTCCTCCGCACCGGTCCGCGAGCGTGAGGAAACCTTCGAAACCCGGACCCGAGCCCAACTACTCCTCGACGGGCTCATCGGCGCCTGCCAGATAGCACTGGCCACCGACCAGCTGCCGGCAACCGGAGGGCACCGACCACAACTCCTGGTCACCATCGACTACCAGACCCTCCTGCGGGAAGTAGCCGAAAACGGTGCCACCCCCGACCCCACCAACGGGCTAAACAGCCGTCACCATGCCCACGACACAGACAATCGACCGAACGCGATCACCGATGGGGCGTCCTTCGCGTTCACCGGACCCATCAACGCCCGAACCGTCCGGAAACTCGCCTGTGACGCCGACATCATCCCCATCGTGCTCGGCGGGACCAACGAGATCCTCGACCTGGGCCGCACCCAACGACTCTTCACACCCAAACAACGCAAAGCACTTCACGCCCGTGACAAGGGCTGCGCCTTCCCCGGCTGCCACATGCCAAGCCACTGGACCGAAGCACACCACATCACCCCCTGGTCAGAAGGCGGAACCACCACCACCGACAACGGCGTACTGCTCTGTAGCCACCATCATCACCTGATCCACCAAGGCGAGTGGACCATCCAAGTACACGACCGACTCCCCTGGTTCATCCCACCCCAACAACTCGACCCCCAACAACACCCCCGACGCAACCACTACTGGACCCTCTGCTGAAACCAAACGTGATGGATCGCTAAAGACGCCATAAACACAGGCGCTGGCATCTCGCTAGGCCCTGTTTCGCGCCCGCATCACAAGTACGGCTGCTCCGAGCGCACTCGCCAGGGCGGCAAGCGTCAGCGTAAGCCCTAACTGGTAGGGCTCATGCGCCTCAAATAGCGGCGGGACCGACAAGATAAGAGCGGCCGCTGTAAACGCCATTGCGACCAGAACGGTCAGAAATCGGCGATTACTCTTCTGGTTCATATTTCCCCTCACATGATGCTTGGTCGCACGACGAAAGCCGACATAGGGCCCGGACAGCGTCCCGCCCCGCAACTACTCCTTGCGGCGACGCAGCTTCGGAAACTGCGAGAGCAGATCCGCCGCCCGCTCGGCAGCCCGACCGACAGTCCTACCGAATGGCTGGACCCCGTCGCCATTCTGCAGACCGGGCACACTTGGAACGAGTTCACCCGGTTCCGGCTCCGTCACAGCAGGCGCCAGGACCTGGGGTGGCTGCTGGGCCGGCAAATCGAACTCGGATAACCAGGCTGCAACAGCGTGCAGAGGCTCGATGTTCAGCGTGTAGAACCGTTTCTGCCCCTGTGCACGCATGGAAACCAGCCCGGCTTCCCGCAACACCTTCAAGTGTTTGGAAACTGTGGGCTGACTGACCGCCAGTTCTTCCACCAATTCGCCTACGGCTTTGTCCCCGTCCCGCAACGATGCAAGGATCTGTCGGCGGGTGGCTTCAGCGATGACGGCGAATACATCATCCATGACCATCCCATTACCATAACCGCATATATCCCTCAGGGCATCACGCGGGCACTATCCGGTGCTCAGTCGAACCAGGGGTCCAATCCGTGCAGCGGGAAGACTGCCTTGCGCGTGGCCATGATGGACCGGTCCACGCTTTCGTTCGGGTCGAAGCCCGCCTCCCACGATTGCCACCACAGGTCAGCTCCGTCACCCAGCAGTGCGGGGACTGCACGTCCATAGCGTTCAGTGACGTAAGATCGCCACTCGGCGGGCACCGGCGTCGTCGTCGTAATGTCCGCACCAACCGCTACCGCGGTGAGAAGTGTCCACGATCTCGGCACAACCGACGTGATGTTGTATCCGCCTCCGCCAGTGGCAATCCAACGGCTCTCGCAATACCGTGAAGCAAGGTCTCGGATGCTTAGGGCTGCAGCATGTTGGGCGTCGACCGAGATCCTCAGGTTAGTCAGCGGATCATCCACATGGCTGTCACAGCCATGCTGACTCACAATCACCTCCGGCTGAAACGCCTCCGCCAACTGGGGAACTACCGCATGGAACGCCCGCAGCCAGGCTGAATCACCCGTGGTGGTCGGCAATGCAACGTTCACGGCATAGCCATGCGCGTGCGGCCCACCGATCTCGTCGGAGAACCCGGTTCCGGGAAACAGGCTCACCCCGGTCTCATGAAGCGAGATGGTCATGACCCGTTTGTCGTCCCAGAAGATCTCCTGGGTTCCATCGCCATGGTGCGCATCGACGTCAACGTACAAAACCCGCTGCACTCCCCCGTCCAGGAGTCGCTGGACAGCTGCAGCGGCATCGTTGTAGATACAGAACCCGCTTGCACGGGCACGGCCCGCGTGGTGCAACCCGCCGCCGAAGTTGACCCCATGCTGCACACTGCCGGACAGCACCGCATCGGCCGCAGCAAGCGAACCACCGACCAGCCGTGCGCTCGCCGAATGCATGCCACTGAAAGCAGGAGTGTCCTCCGTGCCCAAACCGGCGGTGCCGTACGCGCCATCCGGATCCGCGTCCGCCGCTTTCACCGCTGCCACATAATCAGCAGCATGGACCGTGCATAACTCACTGTCGGCGGCCACCTCGGGAACCTCGATGCTTACCTGCGGTAAGTCAAACAGTCCGACGGCGCGTACCAGCCTCGCGGTCAGGTCCAGCCGACGCGGATCCATGGGGTGGTTAGCGCCGAAATTGTACGCAAGCATGGAGTCGTCCCACACCACTCGGGTGCTGAACACGGGAACCGGCGCACTGGACACCCCAGCAGGCTACGCGATCGCTGCCGCTCCTGCCCACAGGTGTTGGCCGGAAGTGGTTTACTACTCGAAGGACTCTAGCGGGCAACTCGAGTGAATCGGAGCTGATCGACAAGGATGGCAAGAGAACAACCGTCCTGGTTGGGAGGTACTGACCAGGCTCGTTTACGCCCGCTCGCGAGGATTCGCGACTTCATCGACGGCGTAGTCAACAGCTCTCCAGCGCGGGTCGCGCTACTGGTCTTCTTCCTTGTGGTAATCGTCTTCACCGCGCTGCTGAGCCTGCCGCTCGCCTCCGCGTCCGGAGAGTTCACGCCGCTACACGACGCCCTGTTCACTGCAGTTTCCGCCGTCTGCGTGGTGGGACTAACTGTAGTGTCGACAGCGGCTTACTGGTCGTTCTTCGGCCAACTCATCATCCTCATCGGGATTTTCGTAGGTGGCCTGGGGACCCTTACGCTGGCATCGGTACTGGCGCTGATGGTTAGCAAACGCCTTGGAGTCAGAGGCAAGCTACTAGCCCAGTCAGCACTGAACAATGCAAGCCGCCTGGGTGAAGTCGGCACCCTGCTGCGGATCGTCATCACCACATCGGTGGTCGTTGAGGTGGCCCTCGCCGTAGCCCTCATCCCACGGTTCATAATCCTCGGCGAACCGTTCTGGCAGGCCGTCTGGCACGGCATCTTCTATTCAATATCCGCCTTCAACAACGCGGGTTTCACACCGCACACGGACGGACTGGTTCCGTACGAGACCGACCTATGGATCCTGGTCCCACTGATGATCGGCGTGTTTGTCGGAAGTCTTGGCTTCCCTGCAATCCTGATAATCCTGCAGTTCAAGCACCACATCAGCCGATGGAGCCTGCACACCAAACTAACTGTGAACGTCTCGCTGATTCTTTTGGTCGTGGGAACTCTCCTTTGGGGCGCCATGGAGTGGAGTAACAGCAGCACGATCGGTGGCTTGAGCTTCGGCGACAAGGTGATTCACGCAGTTTTCGCATCCGTGATGACCCGGTCCGGCGGCTTCAATCTGATTGATCAGGGGCAAATGGAGCCGACCACGATGCTCCTGACGGATGCCCTGATGTTCGCCGGGGGCGGATCTGCGTCTACAGCTGGCGGAATCAAGGTCACGACGCTTGCGATCATGTTCCTGGCCATCCTCGCCGAGGCGCGCGGCGATTCCGACGTTCGTGTGTACGGACGAACCATCCCCCAGGGCGCAATGCGCGTCGCCATCTCAGTGATCTTCATGGGCGCGACACTGGTGCTCGTCGGGACTGGACTTATTCTCTGGATCTCCGGCGAAGAACTCAACCGTGTCCTCTTCGAGGTGATCTCGGCCTTCGCCACCTGCGGACTGAGCACCAACCTCAGCGCTGAATTGGATCCCGAGGGGAAGTACGTGCTCTCCGCACTCATGTTTGCCGGACGTCTGGGAACGATTACCCTTGCTTCTGCGCTTGCACTGCGGCAGCGCAGCACCCTCTACCACTACCCCGAAGAGAGGCCCATCATTGGCTGAAAGACCAGCACACAACGCACCAATGCTCGTGATCGGGCTTGGCCGATTCGGGTCCGCAACGGCCGAGCAACTGGTGAAGCAGGGACGCGAAGTCCTGGCCATCGAGAAGGACCAGCAGTTGGTCCAGAAATGGTCCGGGACACTGACCCACGTGGTCGAGGCCGACGCAACCAACATCGACGCGCTTCGCCAACTCGGGGCGCAGGAGTTCACTGCCGCCGTCGTCGGTGTTGGTACCTCGATTGAATCCAGCGTGCTCATCACTGCGAACCTCGTGGACCTGAACATCGACAACCTGTGGGTCAAGGCCATTACGCCGTCCCACGGCAAGATCCTGAAGCGTATCGGCGCCAACCACGTCATCTACCCTGAGGCTGATGCCGGTCAGCGCGCAGCGCACCTGGTAGGCGGCCGCATGCTGGACTTTATCGAGTTCGACGACGGCTTCGCAATCGTCAAGATGTACCCACCGAAGGAAACCCAGGGCTTCACCCTCGGCGAGTCGGCGGTGCGGTCGAAGTACGGTGTTACCGTTGTCGGCGTGAAATCCCCGGGCGAGGACTTCACTTACGCACGGCCGGAAACGAAGGTCACCAGCCGGGACATGCTGATCGTCTCGGGCCACGTGGACTTGCTGGAACGCTTCGCCGCGCGTCCCTGATCACCCGCTAGCGGCCGTCCAACTCCTTGGTGATGGCGCCCGCCCGCTCGGCAGCGGCCTGGGCGCCGGCAGCGATGATGTCCGGGAGTCCCTGCTCGTCAAAGGTCGCTATGGCCCGTTCCGTGGTCCCGTTAGGACTGGTGACTGCCTTCCGGAGCGCGGTGGCGTCAGCGCCCTCCTCGGCCAGCATGTAACCAGCGCCGGCGACAGTCTGCGTTGCCAGCAGTTTGGCCAGATCCTCTTCGAGCCCCAGTTTCACACCGGCAGCCGCCATCGCTTCAGCAAGGTAGAACGCATAGGCCGGACCGGATCCGCTCACAGCGGAAAGAGCGTCAACTTGATCCTCGGGGATTTCAACGACGGTTCCGGCGGCAGACAGGATAGTCCGGGCCTGCTCCATCAACTCGGCAGTCGCGTGGGTACCCGCCGAGATGGACAGTACGCCGCGGCCGAGGCTCGACGGGGTGTTGGGCATACTGCGGATAACGGGCTGGCCTTGAGGCAGCGCTGCCTCCAGCATGTCGATCGAGATCGCAGCAGCAACGCTGATCACCACGGTGCCCGGCTTCAGCGCGGGAGAAATCTGGCGGGCCAGGTCGAGGATGCCAACCGGCTTCACACCCAGCAGTACGACGTCGGCCCCTCCAGCAGCCTGACGGTTTGCCTCTGTCTCCTCGGTTGAGGACAGGACCTGAACTCCGTGCCGCTTCGCCAGGTTTGCGGCTTTCTCCGGATCGCGGACTGTTGCTGTGACCTGACCAGAGGGAACTCCGGCCGCCAGTAACCCGGTAAGGATTGCGCCGTTCATGGACCCGCAACCGAGGAATGCTATGTGCTGTGAAATGTTGTTACCCATCAGGACATGGTGTCATGGTCGTGCTTTCCCAGCATCCTCACAGCCCGCTCAAGGCGCAGACCCAAGAAATACCAGTACACTCGTTATTACCTCATAAAAGGTGCGAGTGATGGGCCGGGTTTTCCCTGACCCGGCCGGTGCCGGTGAGCCGCGGATGTGTTTCCCCCAACCACTCCGATGTGCTCACCGGCACTTTCCTTTTTGCCGCCATTTGGCGTCTTCGCCGGGCTTGGAGCGAGGCATGAGCAGCTACCCGCCTTATTTCTCGGACCCGCTCGCAATACACACGGAACGCTCAGCTTCTCTTAGGGGAACGCTCACACACGGCTCGTAGTGTGGAACTCACCTCCTAGAGGTGCGAGTGATGATCGGCCAGGTCCTCCCTAGCCTGGCCAAGGTGCCGGTGAGCGAATGCGAGTGTTTCCCCCAAACACTCCCCATGCTCGCCGGCACCTTTCGCGTTCCGTTGCACAACAGAAGTATCAGCTGCTCGCCCAGCGCCCTTAGTATCTGGGCCCGTCGCCCTTAGGATCTAGCGGCAAGCGGCGATGAGTCCACACTGCGTTGCGCCGCCCCGGGCGTCCGGAACTGCACGTGTCCCACACCAACCGAAGGCATGGGCTCGCTGGCCTCGAACATCAGGGTGTCGAAGCGTCGCAGGATCAATCCTTCACGCAGCGCCCAGGGACAGATCTCCATCTCGTGGACGTCGAAAATCTCAAGCGCGGCTTCCGCCACCAGCGCACCGGCCAGGACCTGCGGCGCCCGAAGTTCGGATACTCCGTCAAGGCTCACACGATCGGTCAGCGACATGGCCTCAAGCCGCTTCGCCCACAACCGGAGATCTTCAAGACGCAGTGTGCGGCGGACAAACGGGCCCGCTCCCGACGGCGCAGCACCGGCCATCCGTGCCAGGGACCGGAAGGTCTTCGACGTTCCTGCCACAAGGTGGGGCTCGCCAAGGCGCTCAAAGTCGCCGACTGTGTCTTTCAAGGTCTTTCGGATGTAGCGGCGGAGGTCCTTCACGTCCTTCGGCGAGGGCGGGTCGCCGGGTAGCCAGTTCCGGGTCAGTCGGCCGGCGCCCAGTGGGACGGACAGCGCAACCTCCGGCAACTCGTCATGGCCCATCGCCATTTCGAAGGAACCACCGCCAATGTCGAGATTGAGAATCGAACCGGCTCCCCATCCGTACCAGCGCCGGACCGCTTGGAAGGTCATCGCGGCTTCCTGGTCACCCGTGAGCTCCTGAAGCACCACCGATGTCTCCGCCTCCACCCGACGCAGGACATCTTCGCCGTTACCTGCCTCCCGGATCGCCGATGTACAGAATGCGAGGAAATCTTCCGCCCTGTGCTCCGACGCGAAGTCCTTGGCCTGCAGGATAAAGCCGATCAATTCACGTTGACCTTCATCGGTGATGCGGCCTTCAGCGTCCAGGTACGCGACCAGTTGGAGCGGCCGCTTGTGGGAAGCGTAAGGCACCGGACGGGCGCCCGGGTGCGCGTCCACCAGCAGCAGGTGCACGGTATTTGAACCGATGTCGAGGACGCCTAGCCGCATGGTCCCATTATCTCGCGCTTCACTTCGATGCCTCTCATTGCCCGCGACGAAGGAACGGGACTACTTCCGCGCCGCCGTCTTGCGCTTTGCCGGCGCACGTCCGCCGGATTTGCGTGGTGCCGGTCCCTTGGCGCGCTTCTCGGCAAGCAGGGCCACCGCTGTCTCCCTGGTCAGTTCCTCGATCGCTGTGGATCGTGGAACAGTGATGTTCGTAACGCCGTCGGTAATGTATGGACCGAAACGCCCATCCTTAACGACGATCGGCTTCTCCGACACCGGGTCATCACCGAACTCCGCCAGCGGCGGCGCGGCAGTCCGGCCGCCACGCTGCTTGGGCTGGGAGTAGATCTCCAATGCCTGTTCCAGAGTGATCGTGAAGATTTCTTCTTCGGGTCCAATGGAGCGCGAATCGGTCCCCTTCTTGAGATACGGCCCGAAGCGGCCGTTCTGGACCGTGATCTCCTTGCCCTCGGCGTCCTCGCCCAGCACCCGCGGGAGATTCATGAGCTTGAGCGCATCCTCGAGCGTGACCGTGTCAATAGACATGGACTTGAACAGTGAACCCGTGCGCGGTTTGACCTTCACCGGCTTCTTCGGAGGTTTGGGCTTGCCGTTCTTGTAGTACTCCACCGGCTGGCTCGCCAGGTCCTCAGCGGTCGGCTCAGGAATCAGTTCAATGACATACGGTCCGTACCGGCCGTCCCGCGCAACGATGGTCCGGCCAGATTCGGGGTCGGTGCCAAGCACACGTTCCTCCGAGGCCGGGTTGTTCATGAGCTCAACGGCTTTCTCTGCCGTCAGCTCATCCGGAGCGAGGTCTTCGGGCACATTGGCACGTTGCGGTTCTGTTCCCTCCGGCGCGTCTGGGGCCAGGGGCTTCTCCAGGTACGGGCCGAACTTGCCGACCCGCAGCACAATGCCTTCAGCAATCTCCACCGAGTTGATGCGCCGGGCATCAATCTCACCGAGATCATTGACGATCGTACTGAGGCCGGTTTCCTTGCGGTCGCCGTAGTAGAAGTGGTTGAGCCACTCCACACGGCCTGCTTCGCCGCGTGCAATGCGGTCCAGATCCTCTTCGAGCTCCGCCGTGAAATCATAATCAACGTAATCGTGGAAGTGCTCCTCAAGCAGCCGGACCACTGAGAATGCGATCCAGCTGGGAACGAGTGCCTGCCCACGGACCCGGACATAACCGCGGTCCATGATGGTCGAGATGGTCGCCGCATAGGTGGACGGCCTGCCGATGCCGCGTTCTTCAAGCACCTTCACCAGGGAGGCTTCCGTATAGCGCGGCGGCGGTGATGTCTCGTGGCCCAGCGCTTCGATCGATTCCGCACCCAGCCCATCACCGGGCGCAAGGTTCGGCAACCGGCCACCCTGACCGCCGTCGTCGGCTGCTTCCACAGCATCATCTGAATGTCGGGCGGCGTCGCGGCCCTCCTCATATGCGGCCAGGAAGCCCCGAAAGGTAATAACCGTGCCCGACGCCGAGAACTCGGCATCCTGTCCACCGGCGGTGACGGCGCCCAGCCGCACTGACGCCGTAGAGCCTTTGGCATCAGCCATCTGGGATGCGACGGTCCGCTTCCAGATCAGCTCGTACAGACGGAACTCGTCACCGCGAAGTTCCTTGGCGACCTGCGCGGGCGTGCGGAAGGAATCTCCCGCGGGACGGATGGCTTCGTGAGCTTCCTGCGCATTCTTCGACTTGCCCTTGTAGACCCGGCGCGCTTCCGGCACATACTCGGCCCCGTAGAGTTCGGATGCCTGACGTCGGGCAGCGTTGATCGCCTGATCGCTCAGCGACGGCGAATCCGTACGCATATAGGTGATGTAACCGTTCTCGTACAGGCGCTGGGCAACCTGCATTGTCACCCGCGAGGAAAACCGCAGCTTGCGAGCGGCTTCCTGCTGGAGCGTCGAAGTGGTGAACGGGGCGGCAGGGCGGCGGGTGTAGGGCTTGGTGTCAACGGAGCGCACCTCAAAAGCGGCCTGCAACAAGTTCTCAGCCAGCGAGTTGGCGGCCGATTCATCGAGCAGCGTGACGTTTTGCGCCTTCAGCTCGCCGAGGTCCGTGAAGTCCTTGCCGGTTGCTACGCGCGTTCCGTCAACGGAGACCAGCTTCGCCTTGAACGCCTCCCCCTTGGACGTGTCCTCGGGTGAGAAAACGCCCGTCAGATCCCAGTACGACGCCGAGCGGAACGCCATGCGCTCACGCTCACGCTCAACCACCAGGCGGGTGGCGACGGACTGCACACGGCCCGCGGAAAGGCCGCGCGCCACCTTCCGCCAGAGGACGGGAGAAATCTCGTAGCCATAGAGGCGATCAAGGATGCGACGTGTTTCCTGTGCGTCAACCATGGGAATATCCAGGTCGCGCAGCTCTTCCATTGCCCGCTGGATGGCCTCCCGCGTGATTTCAGGGAACGTCAGGCGATAGACCGGAACCTTGGGCTTCAGCACCTCGAGAAGGTGCCACGCGATCGCTTCGCCCTCCCTGTCACCGTCAGTGGCCAGGTACAGTTCGGTGGCATCCTTGAGCGCTGCCTTCAGCTCAGCGACGCGCTTCTTCTTGTCCGCCGATACAACGTAGTACGGCTCAAAATCATTATCGAGGTCCACCGCGAACTTGCCGACCGAGCTCTTCTTCAGCTCCGCGGGCAGATCCGATGGCTGGGGCAAGTCACGGATGTGCCCCATGGATGCGGTGACTTCAAAACCTTCACCGAGGTAGCCCGCAATTGTCTTGCTCTTGGCTGGAGACTCGACGATGACGAGCTTCTTGCCGGGCTTCTTGTCCGTTGCCTTAGCTGGCACTTCTCTCCTCGATACGGGTGCTTCTTAAATAGCAGGACAACCGCTCATTGAAGAGCACTTATGCGCGATTGGCGGACGTCCTGCCTTCACAGTATGCGGCATGCCTACCTGCACTAGGGTAACGGCTTGTCTGCGAAGCAGCCGCCACCAAGCGGCGCACTGTGGGTAAAACGACGACGCCGGGATGGGTCAGGACATGAGAGCAGGAACCAGGAAACCTTCCTCTACCAGGTTGCGGACGTCGCCCAGCAGATCGGCTCGGAAGCCGTCGTCGTTCCTCTCCAACAGGGCCGCGAGAGCCCCGATGATCTGCCCGGCGGTCAGGTCGCCGTCGCATGCTGATACGAAGCCGGCCAGCTCCGTAGTGAGGAGGTTGGTCCGCCGGAACCCTGCGCCCTGCCTGAGCAGAATTACGCCGGGGTGCTCTGCTCCCGGCCGCTGGTGGCGCTCTTCCGTGACGTCCTCAGCGACCAGGAGATGTTCGTCAGCGAGGTTGCCGATCTGTCCGAGCCAGTCATGGCGGGCAACCGCTGCGCCCACATGCGGCCCGATCGGCTGGTCAAGTTCGTAAGTGATCTCCTCTAAACGCCTCAGCGCGGCGGGCGAGCCCGCGTTCCGCAACCACACCATCCCGAAACCGATACTCCCGGCGTTCCGGGATTCGAAATCCGACAGGTATGCCCCGAAACGGTCCGCAAAGCGCGCGGGATCGCGGTTCTCCGCTGCGTCACGCAACCAGGTTTCGGCGTAGTGGGTGGGTGTGAGCTGTTCCCGCTGGACCACCCACGCATCGGTATGTTCCGGCAGCCAGCCTGCGATCCGGGCGTGCCACGCAGCGCCGTCGGGAATCTCCCAGTTCCCCAGGAGCTGAGCCGTACCGCCGGGAACCAGCACCGACGGCAGCGTGCGAATCAGTGTAGAGACGATGTCATCCCCGGGAAGCCCGCCGTCGCGGTACGTGAACTGATCCTCCACAGCCTCTCCGGGAATTCGCGGCGTGATGACGAACGGCGGGTTGGACACCACCTGGTCGAACGTCTCCCCCGCGACCGGTTCGAGGAGGCTGCCTTGCCGCAGCGACACCCGCTCCTCGAGGTTCGCGGGATCAATATCAAGCGCCTTCGCGTTGAGCAACAGATTGAAGCGGGTCACCGCGAGCGCCCGCGCGGAGAGGTCCGTGGCGGTTACGTGGTCCGAGTGGGCGAGGAGGTGGTAGGTCTGGATCCCACAGCCGGTGCCGAGATCCAGGGCACGCTCGACAGGCGTGCGCGCCGCGAACCGGGCGAGCGTCAGGGAAGCCTGCCCGATTCCCAGCACGTGATCCGCACGCAGCACGCCGGGACGCAGGCGGGATCCCAGGTCCGAGGCCACCCAGAGGTCTCCCCCGGTGTCGGATGAGTACGGGCGAAGATCCACCGCCGCGCGGAGGTGCGTGCCGCCGTCGTCGTGCTCTTCCACCAGTCCCAGCGCCCGCAACCCCGCGGCGCCCGTCCCCGGAAAGGCGGTGTCCAGGGTTTGCCCGGGTAGGGCCTCGCCGAGCAGGAACAAGAGTACGACGACGGCGAGCTGCCCCGTGGCCTCGTCTTCCTCGGCGGCGTCTTCCCGAGCGGCGCGGGCGGCGAGTAGCGCGGGAACCGCCTGATCGCGGTCCAGCGCCGCGTACGCATCCGGGCCGATGAGCGTTGCCACGCCGTCGACCGTGTAGCTGGCGGCTCGAAGGTCGGCGGCGAGCCGGTTGAGCATGTCCTGGTCAGTGCTCTGCGGCGCGTCCGGCACGGAAGCGAAATTCATCACGGTGGCAAGTCTATTTTGCTTACGCAGTGCGCTTTACTGGAGGGATGGGGAAATTATTGCGTTGCACGGTGGCCGCATTTGTGGGACTTGGTGCGGTGGCCGGAGTGAGTGCGTGTACTTCGTCGGAACCGGATCCCGTACCGGTAGATCTGGACGCAACGGACCTTATCTCCTGGACGGATTCGGTCCTGGGTGAACGCGACGGCATGTCGCTTTCGAGCAGACACGAGGGCCCCGGCCAGAGCGGCGGATCGTTCTACGACGCCGCAGCCGGTTGGTACGCCGTTGAAATGGTGTGTGTCGGCGGCAACGGCATGACCCTGCACATCGAAGCGGACGGCGAGCCCGTCGGAAACGGCTCCACCGACTGCAACAGCTTCAGCGTCACGGCCTATATCGAGCTTCTGGAACCGGCCAACCGGGTCGACCTGGAAGTAACCAACTCGGGCGAGCAGATGCTCTGGGCAGTGCAACTTACACCCGGACCGCCTCCCAGCGTGCCTCCGGAGGCAAGCGGGTAGCGAACCTGTTGCCCGGCCCATACGTCCATGTATCATCGGGTCATGCTTGTTGCTCAGCGATTTATCAGCCCCCGGCCGCTTGTCGGCCGTGAGGGCCTCACGCTGCGCACCTGATTCCAGCTAAGTCCACACGGTGTTCGCGGCCGGGGGTTTTCTTCGAAACCCTCCGGACACCAGCCAAGGACCAGCCATGTACCTCAGCATTCCCCAACTCACCTCTGCCCTCT
The DNA here is from genome assembly GCF_011927905.1 of Arthrobacter pigmenti. Taxonomy (NCBI): domain Bacteria; kingdom Bacillati; phylum Actinomycetota; class Actinomycetes; order Micrococcales; family Micrococcaceae; genus Arthrobacter; species Arthrobacter pigmenti. Next base: position 2,677,450 of record NZ_JAATJL010000001.1, read on the forward strand.
CCCTTCGTGACCTGAGCGACCCCGCCCAAGGCGAACATGCGATGCAGACCCTGCTTACAGACGTCGTCAATGCTCTGACGGGAACGTGGACCATACCTGCGACCGTCCACCGGACCACTCCGCTCGTGGCAACGGCCGACAACTACGACCGACTCGGCTACGCGCCCGACGACGTCACCCGCGACGCGCGCTACTCCCGCCACGCGAGCCCCACCGTGATGCTGCGGAGCCACACCTCCGCCGGCATACCCGCAGTGCTGGACTCGCTCGCCTCTGTGCAGGACGCTTATGACCAGCTCCATGTCCTGCCCGGGCTGGTGTACCGGCGGGACGCAGTGGATCGAACCCATGTGGGTGCTCCGCACCAGGTGGATCTGTGGCGGATCAAAGCCCGCGGGCTGCTGACTGATGGCGACCTGCATAACCTGGCCGGCGCCGTCGTCGAGGCTGTGCTTCCCGGCGCCCGCTGGCGGGCGGTTCCAGCGAACCACTCCTATACCTCGCACGGGATGCAGATCGACGTCGAAACTCCTGCCGGGTGGTTGGAGCTCGCCGAATGCGGGCTGGTGGGAGCCAGGATTCTGCGCGGATCGGGGCTGGACGCCCGGCGCTGGAGCGGCCTCGCGCTCGGAATGGGCCTTGACCGGGCGCTCATGCTGCGCAAGGGAATCGACGACATCCGGTTGCTGCGCTCGCCGGATCCACGTATTGCCTCCCAGATGCTCGACCTCGAGCCCTGGCGTCCTGTCTCCTTGATGCCCGCCGTGCGCCGCGACCTGTCCATCCTGTGTGGCCCCGACGCGGACGAGGAGACGCTCGGGGACGTGGCCCGGGAAGCGCTGGGAGGCGACGCCGAGGTGCTGGAGTCCCTGGTGATCCGCACCCGCACGCCGGTCGAGCAACTGCCGTCGGCCGCTTATCTACGCCTGCAGGCCCAGCAGGGGCAGGAGAACCTGCTGGTGCGCCTGACCCTGCAGGCGCTGGACCGTACGCTCACCGATGCCGAGGCGAATGCGCTGAGGGACCACGTCTACGTGGCGTTGCACGAGGGTCCGGTGCTGGAGCTGACCGGTTGACGCGCAGGCGAGTTATGCCGTGGCTGTCACACCGCTCCCACGGAACTGGCGTCCGACTCGTCCGCTTCGCACCCCTGCGGACAGCGCAGGGTGGACGGGTCGGCGGCACACTCCGCGCAGTAAAGGGTGAGGTTACGGCAGCTCTGGTTCGAGCAGTTCTCGAACTTGTTGGTGGGCGCCTTACAGCGGACGCATTTACCGATCGTCCTGGCGTCCTTGCTGAATTCCACGTGCATGCGCTTGTCGAAGACGTACAGCGATCCCTCCCACAGCCCGGCATCGCCGTAGGTTTCGCCGTAACGGACTATCCCGCCCTGCAGCTGGTAAACCTCGTTGAAACCGCGGTTGACCATGAGGCTTGAAAGGACTTCACACCGGATTCCCCCGGTGCAGTAGGTGACCACGGGCTTGTCCTTGAGGTGGTCATACTTGCCGGAGTCGAGCTCACTCACGAAATCGTGGGTGGTGCTCACATCCGGCACAATGGCATTCCGGAACCGGCCGATCTGCGCTTCGAGGGCGTTGCGTCCGTCGAAGAAGACGACGTCGTCGCCGCGTTCGCCGACCAGGTCATGAAGTTGCTCGGGCCGGAGGTGCTTACCACCCCCGACTACGCCATTCTCATCCACCTTCAGCTCACCGGGCGCACCGAAGGACACGATCTCCTCGCGAACCTTGATGCTGAGCCTTGGGAAGTCCTCTGCGCCGCCCCCAGACCACTTCACATCCAGCTTCCTGAACGCCGGATACTCGCGGGTGGTCTTCACGTACTGCTTTACGGCATTGAGCTCACCGCCCACGGTGCCGTTGATGCCGTCCTTCGAGATGAGGATGCGGCCGCGCAGTCCAAGCTTCTCGCACAGGGCACGCTGCCACAGCCGGATCGCTTCGGGATCAGGTAACGGAGTGAACGCGTAATAGAGCACGATGCGGTTCATTGACACGCATTCAAGGGTACCGGGGTACCGGCGCCAGGTCTCAATACTGCAACCTCGCTCCCGGGCTATGTTCAAGCGGACGTCCCGCCACTATCGTTCAGTCATGGTTGCATCTCTCTCCGAAGACCTCGTCCGCACCTGGATTGCGGGATGGGCTGCATGCCGCGGGTACACCCCTGTTGACCACGGCCGTTGGATGTCCGTACTGCTCGCTGACCAGCAGAACCATCTCGAAGACATCATCTACGAACCCACCATCGGAGAGTTTCTGGCGCTGGCCCAGGAAACCCGGACAGACCACTACCGGGTGCTGACCGTAGTGACCAACCGGATGCAGGACCTGATAGACGCCGCAGCGCCCCTTGGAATGCGGGTCTCCGACCGCGAACAGGCGCTGATGTGCGTCGACATGGAGGGCCAGGACGTCGAGGATCCGCTGCCTCCGGACGAAGAGTTCAAGCTTGAGCACCTCCGAGAGGAAACCTGCCGGCGAGTGCGTGTGCTGGTCGATGGCGAAGAGGCAGCCCGCGGTTCCGTTGCCAAGCACGGCGAGTTCGCCGTCTATGACCGGATCGTCACGGCGGAGCGGTTCCGGCGCCGCGGGCTCGGGAGTTTCGTGATGCGCGCGCTTACAGCTGCGATCCTGGAGGACGACGTCGACACCGGACTCCTCATGGCATCCTCCGACGGCCGGCACCTCTACCAATACCTCGGCTGGACCCATCTTGCCGACGTCTTCGTGATCCGTCGCTGACGGGCTTTCACCCGGCCGATTTGGGGGCAAGTGACAAGATGGCTAGGTGCCTGCCCATGATTCCCTGATTCCGCTGCTCGGCGGCGTGGATCCTGAGCAGTTGGTCCATGTGCGCGAGCTGCCTGCGCGGGATGCTGTTCACAGTCCGTGGCCGGACTGGGTACACCCGGACGTTGTAGCGGCATACCAGGGGTTGGGAATCGCCGAACCGTGGAAGCACCAGGTTGAAGCGGCCGATGCCGCGCACAGCGGCTCAAATGTGGTGGTGGCGACCGGGACGGCATCCGGTAAGTCGCTCAGTTATCAGCTTCCGGTGCTCGACGAGATTCATCGCGCGGGCCTTTCGGGGCAGGTTTCGCTTGAGCCGACCGGCGCCGTCGCACTGTATCTTTCCCCCACTAAGGCGCTCGCGGCCGACCAGCTTTCGGCCATCAATGCCCTGGGTCTGCCTACGGTCCGTGCCGACACGTACGACGGCGACACCGACTCCGGTGCCCGGCGCTGGATCCGGGACCACGCCAATCTGGTGCTCGCCAACCCTGACATGCTGCACTACGGCATCCTCCCCAACCACGCCTGGTGGGCCCGGTTCTTCCGGCGGCTGGCCTATGTGATCGTGGACGAGGCACACAGCTACCGCGGCGTCTTCGGATCCCACGTTGCCAACCTGTTGCGGAGGCTGCGCCGCGTGTGCGCATCCTACGGCGCGGATCCGGTGTTCATCGGCGCGTCAGCAACCTCAGCAGCGCCCGCACAATCGTTTGGGAAGCTGATTGGGGCACCGGTCACCGCTTTCACCGAGGACACTTCGCCGCATGGATCCACCACGGTGGCTTTCTGGGAACCGCAGCTCACGGACCTGCGAGGCGAGAACGGTGCCCGGCAGCGGCGGACCGTCATCGCCGAAACCTCGGATCTGCTGACCAACCTCGTGTCCGCACAGGTCCGGACGATCGCATTCATCAAGTCGCGTCGTGGAGCGGAAAGTATCGCCGCGAACACCAAGCGTCTGCTGAGCGAGGTTGATCCGGGCCTGCCTTCGCGTGTTGCGGCCTACCGCTCGGGCTATCTGCCTGAGGAGCGCCGTGAGCTTGAATCGGCGTTGCGCTCGGGCCGGCTGCTGGGTGTCGCAAGCACCTCCGCACTGGAACTCGGTATTGACATCTCCGGACTCGACGCAGTGCTCGTGGCAGGGTGGCCTGGGACCCGTGCGTCGTTGCTTCAGCAGATCGGGCGTGCCGGGCGGTCCGGGCAGGACGCGCTTGCTGCTTTCGTTGCCAGCGATGACCCGCTTGACACCTACCTGGTGCACCATCCGGAGGCGGTGTTCGACGTCGGTGTGGAGGCGACGGTGTTCGATCCTTCCAACCCCTACGTGCTCGGTCCGCATCTGTGCGCAGCGGCGGCCGAACTACCGTTGACGGTCGACGATCTACCCATGTTCGGCGAAACCGCGAGGGAGCTGTGCGACCAGCTTGTTGACCAGGGTCTGCTGCGAAACAGGCCCGCCGGATGGTTCTGGACCCACCCGCAGAGTGCGGCGGGCATGGTGAACCTGCGGGCGGACGGCGGCGGTCCGATCAACATCATCGAAAGCGAAACCGGCACCGTCCTTGGCACCATGGATTCGCCGCAGAGCCACTATCAAGCCCACACGGGCGCGGTGTACGTTCACCAGGGACAAAGCTATGTGGTGGACGAACTGAACGAGCAGGACCACTGCGCCATGGTGACGCGGTCCAATCCGGACTACTACACGCAGGCTCGTGACGTTACCCAGATTGAGGTAATCGCAGAGCACCGGAACGAGCCCTGGGGGCCGATCGGTGTCTGCTTCGGGGAAGTGAAAGTCACCACCCAGGTGGTTTCGTTCCAGCGGAAGGCTTTCGTATCCAACGAGATCCTCGGCGAGGAACCGCTGGATCTCGGGGCCCGGGACCTGTTCACCAAGAGCGTCTGGTTCGAGTGCGACAACCAACTGCTTGAACGCGCGGGACTGACAACGACAGATCTTCCTGGTGCCCTGCACGCTGCCGAACATGCGGCCATCGGGCTCCTTCCCCTGGTGGCTTCGAGTGACCGCTGGGATATTGGCGGCGTTTCGACCGCTTTACATGCTGATACTGGTCTGCCCACGATCTTTGTGTACGACGGACATCCGGGTGGTGCCGGCTTCGCCGAACGGGGCTTCGAGGCGGCGAAGACCTGGCTGAGCGCGACTGCCGATGCGATCCGGTCCTGCGAATGCCCTGCCGGCTGCCCGTCCTGCGTGCAGTCACCGAAGTGCGGCAACCGGAACAACCCGCTGAGCAAGAGTGGCGCCTTGACCCTACTGCAGGTGTTGCTGGCGCAGGCTCCGAACGGTGAACCTGCGCCAACCAGCACCGATGCGCGTACGTGATAGCTCCTTTCGGTTGATTTGTTTCCTGCAGCCGACCGGAATCTCCGGCTGCGATTCACCGGCTACTGTCAGCGGCTGGTCGGTTCCGGTGGCGGGCCGGCTCTCGCCCGGCCTTCCGCTGAAGGCAGTATCGGAGCTGACTCCACCGCTGTGGCGACCTCAACTATGTGTTCAGCTTCACCCTGAAGTACGCAGGCAGTGAGCCGCGCACCGTGTCGGCCTGCAACCTCCGCAGCAACCTCGCAGGGGACCCCGCTCCGGAGGCCTCTTGCGGTGTCAGCGGCGGCAAGCGCGGACAGGTCCGCCGCGGTGGCAGCCCGGGATGCGGCCACGGATGCCTGCGCAAACAGGATCACGATTGCGAGGAGCAGCAGCGCGCTCATTCCCACAGCGGCCATGAGTACGGTGCCCGCGCCCGCCTCTGATTCTGCCTCTGCTTCTGCTTCTGCCTCTGCCTCTGCCTCGAGGGTTCTGGTCCTCCTACCCAGTGCCGCTCCCTTCCCGGTTGCCACCGATGTGCCGGTTGTCCTGTACCTGCCCGCAATTTCCGCCGTACCCTTACCTGTTGGCCGATGCTGAAAAGACCTGGTGTCTTTCACGGGGCCTCCGGAGTGGCATAGGCGCGGGCCGAGAGGTCCAGCTCGAAGAGGTTCAGGACAGGGGCATCCACCGTGGTTGACACCACAACCGACGAGAAAGAGCCGCTTGACTCGACTGCCAGTTGGGTGCCGTCCCCCGCAATGCGTCGGATAGTAGCGTCCACCACTTCTGGAGACTCTCCGCGCATGATCTCGCGTGCGCCGGCCCTCGCAGCCTCCTCGATCCGGAGCTGAGTCAGTCCCACCGACGCAGCTGCCAGCACGACAGCTATCAGTGCAACCACCGCAGGCAGCGCCACCGCTACTTCCGCCGTAACCGCTCCGGCATCGCCGGTTCGCGGTACACGCCTGCCGCCGAAGCCGCTCCGAACCATCTCTCCCTAGCCGAAGCTGAGAGCGGAGGTAATCAGTGACATCAGCATGCCTCTGATCTCACCGCTTGAGAGCACGGCCACCAGAAGGGCAGCGAAACCTACCGCAGCCAATGTCGCGATGGCGTACTCGGCGGTTGCCAAGCCATCCTCTGATCGCATGAGGGCAAAGCGCCGCCTGTCCTTGCTGGGTACGGTTACGCCGGGTCGAAGCGGCGTTACCGACGCAAGCTTCTCCTGGTTGCCGAGCCGCTTCTCAGGGCCGCCGTGATCGACGTTCGTTGTAGGGGTGGGAATTGCCATGATTGCTCCTTTTGAATCTGTTTCGATCTGCATTCTGTGATGAGTCCCTGAACAACGGCTGAGCCGTTTCAGCGACAATTCGAGTGTTTCGCGATCAGTGCAGCTCCGAACGGAACATCGCTACTAAGTGGATAAGTTCAGTAACTTCCGCGAAGTGTGGAGAGGTAGTGCGGACCTGCCCGGTCAATTGAAGGCGGGAAACAGCCCCACCAGTATTGGGATGACCCCGAGGCACACGAACGCCGGCAATGAACACAGCCCCAGCGGAATCACCAGTTTCACGCCGAGTGCCGCTGCCCGTCGCTCAGCTTCACGGTTGCGGCGGCGCCTGTACTGTGCAGCGTGAGCATTCATAATCGCGGCAGAGGGAGCTCCCGTGGTTCCGGCGAAACGCAGGGCACGCCCCAGCTCGGCAACAGGTTCATTGGAAGGTGCCTCTGATCCCCCCGGCCCTGCCCGGGACGCCCCTGCCCACGCCACCTCCCACGGCGCCCCGAGATCGAGCGCCGTAACAACCGCCGTGAGTGCTTGTGCAACGGGCGGTGAAGCAGAACGAGCCAGAATAGTGAGTCCACGGTCAATCGACGCTCCTGCTGCAAGCATCGACGCCATCAGGTCCATCATGAGTGCGGCGTCCTCAATGCCCTCTCCTTGCAGTGTGGGCGCATCACTTGCCGCGTCGGACCGAGACGGTGAACGGGCCGTCCGAGCGGTTCCAGCACGGGGCGTGCGTCCCATCACAGACGCAGACGCGATCTCTCGCCGTCCCCAGTCTGTCCCCGCGCCATTACGCGGTGGTGACTTGTGCAGGAGCCAGCAGCTCAGCCACAGCAGGACTGCGACAAGTATGCCGGTCATGAATGCTCCTCCGCCGCCGTTCGAACGAGCTTGCCGGACCAGATTCTCCCGGCAGCCATGAGCACGAGGCCTGCGAACAGCGCGGCGACCCCCGCGGTGGACCCCAGGAGTACCGAGAGCGGGTCCACACCGATCAGGTATGCCAGCCCCATCCCGAAGATCGGCAACCAGGAGAGCAACCGGACGGTGGCCTTTGGACCGGCGAGCGCTGTTTGCCGCGCGGCATCGGAATCGAGTTGAGATTCGCACTGCACCGCGTAGCGTGTCAGCACCACTGTCAGCGGCGCCCCGCTGCGCTCGGAGACCTCAAGGCATGCCGCCAGGTCCTGCCACAGCACACGGAGTCCAGGATGCCTGGTACGGGACGCGTTCTCCCTCAGGACCTCAGGCACGCTCATCCCCAGGACAGCGGCTTGATGCGCTGACCGGAGAACGGGACGTGCGAGGGTGGAGAAGACTGGGTCCGGGATATTTCCGTGCGCCTCTTGTGCGTCATTCCACAGTTGAAGGGGTGACCGCCCTGCCTGAAGTAGGCCCGCCAGTTGGTGAACGAACAGCGGCACCTCATGCGGATCCAACACTTGTCGTTTGACGGGCAGGAATGCCTTGAAGACGAGTGTCTGCTTCGGCCGGACCGCCGCCGGACGCCGCGGCAACCCGATCACCCAGCACACCGCGAACAACAGTGCGGCTATCAGTCCGCCGGTCACTTCAGCATCCGGTGTTCGAACAACTCAACCAATCCCTCCCAGGCGGGCCCCTGCACCGAGTTCGGACCGTTCCATGTCAGCGCCGGACGCACGATCAGCTCTCCGGCTGCGGTCATGTCGATCACCCCGATCTCCGAAACCACCCGCCCACCTCCGGTACGCACAACATGGATGACGACGTCGAGCGCATTCGCCGCCTGCAGGGCAAGAGCGCCCGCTTCCATCCCGGCCAAAGCCCCCAGGGCAGACAGTCGCGCAGGGACACTCGACGCCGAGTTCGCGTGGATGGTTCCGCCCGCGCCGTCGTGTCCTGTGTTCATGGCCGCGAGGAGTTCCCTCACCTCTGCGCCGCGGCACTCACCGACGATCAGCCGATCAGGACGCATGCGAAGTGCCTGGCGGACGAGTTCCGCCAGATTCACTGCGCCGCTGCCTTCCAGATTTCCGTGGCGGCTTTCCAAACCGATCACGTGTGGATGGGCGGGACTGAGCTCAGCGGAGTCCTCCACCGTCACCAACCGCTCGTCCGGGCTACTCAGGGAAAGCAGTGCCGAGAGCAGGGTGGTCTTGCCGGTTCCGGTTGCCCCGCTGATCAGGAAGTTCAGGCGCCGGTCGACAATGCAGCGCAACGCGGCTGACATCTCCGAGTCCACCGTTCCTGCTGACTCGAGATCGGCGAGCGAGAAGTTGCACTGCCGCTGAATGCGGATCGAGAGTAGTGTTCCCGAGGTGGACAGCGGCGGCAGTACGGCGTGGACCCGGAAACGGTCCAGACGCACGTCGACACAGGGATTCCCGTCATCCAGGCGGCGTCCACCGGCGGCGACCAAGCGTGCAGCAAGGCTTCGCACTTCGGACTCGTTCACGAAAATCTGGTCCGTGCGCCGCAGCCCGCCGCCGTCGTCGACCCAGACCGCACCCGGGCCATTGACCAGGATGTCCGTCACGGCCGGATCCTCGGCGTAGCGCTGCAGCGGACCCAGCCCCTGCAATTCGGCCCGTACCCGGTCAAGTGTGCGGAATGTTCCCTCAGAGCCGAGCAGGCGTCCGGTGGACTGCACCGCTGCAGCAAGACTTGCTCCGGTAACCGGCGCGGCATCACCGATGACAGCCTCGCGCACCTGCGCAACCATCGAGGCGTCGTCGGGCAGGGACTGCGCGATCCGGCGGGGCCGAAACTGGGAACTCATGCCACCGCCGGTGAAGTCCCGGGCAGCACAGTGCTGAGTACTGACTTGCCGAAGGAACGAACAGATCGGTGACGCGCCAGCTCAAGGATGCGGCCCTGGTTCTCCGCCGCACTTGCCCCCCGTAGGTGCGGAAGGTAGCCGGCGCTGGGCACTCCCACCGCATCGGCCACGCGGCGCGGATCGAGATCCGGTCCCAGCGGTCCCCGCACCACGACTCTCACCGCGAGGGGTTGCAGCTGAGCCACAGTGGCCCGCGCCGCGGAGACTGCCCGGACGCGGCCTGGCACCACCAGTAGAACGCTGTCGCAGTATGGAAGCAGTGAGCCGTCTGCGGACCAGCCGCGTGCGGCGTCGACCACGGCGAGATCGAATGCTGCCCTCGCAGCTTGCATCACCGGGGCCACTGCCGGTGTTCCGAGGATGCCCGGGTTGGGAGGCTCGGTGCCCATCGACAACAGCGCGAGTCCATCCAGGGACGGTAAGGCATCAATGAGCTGGTCGGGATTCAGTGTTCCGCGTACCTCCCCGAGATCGGGCCAGCGCACCCCGGGCAGAAGTTCACTTCCCAGCGTCACCTCCAGGCCGCCGCCCAGCGGGTCCCCGTCAACCAGGAGAGTGCGCATACCGCTCGCAGCCGCGCCGGCCGCAAGCCAGCAGCTCACAGAACTTGCACCTGCTCCACCGACCGCGCCCAGCACACCGAGAACCGTTCCGTGGTCCCGCGCACGCTGCAGTTTGCCAAGGTGTTCGGCCAACCAACCCGAAGCCTGCGGCAGAACCGCCACCCTGTCCGCACCGCAGCGCGTTGCCGCCGCCCACGCCTGTGATTCCTCCCCTTCCAACCCCACCACCACCATGTCGCTCCCGGTCACCGCATGGTGTGCATTGCCTGCATCCAGGAGCACGACGGCGGGGCGCAGCCCCAGCGCCTCCGTTACCGTTCCGGCGAGCGCCAGGTCCAGACCGGCTGCGACTGCTACGCGCGTGACCTCATCCCGGATCTGCTGGGAGGAGGCGACCAGCACCACGGCGCCGGCCTCGGGGGAAGGTATCCACGAAGACATGCAGCCAGCCTGCGCCACAAAGACCCGCGAGAATTGGTAAATCGTGCCTATGTGGATAACTTCAGTGAAAGTGCAGGAGTAGTCGGACTCGGCGCGTACGCAAGAATGGAAACGTGTACATCGTCCTTGCGCCGCCATCGAGCGCGCAACGCATCAACGGCAGGGACGGTGCGCAGGTTGCCTTCCTCCCGGTGGATTCTTCCGGCACCCAGGCGGGCGACGTCGTCGTCGTTGGCGCGGATGAGCTCAGCAGCACGGTGCGGCGGATGGAAAAGCCCGGCACGCGCTGGGTGTGGGACAGCACGCGGTCGTGGTATCCATCGTTGCTGAGGTCCGGGGTGTCGGTTGAGCGGTGTCAAGACGTAGCGCTCAGCCGGGAGATCATGCGCCATTCCCCGTTCTGTGCTGATACTGAATACGGTCGCGGATTACAGTCCCGCCCCGCCGAAACCGAGGACGCCGCCCTCCCGCGAGCGATCCCCGCTGCGGCGCCGTCGCCGCTGCAGGGCAGCCTGTTCGAGACTGAATCAGCCAACATCGGTCCGAGCGTCGACGACGTCGCCCGCGAGTTCGGGGACCAGCAGGACTCGCTCGCCAAGTCCACTCATCCGGGCCGGCTGGGGCTTCTGCTCGCCGCCGAATCAGCCGGCGCTCTCATCGCGGCCGAAATGGAATTCCACGGGATCCCGTGGCGCGCCGACCTCCATGACGCGCTGCTTGAGGCCCAGCTGGGACCACGTCCACGGGAGGGGCACCGTCCGGCGGAGCTTGAAAACCTCGCCAACGAACTACGAGCGACCCTCGGCAATCCGAAGTTCAACCCAGACTCCCCGCAGGAACTGTTGCGTGCCCTGCATCGAGCTGGAATTGAAGTTACTTCGACGAGGTCATGGGAACTCGAACGCCAGAAGCATCCGGCGATTGCGCCCCTTCTGCGGTACAAGAAGCTCAGCAGGCTCCTGACGGCGAACGGCTGGACGTGGCTGGATACCTGGATTAGGGATGGCCGTTTTCGTCCCGAATACGTTGTGGGCGGCAGCATGTCGGGACGGTGGGCGTCGCGTGGCGGGGGCGCCCTGCAGGTCCCGCACCAGGTGCGTGATGCGGTCCGTCCGGATCCAGGGTACGTGCTCATTGTCGCCGATGCCGCCCAGCTCGAACCACGGGTCCTCGCGGCGCTGGGCCGGGACACAGCCCTCGCCGCCGCCGGGCGGGGACTGGACCTGTATCAGGGCATCGCGGACCAGGGGTTTGGCGGTGACCGATCCAAAGCCAAGATCGCGATGCTCGGTGCCATGTATGGAGCCACCACGGGCGAGTCGGGCCGGCTCATGCCCCAGCTCACACGCACGTATCCGCAGGCGATCTCGGTTGTCGAGGCGGCGGCACGCACGGGTGAGGCGGGCGGCGTCGTCGCGAGTTTTCTGGGACGCGGCTGTCCGCCGCCTTCGGAACGCTGGATTTCCTCCCAGCGGACCAACACTGCGGCCGAACAACAGCGCGCGGACTCACTCGCCCGCTCCCGCGGCCGGTTCACGCGCAACTTCGTGGTCCAGGCGACGGCGGCTGAGTGGGCACTGTGCTGGCTTGCTGAATTACGACGCCGGTTGCGTGCGGATACGCTCGGTCTCACCCGGGCGGAGGTTGTGTTCTTTCTCCACGACGAGGTCATGCTGCACGCTCCCGAAGAGCTCGCGGCCGGTGTCGGGGCGGTCGTAGCCGACGCCGCACGCGCCGCGGCGAAGTTGATGTTCGGGGAGATTCCCGTTGAGTTTCCGGTGAACATTGTCACGGTGGATAGCTACGCTCAAGCGAAATAGCGCCTGTGCAGGAGTAGTCGAGCGGGTTTATCCACATTTCAATGCCGGCCGTGGTGGGCCAGCGTCCTGCCCCCGTATCGTCGCAGGGAAGGCCTGCTACGAGGGGACACCGTGACGATCCTGACCATACACACTGACCAGTACGCGGCCGCGGCGCGGTGCGCAGCTTCGTCCGCCCGCCAACTCTACGAGGCGGGCGCAGCGGCTGCGGGCAATCTCGGCGCCTCGGTCGGCATGGCGGGGTGGGACACCTCCGGGGTTGGTTGGGCCTCCGCCTATGAGCCTGCCGCACGCGAGAGTCTGACGGCGCTGCACGGGCTCTCCACTGCCTGTTCCGATACCTCCTTGGCCCTGATACTGGCAGCCGAGGGTTATAGCAGCGCCGAGCACGTCGCATCACTTGGGACCAGCCCACTGATCACCCCGCCGCCGGCGGACATCCCGGATCAGTGTCTGTCGCTGAGCCTGCCTGCGGCGACTGGAGGCAATCCGGGCTTCCTTCCCGAGGGCTGGGACATCGTCGCCGGAATCGCGGGGGTCGTCTGGCCAAACGGCGATCCTGCAACTCTGCGTGCGGCGGCTGACGCCTGGTCCGTCCTGGCGGATCAGATCGACTTGACGAGGATTACGGCTCTGGGACAGGTGCGTGCCTCGGTCGCAGGGCTCGTCTCAGCCGATCTGGATCTATTGTCGGAACGTTCCGCTGTTACCGAAGGGGCAGCCGGCGAGGCAGGCGAGGCAGCGCGGGAACTGGCACGGGCCTGCCGGGACTATGCCACCAGCGTCGAGAGCGCCCATGAGGAATTGATGACCGAATGCACAGCGTTCGCCCGCGACTGTGCCCTTGCGTTCGGTCTGAGTGCCGTAGCCAGTCTGGTCACACTCGGTGGCGCATCCGCGGTTGGAGCCGCTCTGGGTGCGATACGCACCAACTTTATGGTCCTGCGGGTAACCGGCATTTTGTCCAACCTCGGCCTGCGGGCTCTGGGAGCCAAACCGCTCCAGCACCTCATCACGCCCATCTCCCGGCTGACATCCAGGCTGAGCGCTTCCGGCCAGTTCCGCCTCGCGGCTACGCGCACCCTGAACGACGCCACAACTGCCGCGCGTATGGCTGACACGGCAATCCTTGGTGCTATCAGGCGAGGATCCGTTTTTCTCTCTCCGGCCGCCACCGTCCTCAAGCGGCCGGGATTCCGTTTGGCCGGGACCGCGCTGGACGAAACCGCAACCATGGTGAGCGGAGGCCCGCGTGCCTACCTCCTTGGGAAGGGAAGCAGTTTTATCCGCGAGAAAGGCGGCAGTATGGTTCTGGGGGCTCTGTCCGCGAACACCCGCACCATCCCCGCGTTGCAGAAAGTCACCGCAACGGTCAGGGACATACACGGCCAAGGATCACAAAGTGGCTTCTTCAAGGTGGTGACCTGGTCCAGGGCGGCGCAGGAACGCATCGACACGGCGAACGGTGTAGTGGACAGGCTCTCCAATCCTTCCAGCCTGGTCCGATCGCCCGGTCGGCTCGCGCAGCCCCAACAACAGGCCGTCCGGTGGCCGCCGCGCCTCACAGAGGTGCATCGCGCTCCCTCGACTCATCCCACGGTCCAGACCACCCCAAGCCGTCAAAGAGCCGGGCAAGCAGCAGCCCAGTGAAGCCCCAGATCGTAACGCCGTCCACGTCGAAGGCCGGAGTGCGGTGCGAGCGGTTCCCGCGCCGGACGACCGCGGTGAAACGCGCCTCGGCGGAAAGAAGATCTGCAACCGGCGCGCGAAAAACATGGGCAGACTCCGCCTGATCCACTACCCGTATGGGCGTAGGGGACCTCCACCAGGCCAGCACGGGAGTGACCAGGAAATTGCTGACGGGCAATCCCACTTCGGGGAGCTCCCCCAGGATCTCCACACCCGACGGGTCAAGGCCCGTTTCTTCCTCCGCTTCGCGAAGCGCCGCAGCGCAGGGCCCGGCGTCGTCTGCGTCGATCTTTCCGCCAGGAAAGGCAACCTGGCCCGGATGGTTTCGGAGCGTACCCGCCCGGGTAACGAATAGCAGGTCGAGCTCATCCGGAACGACCTCGGAGTGCACCTTGGAGGGCTTGTCATCCAGCTGCCCGAACAGAATCAGCACGGCAGCAGGCCGGGCCACGGCCAGGTCAATGCCCCGCCATTGCCAGGACTCACGGAAGTGTGCCCCCGGCCCGATCGCCTCGGAACGCTTCGCGAAACCGCGAAGTTCGCCGTAAGCGCTCATGCGCTCAAGCTGTATCCGGCGGCCTGAAGCTCCGTCCTGGAGGCGCCCTCGAGCATGCGTGAGCGTAACTCTTCCCGGCCAGGTGCCAGTTCATACTTGAGGAGCTTCGCTGCCTTGTCCGGATCCACTTCGCCTTCGCCGTACGACGGACAGATGGCCACCAGGGGGCAGGCGCCGCACGCCGGCTTCTTTGCATGGCACACCCGCCGACCATGAAAAATCACACGGTGGCACAACATGGTCCAGTCCTTGCGTTCGAAAAGATCCGCGACATCGGACTCCACTTTGACCGGGTCTTCTTCGGTGGTCCAACCGAAGCGCCTCGAAAGACGGCCGAAGTGGGTATCCACCGTGATGCCGGGTATCCCGAATGCGTTCCCGAGCACCACGTTGGCCGTCTTGCGGCCGACACCGGGCAGCGTCACCAGATCCTTGAGGTGGCCGGGCACCTCGCCGTCGAAGTCGTCGACTATCCGCGTAGACAGTGCAAGCAGGCTTCTCGCCTTGGCTCGGAAGAATCCGGTGGGCCGAATCATTTCCTGAAGCTCATCTTCCTGGGCCTCAGCCAGGGAACGTGCATCGGGATAGCGCGCAAACAGTGCAGGCGTTGTCAGGTTCACCCGCACATCGGTTGTCTGCGCGGAAAGCACCGTTGCGACAAGCAATTCGAACGGGTTGCGAAAATCCAGTTCCGCAACCGCGTAGGGATACAGCTCAGCAAGCTCACGATGAATGCGTCGGGCACGGCGCTTCAGAGCTATTGGTGACCCTTGCATCTGGGCCATATCCTGCGCCTCCTGTTTGCTCCCACCGCTGCTAGGGCGATTCCGTCAACGACTGCCTACGCTTCGCGCGGCGCCCGTTCGATGTTGCGGAGATCGCGCATGACTCCGATGCGTCCTGTGCGCTTGTCCTGCACGAGGAACTCATGGCCGCGGTCTTCGATGCCCACTTCCCAGTCACCCGGCTGAAGCACGAACAACTGTGCTCCTGACTGCTCATCGACCACCGACCGCGGCGTACCTACTGCGAACCAGAACGCTTCGACCATGGGCTCATCATCGTCGGCCTCGCGCGTTGCCGAGATCGATTCGGTGCGGGGATGCGACTGGGAATCCGCCGGGCCGTTCCCCTGGCCCGAGCCTTGCTGCGTCGCACCGCTCGTTGTGTGCGCGCTCTCGATCTTCGGGTGGGCCATGGTGGGCGCCGGCGCGGCCGGTTCCCCGGGAGGCGATGCAGGGCCCTCCTCTGAAGCGTTCGGCTCCTGCTCACTCCTGTCAGACGATCCGTCATCGGAAGAGGAGACTTCGGAAGGAGCTGCCGTCTCATCCTGGCGTTCCGGGATGCTATCCGGTGCGGGCTGCTGATCAGGTCCAGCTTCGACGGGGCGTGATTCGGCCGCGGAAACGGACGACGCCGGACCGGATTGCGCTGCTTCAGCGGGCTCCCCGAATGCCGGCTGCTGCGGATTCTGCTGCTGCTGTGCACCCGGAGCGGGCTGCGGTCCGTTCTGGTGCTGGCCGGCGGCGTAACCGGCCACGGCGTAGCCGGCTGAATACCCGGCGCTGCTGGGTCCACCGGACGCGCCGGCCCCAGGGGTAGGTACGCCCGCCGATCCGGTGGAAGGTCCCTGCCACTGGCCAACCTGTTCCGCGGGAACGGGCTTTGGTGCTCTTGGTCGTACAGGCAACGCCTCGCGGGCAATGAGATGCGCCGACGATGAAGGGCGGCCAGTGAAATCGGTCTTGAAAATACCCAGGTGTGGTCCGCCGACCGTGGCCAGGAGGAACGCTACAGAGCCTAACAGCGCAATGAACTGGCCGATGCCGAAGGTGGTAACCGTCTGCAGGAAGAAGAAGGCCGAGGCAAAGGCAGCCGCAACCGAAGCGAACTGGTCCACCGACAGCGAACCCACCCGCAGGTTCTTCGAACCCATCCGGCGTCCTACAAGCAGACCGAGCGCCGCAATGGGCAGGAGGATTCCGATACCCAGGAAGAACAGCGAGAACGTCATCCACAGATTGACGCCCTCCACAAACGGAAGGATGGTGCCGATGAACATCACCAGCACCGAAACACCGATTACCGTCTCCCTCAGGGTGAACGGGCCGGCCACGGCTTCACTGCCCGTGTGTGCCGAAGAAGCGGACGATGCAGCGGATGGGTTTGAGGACTGGCCGTAGTGCGGCTTTGGCGCGTTCTGCGCGGTGCCTGCGCCGCCGTCGTACTGGCGTGGTTCGGTCATGTCGGGACTCCATTTCAAAGCAGCTTCGCCTGCTGCGGCGCAAAGCCGCAGCGTAGGGTGCCGAAGGCGTTGAGCCTGAGGCAGATTCTCTGACCACCCTAGTCAACGCCAACTTCGTTCACTACCAATGATGCTGCACGCGAACGCCCGTCCATGCCGCTTATCGCAGAAACATTGCCTTTCGCATCTGCCTTGTGACGGGAGGCACACACTTGGGGCCGGTGCCGCATTAGTGTGGGATGCAGCACAAGCATGCGGGTCGATCCGTCTGTTCGACTTCGTTCATGCATTTCACTGGCCGAAGGGGTTCACAATGCCTGAAAACACTCAGACCCATGCGGGTGACGCGTTTGAAAATCTGCTCCACGAGGAGCGCAGGTTCCCGCCGAGCGAGACTTTTGGCGCGCAGGCGATAGGAAAAGCTGACCTGTACGAAGCAGGCAAGGACGGCCCCGAATTCTGGGCCATGCAGGCACGGGACCTTCTCACATGGCACGAGGACTTCACACAAGCACTGGACTGGTCCGAGGCGCCCTTTGCGAAGTGGTTCGTCGGCGGCAAGGTCAACGCCGCCTACAACGCGCTGGACCGGCATGTCGAGGAAGGGCGCGGTGACCGCGTTGCCATCCACTTCGAGGGCGAGCCCGGTGACACACGGAGCTACACCTACGCGGAGCTGACCACCGCGGTCAAGAAGGCGGCCAACGCCTTCGAGTCCCTCGGTGTCTCCAAGGGGGACCGCGTGGCCGTGTACCTCCCGATGATTCCGGAAGCCGTCATCACCATGCTCGCGTGCGCCCGGATCGGCGCCGTGCACTCCGTGGTATTCGGCGGCTTCTCGGCGGACGCCCTGCGCAGCCGTATTGACGACGCCGAGGCGAAGCTCGTTGTCACCTCGGACGGTACCTACCGTCGCGGCAAGCCGAGCTCCCTCAAGCCAGCGGTCGACGGCGCCCTTGAGCGCCCGGGTCACACCGTTGAGAACGTTGTGGTGGTCAAGCGCAACGGCGAGCCGGTTGAATGGACCGAGGGCCTGGACGTCTGGTGGGACGACGTCGTCGGGCCGGCCAGCGAAGAACATACGGCGGAGGGCCACGACTCCGAACACCCGCTGTTCATCCTCTACACCTCTGGAACCACCGGTAAGCCGAAGGGCATTCTGCACACAACCGGCGGTTTCCTGACCCAGACCGCGTTCACCCAGAAATACACCTTCGACCTGCACCCCGAAAGCGATGTCTTCTGGTGTACCGCGGACATCGGCTGGGTCACGGGCCACAGCTACGTTGCCTATTCGCCCCTGGTTAACGGCGCCACGCAGCTGATGTACGAGGGCACGCCGGACACCCCGCACCAGGGCCGCTGGTGGGAACTGGTGGAGAAGTACAAGGTCTCCATCCTGTACACCGCACCCACGGCAATCCGGACCTTCATGAAGTGGGGCCGCGACATCCCGAAGAAGTTCGACCTCTCCTCCATCCGCGTCCTCGGATCGGTGGGAGAACCCATCAATCCCGAGGCCTGGATGTGGTACCGGGAAGTTATCGGCGGCAACAACGCTCCGATCGTCGACACCTGGTGGCAGACCGAGACCGGCGCGCACATGATTTCGCCGCTGCCCGGCGTGACCGCATGCAAGCCCGGCTCGGCCCAAGTCGCGATGCCGGGTATCGCCGTCGACGTGGTTGACGAGATGGGCAAGTCCGTTCCCAACGGATCCGGCGGCTACCTCGTGGTCCGCGAACCCTGGCCGTCCATGCTCCGCGGCATCTGGGGTGATCCGGAGCGGTTCAAGGAGACCTACTGGTCCCGGTTCGAGAACATGTACTTCGCCGGCGACGGCGCCAAGCGCGACGAGGACGGCGACATCTGGCTGCTCGGCCGGGTGGACGACGTCATGAACGTCTCCGGGCACCGCCTGTCCACCACAGAGATCGAGTCCGCCCTGGTGAGCCATCCGTCCGTGGCGGAGGCCGCCGTCGTCGGCGCTACGGATGAGACCACGGGCGAAGCGGTGGTTGCGTTCGTGATCCTGCGCGGGTCTGCAGCCCAGGACGACGACGTCGTCACCACCCTGCGCAACCACGTCGGCAAGGAGATCGGCCCGATCGCCAAACCGCGCAACATCCTGGTGGTCCCGGAATTGCCGAAGACCCGCTCCGGCAAGATCATGCGCCGACTCCTGAAGGACGTCGCCGAGGGGCGCGAGGTCGGCGACGCGACGACACTGTCCGATCCGACGATCATGCAGCAGATCGCGGCCTCGCTCCGTAAGTAACGTTCCCGTACGGTTGCCGCCCCGCGGCGGCAACCGTACGGCACGCGTGTGAGCTGGGTCTACCTGCCCTGTGACGTTGATCGGGAAGTGTGGCGCCGGTGAACGCGCGGCGAGGACAATTCTGAACCGTGTCCACCTCAACCGCTCCCCCATCATCGCCCGCCACGCGCCCGTCAATGGCGCGGAAGACTGCGGCCGCCTCGTTTGTAGGCACAGCGCTGGAATCGTACGACTTCTACGTCTTCGGCACCGCGGCCGCCCTGGTCTTCAACCAGGTGTTCTTCACCTCGCAGGACCCGTTGGCGGGCACACTGTCCGCGTTCCTGGTGTTCGCGATGGGATTCGTCGCGCGCCCGCTCGGCGCCATCCTCTTCGGCCACCTCGGCGACCGGATCGGCCGCAAGAAGACCCTCATCTGGACCATCCTGCTCATGGGCCTGGCAACGGGCGCCGTTGGCCTGCTGCCGGACTACTCCGTGATCGGCGTGTGGGCTCCGATTATCCTCACGCTCCTGCGCCTCCTGCAGGGCCTCTCACTCGGCGGCGAATGGGGCGGATCAATCCTCATCGCCACCGAGCACGCCAGCCCTCGCCGCCGTGCACTGTACGCGGCCGTCCCGCAACTCGGCTCCCCAGTCGGGACACTGCTCATCTCGGCGGTGTTCCTTGCCCTCACGCAGTTGGTCCCCGGCGACATCATGACCACCTGGGGCTGGCGCATTCCTTTCCTGCTCGCGTTCCCGTTCCTCGCGGTCGCCCTCTACCTGCGGCTTGCGATCGACGAGACGCCGGTCTTCCGTAGCACCGAAAAGGTGCGCATCCCACTGGTGAGCGTGCTGCGGTCCCAGCCGGCCGCCGTCGTCGTCGCGACTGCTTCGGCCGTTCTCGGCATTGGCTCCTACTTCCTCATGGTGTCCTACACCCAGGCCTACGGTACGGAGCGGCTCGGACTGTCGGAAGCGACGGTACTGAACGCCGCACTGGTCGGTTCATTGCTGCAGCTCGTCACCATCCCCGCCTTCGGCTGGCTCGCCACCCGCATCGGATCGGCGAGGGTGGTCCTGGGCGGTGCGATAGGTACCGCGATTATCGCGTTCCCGCTTTACTGGGTCATCAGCATCGCGGACGCGCCACTGTACGTTACGGCAATCCTGCTGGGCGGAATCCTTCCGACGGCGGCGTGGGCGGCGCTCGGCGGACTCATGGCGGACCTCTTCGAACCGAGCACCAGCTTCACCGCGCTGTCCTTCGCCTACAGCCTCGCCGCCATCGTCGCGGGCTTCGCACCGTCGATCACCCAGGCGTTCGGCGCCGCGACGATGGGCGCGTGGTGGCACCCCGGCGTTGTACTGGCGATCATGAGCCTGATTACCGTTGCGGGCGCGACGGCGGCAGCCCGCTTCGGCCGTCCGGCGACGGGTGGCGGTACGGCATAGTTAAGCCATGGCAACCACCAACCTGCTGATCCTCAACGGCCCCAACCTGAATCTGCTCGGCACCCGCGAGCCGGGCGTCTACGGCTCGCACACGCTCGACGACATTGAGCAGCTCTGCGCCTCCGCCGCCGGGGCGCATGGCTGGGGGGTTGCGTGCAGCCAGTCCAACCATGAGGGCGAGCTGGTGGACGCCATCCATGCCGCAGCGGAGACGGCAGACGGCATTGTGATCAATGCGGGTGCGTACACGCATACGTCGATCGCGCTGCGGGATGCCATTGCCGGCGTGGGGCTGCCCGCCGTTGAGGTCCACATCAGCAACGTGCACCAGCGGGAGGAGTTTCGGCACCACTCCTATCTGTCTGCGGTTGTTGACGCGGTGATCGTGGGCGCCGGGGTGGATGGCTACCGGCTGGCAGTCGACCATCTCGTGCGGAAACTCACCCGGGATGACAAGCTGCACGGCGGTTATGAGGGACGATAGGTCTATGACGGAAATCACCTCTATCGACAACGCAGTCGATGAAGCGAACAGCGCACCCATGCTCGAAGTGAAGAACCTCGCGGTCAGCTTCCGCACCACGTACGGCGAGGTTTCCGCCGTCGAGGACGCCACCTTCACCCTCCACCGCGGGAAGACCCTCGCGATCGTGGGCGAATCAGGTTCGGGTAAGTCGACCACGGCAATGGCGTGCATCGGCCTTCTTCCCGGCAACGGGCGGGTCACCAGCGGCAGCATCATGTTCGAGGGACGCGATCTGGTTCCCCTCCCGGAACACGCGATGCGCAAGATCCGCGGCCGCGCTATCGGACTGGTGCCCCAAGATCCCATGTCCAACCTGAACCCGGTGGCCAAGATCGGCACCCAGGTAGCCGAGACGCTTCTTGTCCACGGCCTCGCGGACAAGAAGAACGTCAAGGAACGCGTCATTGAGGTGCTCTCCGCTGCCGGCCTGCCGGATGCCGGTGACCGCGCCAAGCAGTACCCGCACGAGTTCTCCGGCGGCATGCGCCAGCGCGCACTGATCGCGATCGGCCTCGCGTGCCGCCCGCGGCTGCTGATCGCGGACGAGCCCACCAGTGCCCTCGACGTCACCGTCCAGCGCACCATCCTGGACCAGATCGACACGATGACCGAACAGCTCGGCACCTCCGTGCTGCTCATCACCCACGACCTCGGGCTCGCGGCCGAGCGCGCTTCGGAACTGGTGGTGATGCACCGCGGCCGTGTGGTGGAAACGGGCCCCGCCGCCCAGCTCCTGAACGATCCCAAGCATCCGTACACGCAGTCCCTCGTCCGCGCGGCCCCCAGTGTCGCCGCCGTCCGTCTGCGTCCGGGTGCCTATCACGACGACGCCGCCAAGCGCGCCTCGGTCGCGCAGGCCGCCTTCGAGGAGCACCAGGCCGAGCCGGACTCGGCAACCGAGGCAGCCCCGACCGACAACATCGTGGAGATCCGCGACCTCACCAAGATCTACAAGCGGCGCGGCAGCTCCGAGGACTTCTACGCGGCGAAGAACGTCACGCTGGACATCCCGCGCGGGCAGACTGTTGCGATCGTGGGTGAATCCGGTTCTGGCAAGACGACCACGGCGCGGATGCTCCTGAAGCTCATCGAACCGACGTCGGGCACCATGACGTTCGATGGCATGGACGTTGCCAACCTCGACAAGGCGCAGCTTGACGACTTCCGGCAGCGGGTGCAGCCCGTCTTCCAGGACCCGTACTCGTCGCTGAATCCGATGTTTACCATCGAGCGCATCGTGGAGGAGCCGCTGAATGCCTATAAGCGCGGCTCCAAGAAGGAACGCGCGGCACGGGTACGGGAGCTCATGGACCAGGTCGCGCTCCCCCACAACGCGCTGCGCAGGTACCCCTCGGAGCTCTCCGGCGGGCAGCGCCAGCGCGTCGCCATTGCCCGTGCGCTCGCGCTGAAACCAGAGCTGATCATCTGCGATGAGCCGGTCTCCGCGCTCGATGTTTTGGTCCAGGCGCAGATCCTGCGGCTCCTCGGCGACCTCCAGTCCGAACTGGGCCTGAGCTACCTCTTCATCTCCCACGACCTAGCGGTCGTCCGCCTCATCTCCGACTACGTCTGTGTGATGAAGGACGGCGAGCTGGTCGAGGCCGCGAGCTCCGAGGAAGTCTTCCAGAACGCGCGCCACCCCTACACGCGCAAGCTCCTCGCGTCGATTCCGGGGAACGAACTCAACATCGCCTGATTCCTCCGGAACTTTCGTGCACCTGTGGCGGCTTCCCGGCGTCGTAAGTCGCCTCAGCTGCACGAATCCTCCCGAAAGTGCGACGACGACGGCCGGCCGCCTCCACTGGGAAGGTGACCGGCCGTCGTCGTACTCTCAGCGCTACTTTCGCCGGGTCTTCGGGTCCAGCGCCTCGCGGAGGGATTCGCCCAGCAGGGTGAATCCGAGGGCCGTGATGGCGATGCACGCGCCGGGCAGGAACGCCAGGTACGGATCCGATGCCAGCTCGCGCTGCGCGTAGGTGAGCATGCGGCCCCACTCGGCGGTCTGCGGCAGCCCGCCGCCGAGCCCGAGGAAGGACAGCGCCGCGGCGTCGATGACAGCGGTTGCCAACGACAGCGTTGCCTGCACAATGACCGGCCCCACACTGTTGGGCAGCAGGTGGCTCATCGTGATGGTGCGCCGGCTCAACCCCAGCGTCTGCGCAGCGAGGATATAGTCCGACCCGCGCTGGGACAGCATCGAGGAACGGAGCAGCCGCGCGAAGATCGGTAGCTGTGAGGCACCGATAGCGATCATCACCGCGTATGGTCCCTGGCCGAGAATCGCCGCGATGCTCACCGCGAGCAGCAGGTTGGGAACCGAGAGCAGGATGTCCACGAACCGCATGATCACGCTGTCCACCCAGCCACCGAGTCCGCCGGCCAGCAGCCCCAGGAGCATACCGCCCACCAGGCCGATCGCGGTCGAGATCACGCCGATCATGAGTGATGCCTGCGCACCCCAGATCAGCTTGCTGAGCACGTCCCCACCGAAGCGGTCGAGGCCCAGCGGGTACTCGGGCAGCTCGCCCGGCCCCGGGATGTTGGTCGGCGTGATTTCGGTGCGGCCCGGCAGTTCCTCGCCGCCGTAAGGCGCCAGGATTGGTGCCAGAGCCGCCACCAGCAGGAACAGGCCAATGATGACGACGCCGGCAATCGCCTGCGGGTTCCTGCGGAGCCTGCGGAACGCGTCCTTCCAGAGGCCGGTCCCGCCGCCTTCGGCGAGGGTCGGTTCGGTGGTCGGTGAATCGGGCCCGCCCGCGGCGGGAGGCAAAACGGTACTCATTGCACACGCACCCTCGGGTCGATGATCGTGTACGAGACGTCAACGATGAGGTTGATCAGTGCGTACAGGATCGCGATGAATATGATGAAGCCCTGCAGGACCGGGTAATCCAGTTCGAAGATCGCATCGCGGAGGAAGCTGCCGATGCCGTTGAACGCGAACACCGTCTCCGTCAGGACGGCACCCGAGATCAGCAGGCCCGTCTGCAGGCCGATGGTCGTGACCACGGGCAGCATGGCGTTGCGCAGGATGAACCGTCCGCGAATGGTCTTCTCCATCAGGCCCTTGGCCCGTGCAGTGCGGACGTAGTCCGCGTTCTGGACTTCCAGGACCGAGGCGCGGGTGATGCGAACGATGATGGCCAGCGGGATGGTTCCCAACGCCAGTCCAGGCAGGATCAGGTGCAGGAAGGCGTCCCACGCGGCGTCGTACTCTCCCGTGAGAATGCCGTCCAGCACATAGAAGTCCGTGACGTGGGTGGCGTCGATCCGTGGGTTCTGCCTGCCGTCCGGCGGGAGAATGGGCCACTGGATGGCGAACAGGTACTTCAGAATGAAGGCCAGGAAGAACACCGGGATGGTGATGCCAATCAGGCTCAGCACAACCGAGCCGTGATCCACGAAGCGCCCATAGTGGCGGGCAGCCATGTACCCCAGCGGGATGCCGACGCCGATCGCGAAGATCAGCGCCACGATGCTCAGTTCGATGGTGGCCGGGAACCGGGTGGCGAACTCCTCCAGGACCGGCCTGCCCGTGATGATCGAGGTCCCGAAGTCGCCCTGCAGCAGCTTTCCCATGTAGGTGAAGTACTGCAGCAGAATCGGCTCGTCGAAGCCGTACAGTTCGTTGACGCGCGCCACCGCCTCAGGGGTGGCGCGCTCGCCCAGCAGGGCTGTGGCCGGCCCGCCGGGCAGGCTCCGCACCCACAGGAACAGCAGGACGGACAGGCCGAAAAGGGTGGGTATCAGCAGGGCAAGACGTTTACCGATAACGCGAAGCACAGTGTCCTCTCAATGATCCGTTGCAAGGCAAACAAAAGCGGAGGGACCCAAGTGGCATGGTCCCTCCGCCAGTGTTATTACTCGCTGAGTTCGATCAGGTTGAAGACTTCGTCATTGACCGGACTCGCGGGGTAGGACTCGACCCGTTCCACGAAAGCCAACGACGGCGCGGGGTGCGCCAGAGGAATCGCCGGGTTGAACTGGGCGATCTGCTCGTTGATGTCCTCGTAGAGGGCAGTCTGCTCCTCGCGGTCGGTCATGCCGCGTGCTTCGCTGAGCGCACCGAACAGCTCGGGGTTGTCGAAGCCGAATTCCGGCTTCTCCTGTCCGAAGAAGACGCCGATGAAGTTATCGGTGTCGTTGTAGTCGCCGGTCCAGCCCAGGAGGTGGATTCCGTGGTTCTCGGTGCCCTGGATACGGTCCAGGTAATCCGGGGTCCATACATCGGGTGCCGGGGTAACAGTGATGCCGACTTCACCCAGCTGTGCGCTGATGTTGGTGAAGACCTGCTCCGGGGTGGGCATGTAGGGGCGGGAGACGTCAGTCGGGTAGTTGAACTGAAGCTCGAAGCCGTCCGGGTAGCCTGCCTCAGCGAGGAGCTCACGTGCACGATCCGGATCATATTCGTAGGTGGTGACGTCTTCGTTGTAGCCGTCCACTACCTCCGGGATGAACTGGGTTGCGAGCTGTGTTCCGGCAGGCAGGGTCTGGTCGATCAGTGCCTGCTTGTCGATGGCGTGGTGGATGGCCTCGCGCACCAACGGGTCGCTCAGTTCCTCAACCTTGTGGTTGATGCCGAGGTAGAGGATCGTGAACGGATCGCGTGGAACGATCATGAACCCTTCCTCCTCGAGCGTCGGAATGTCTGCCGGGGAAACGAGGTCGAAGCCGTCGATGGTGCCGGCCTGCAGCGCCTGGGTGCGTGCCTGCGGGTCGCTGATGATGCGGAAGATGACCTGCTGGACATCGCCCTGCTCGCCCCAGTACTCCTCGTACGCGGAAACCGTCAGGTCCTCGCCCACGTTCCAGGAGTCGAACTTGAACGGACCGGTGCCTACCGGGTGGCCCTGCGCGTACTCGCTGAGCTGCGGTGCTTCGGAGGAACCGCCGATCTCGTCAGCGTTGAACTCCTGCAGCGCAGTAGGGCTCTGCATCGCGAAGGCGGGCAGGGACAGCGCGGGGATGAATCCTGCGAACGGCTTGGCCAGCGTGACGGTGGCTTCCAGGTCGCCGTTCACCTCGCAGGACTCATAGACAGCTGCATCGGGCGAGTCAGCAAAGCCACGGAAGAGGTTGTTGTAGTAGTAGGAGACCGACGGCGCCTGCGCGAGGCCGGTGAAGTTGTACCAGCGGTCGAAGTTGAAGCAGACAGCTTCAGCGTTGAAGTCCGTGCCGTCGTGGAACGTCACGCCTTCCTTCAGAGCGAAGGTGTAGGACAGGCCGTCCTCCGACGTTTCCCAGGACTCCGCGAGGAGCGGGGCCGGGTCCGCGGTGCCGGGCTCAACGCCCACAAGGCCTTCGAAGATCTGGCGGCTCACACGGAAGGACTCGCCGTCACTGGCGAATGCCGGGTCAAGCGATGCCGGGTCCGAGGACGCCGCGAAGACGAACGTGGAATCCACGTCGCCGTTCGCTCCGGCTCCGCCGTCTTCCTCGCGCTGACTCTGGACACAGCCACTGAGCAGCAGCGCGCTGATCGCGGCACCAGCAGTGATGGCGGCGGCGCGAGTCCTTTTGGGATGCGCCGCGCGCGCAGATTTGCTTGTGAACATTAGGGCTCCTGATGATCTGTTACTCGAAAGGACACGTCACTGTGCCCACAAGACCCACAGCAAGCCGTGTGACCTTGTGTGACGAGCCTAACTCTCCAGACCCCTCCGTGCAGTATTTCCTGACAGCTTGCCATCACGATTTGGTTACGCAGGCCGACCGGTCCCTAACGGTTGGTGCACTGCCCGGCGGAAACGGTTTCATTCAGGGTCGGCGCACTCTCAGCGACCGGTCGGAGTTCCTCAAGGCTGAGGGCGTAGCCCACCGGGATGTCGGCCGTGGATTTGGCGAAGACGACGCCCGCAACTTGCCCCTGCATATCAAGCAACGGACCGCCGGAGTTTCCCTGCTGCACGTTAGCGGCGAGCGTGTAGACGTTGACGGCGGTTGGGTCCGCGCCGTAGATGTTCTCCACCAGGACATCGGACCGGTTCTGGATGCTTGCGGGCTGGATCTGGAATGGTCCGCCGGCGGGGTACCCGGCAAACGCTGCGGTGTCCCCGATCTCAAGCCCCTCACCCAGCGGCAACGGCGCGCGGTCGAGTCCATCAACTGCGATGACGGCAATGTCCCGAACCGGATCGAAGTACACAACGCGGCCTGGCG
Organism: Arthrobacter pigmenti; assembly: GCF_011927905.1. NCBI lineage: Bacteria > Bacillati > Actinomycetota > Actinomycetes > Micrococcales > Micrococcaceae > Arthrobacter > Arthrobacter pigmenti. The sequence goes on from NZ_JAATJL010000001.1 coordinate 2,704,423, forward strand.
TGGCGCTACCGCCCGGCGCTTCCACGACCGGTTGGTTCACGCCTGCAACAACGTGCGCGTTGGTTACCACCCGCCCCGGCGCGACGACGAAGCCGGACCCGGTCTGGTTCTGACCACACTGAAAGGCGGTACCCGCGATGCGCAGTACCGATTGCGACGCCGCGGCAAGCTCCGGGGTATCAACGGATGCGTCAGGGACCGGCGCCGGCGTTGCCGGGGCAACTCCCTCCAGCAGCGTGGGTATGCCGTCCGCGATCGCGATGGAACGGATCTGCGCCATCCACGCCCGCACGGGTGACGGCGTCAGATTGTCGATGCCGCTGATCACCCGGGACGAGGCGATCGACTGCGAGAGGAACGGCACGCCCATGGTGCTGATGCTGAACGCCAGCATGGCAGTCACAAGCGCTGCCACCACAACGTTGGTGGCTCCACCAAGCAGGCGGTCAATCACGCGGACTGGCCCGGACCCGTTACGGCTGCTGAGTGCCCTGCCCAGCCCCGAACCGAGGGCCTGGCCAATGACGACCAGCAGCAGCGCCGTGGCGATGACAGCGGCGAGCCGCCAGGCGTCGTCGGGCACCCAGGTACTGACCAGCGGTATGGCGAAGAAAGCTGCGACTGCACCGGCGCCGAAACCGATGATCCCGCCGAGTGTGACCAGGAATCCGTTGCGCAGGCCTGCAACAAGGTAACCAATCAGCACCAGGACCAGGATGATGTCCAGGAGGGTAAAGCCGAACACGTTCCTCACCTTCTGAAGAAGCCCCGCACTTCCCCTGCCGTTTTCAAAGATTCTACGTTCCTATGCTGACAATCCGCGGAGAGCGGAGTTTATACGCGATTTTGCATATCCCCTTGGCGAACATGCGTGTATCTGGTGTCACAAGTCCGTCTCGTACGGCAAGATGGGAAGAAATGGGACCACATGGGAACCCGTTTGGGTTTGCATCACGTAATAGGAGCTTTCATGGATATCGAGGTACTGCGCAGGGCGCCCCTTTTCGCATCGCTGGGTGACGAGGTTTTCTCCGCCCTGACCGATGAGCTGACGGAGGTGGACCTTTCGCGCGGCGCATCGGTTTTCCGGGAAGGCGATCAGGGCGATCAGCTCTACTTCATCGTTTCCGGTAAAATCAAGCTCGGCCGGACTGCGCAGGACGGCAGGGAGAACCTGCTCGCGATCCTCGGCCCAGGTGAACTGTTCGGCGAGATGGCCCTATTCGACCCGAGCCCCCGAACCGCTACCGCTACCGCCGTTTCCGAAACCCGCCTGGCGGGGCTGAAGAACGAGAATCTCCGCGCGCTGCTGGAGACCCGCCCCGAGGTGTCAGCGCAGCTGTTGCAGGCGCTCGCGCGCAGGCTTCGCCGCACCAACGAGTCGCTGGCGGACCTGGTCTTCTCCGACGTGCCAGGCCGTGTCGCCAAAGCCTTGCTCGACCTCGCGGACCGCTTTGGACGCCCGGCAACCGACGGCATCCTGGTTGCCCACGAACTGACGCAGGAGGAACTGGCGCAGCTCGTCGGCGCTTCCCGCGAGACGGTGAACAAGGCGCTGGCGGAGTTCGTTCAGCGTGGCTGGCTGCGCCTGGAGGCGCGCGCCGTCGTCATTCTGGACATCCAGCGCCTGCGCCAGCGGAGCCGCTAGTTGTCCGGAACTTTCGTGCACGTATGGTGATCTTCGCCGTGTGGAAGTCGCCACAGGTGCACAGAACTTCGGAGGCACGACGACGGCGGGGGGTCACTTCGGTGGCAACCCGCCGTCGTCGTTCTCTCAGGAAAGTTTCGTGCAGATCAGGCGGATTCTGCTCCGCGGAAATCGCCGGAGTTGTACGAAAGTTCCTGTGAACCAGGACGCCAACCTTGGCGGATGAGCGCCTTCCGCACCTTTGCAATGGCTCTCGAACCCCCATCGCGCAAATCCAAACGGTTAAGTTTCACCTGTGCCCAGCCCAGCTCAGCCGCTTTCGCGTCACGATCCATATCCTTCGCCTGCTGTTCAGGCGTCAGATGATGTTCGCCGTCGTACTCGATACACGTCCGGTAAGCCTCGCAGGCCAAATCCGTCCAGAAAGCAACCGCGCCGGTGAAGTCCCGCACCCCGTGATTCACAGTGAACTCGGGCGTTCCTGCATCTTCCAAGAGCAACCGAACTCGCGTTTCAGGCGGCGAATCGACGCCGACACGAAGACGACCGATCGCAAGTCGGGCCTTCTGGATACCCCAACATCGACCGTGCGAGGCAATGAACCGTTCCAGGTCTGCCTTCGAAAACATCGCGATTTTCGGTACCCCGAAAGATCGGATGTACTCGCTCACAATCTGGTCCCCTGCGACGATGAGATCCTCGATCGGAAGCATGGCCGCAAGGTCCAGCCAGGTTCGCGCAATCGAGGTTACCGGTACTCCGTTTACATCGACCACGTCAGCCTCGGCAATATCCAAAGGGTGGCCGATGACCCCGCGTCTTCGCGGTACGGCGTCTGTTCTTTTCCGGGAAAGGTGAATCATTTCGTCGTCGATCCATGACGGCAGGTTGATCCCGTGAATCCGAGCCGCTGTTGTGTGCGAGACAAAGCTTCCTGGGAGAAGCTCCGTATACGGCCGACACCGGAACAACATAGGTTGGATGGTGTCCCGAGGAACGCGTATTTCCCTGCTTGGCGTGGCCAGATCCCTCGCGCGGGTGCGGCTCCGGGAAACCTCTAACTCGAGCGCCGCTTGCAAGGTGAACGAGCGGCCAGCCAGTTCTTCGGGCAACGGTGTGTGTCTGGGCATGGTCCATCTCACACCATCTGCAGCGGACGCCTTCTCAGTTATCCACAGCAAAGAACTTTCGTGCAGCTGTAGCGGGTTCAGCTCTTCGGAAGTCGCCATAGCTGCACGAAAGTTCCCGGGAGGTACGACGACGCTCAGCGCCCGCGCTGCTCCGAACCTTCGGTGGCGGTTGAGCATTCGACCTGAATGCGCGGCTCCCCCTCGGATTCGACCAGCCGCGGTGAGAAAACCTTCATCGGGCGCTTGTGCGAAAGGTAGGCGATGCAGCCGCGCGAGGAACCGATTTTCTCGAGGATGAGTTCGACTGCGGGAACCGTGATCTCATCGAGCGTACGGCTCGCAGTGTTCGGTTGCCCCACCTCGTCGCCGAGGGTCGTGGTCCCACGCCGCGTAATCTCCTCCGCAGACCACCGCCATGCACCCCATACCCCCTTGCTTTGAAGCAGCGTCGGCTCCTGGTTCACGGGTTGAGCCGCAGCGAAGTACCGCGTATCGAACCGCCGGTGCGCAAAGTCAGGGCTCAGCCAGGCGGAGAGCGGCTTGATGAGGTCGGTCCGGAGTCCGAGTCCACGTTTGTTCAGGATTTCCGCGAAGGTCTTCTCCCCGGCAGCGATCGCTTCGCGGGCTTTCATCCAGTCCGGATGCCGGGTTCCCTCGATGAGGCTGGACGGATCCGGACCTGCCAGCAGTACGCCGGTTTCCTCGAAGAGTTCGCGGATCGCCGCAACGACGAAGCGCCGGGCACCCTCGTGGTCTTCGGTTGCCAGCGCAGCAGCCCACTGCGCGGGTGAGGGCCCGAACCAGAGGAAGGCGTCGTCGTCGTTCGGTTCCACGCTGCCGCCGGGAAAGGCGACCACGCCCAGCGGGGACTCGCCCCGCCGGTAGGCGAGATAGACCTCAGTACCGACCGGAGCGTCACGGATGAGCACGACCGACGACGCCGGCCGCGGCTTCATGGGGGTGCGCTCGCCGTGGTCTATCCAACTGCGCGCGGCGCCCTGTTGGTCTTCCGGTACGGGGAAGAGCCTGGTGCTTGAACGGTTCACGTAACTAGACAAACCTAAACAAACTCAACGATGATCTCGACTTCGACGGGCGCATCCAATGGTAGTACAGCGACGCCGACGGCGGAACGGGCGTGCGCGCCCGCCTCGCCGAGGACCTTGCCGAGCAGCTCCGAGGCTCCATTGATCACGCCGGGCTGGCCCTTGAAGGACGGATCCGAAGCGACGAAACCGACTACCTTGACGATTTTGGTGATGCGGTCAAGATCGCCGATCTGGGACTTTACGGCGGCGAGCGCGTTGACGGCGCAGGTCGCTGCATACTCAGCAGCGGCCGCAGGCTCTATATCACTGCCGACCTTGCCCGTAGCTGGGAGTTCACCATTAATAAAAGGCAGTTGACCGGAGGTGTAGACGTAGTTCCCCGACACCACTGCCGGCACATAAGCCGCCACCGGAACCGCCACCTCGGGGAGGGTGATTCCGAGTTCCTGGAGCCTACTCTCGACGGCCGATACCGCTTCATCCGTACTGGTCACGACGCGTTTTTCTCCCGCTTCAGGTAAGCCACCAATCCGTTGCCATCCGGCCCCGGCACCACCTGGACGAGCTCCCAGCCGTCTTCACCCCACTGATCGAGGATCTGCTTGGTCGCATGGATGATGAGCGGAATTGTGGAGTACTCCCATTTGGTCATGGTTCACAGGTTAGCGCGTGCTTGTAAACTGGAGTACATGGCTGCTCGTAAATCACCTTTCTTTGACACGGCAACCACCCTGGGGAAGATCATTGCATTTCTTGGAATCAGTGGACTGAGTGGGGTGCTTGCTGCCGGACTTCTGGTGCCCGTTGCGGCAGCAGCAGGCACCGGCGCCTCCGCTTCCATCCAGTTTTTCGAAGATCTTCCCGCTGAGCTTGAGCGCGGTGCGCTCGCCCAGCCCTCCACAATCGTTGCTTCGGACGGCTCCAAGATAGCCACTCTGTATGAGGAGAACCGCCAGCCGATCACGCTGGATCAGGTGTCCGAGAACATGACCGATGCGCTGCTTGCCATCGAAGATGACGAGTTCTACAAGCACGGGGGCGTCGATCTGCAGGGCATCATCAGCGCCGCGCTGAGCAACCTCAGCAGTGACACCACCCGCGGCGCTTCCACCATCACGCAGCAGTACGTCAACAACGTACTGATCGACGGCGGCGACGTTGACCTGCGCCTCCAGAAGACCATGGGAGACAAGCTGCGCGAGGCCAAGCTGGCCATCGCCGTGGAGAAGGAACTGAGCAAGGATGAGATCCTCGCCGGCTACCTGAACATTGTGCCGTTCACCGGCAACACATTCGGTGTGCAGGCTGCCTCTAAGTACTTCTTCAACGTCGAAGCCAAGGACCTGAACATTCAGCAGTCCGCGCTTCTTGCCGCAGTGGTCAACGGCCCAACCCTGTACAGCCCGGAAACCAACCCGGAGCTCGCTCTCCAACGCCGTAACCTTGTTATTTCCCGGATGCTTGAAACCGGGAGGATCACCAAAGAAGAGCACGACGCCGCAATCGCTACAGACCTCGGTCTGACAATCACGCCGGTGCTCAACGGTTGTGTCGGTGCCGAGCAGGCACCATACTTCTGCGACTACGTCACGCACCTGATTCTCAACGACCCGGCCTTCGGGGAAACCCGCGATGATCGGGAAAACCTCTTGTACCGCGGTGGTCTCACCATCAAGACAACCCTGGATCCAAGGATGCAGAACGCCGCCCAGACGGCCATCAATGAGACCGCGAACAGAGAAACAACCGATCCGGCTATTGGGCACTCCATCGTGACTGTCAAACCCGGTGTAGGCGACGTTCTGGTTATGGCCCAGAACACCCGGTTCATGCCAGGTGAAGCTGCGGGCGACTCGGTGCTCAACTTCAACGTCGATCAGTATGCGGGCGGAGATCCGAATAAGCCCATCGGCGGTATTGGTGGTTTCGAGCCAGGTTCGACGATGAAACCGTTCACTGTTGCCGCCTGGTTGGAGGACGACAGGGCGCTTCTGGAAGTTGTGAACGGCAGTAAGAAGAGCTATCCGGTCGGCGATCGGTGGGAAGCAAGTTGCCTTGAAGGCGGAGCCTGGATCAATCAGGCGGCAGAGCCCTACGACGTTCAAAACTATGGGGACATCAACTACGGCAACTACACCGTTCTTGAAGGTCTCGCACAGTCCTACAACACCATCACAATGGAGACTGCTAATCAGGTAGACCTCTGCCGACCATTCGAGTTGGCGTATGACATGGGCGTGCACCTCGGACAGAGCGCAGAAGGCGAACTGGAGCCGCTCCCCGTACGGCCCTCAGGGCTCATCGGTGGCGGCGTCCTTGTGTCGCCGCTGTCCATGGCCACTGCATATGCCACGCTCGCGGCGGAGGGCATCAAGTGTCAGCCCCGCGCGCTCGTGGAGGTCACGGCCGTCGACGGAACGTCCTACCCAGTTCCTCCTGAGCAGTGCGAGCGGGTTATCCCAGCCGAATTGGCGCGCGGAGTCAACTACGCGACGCAGGCTGTGATGGAACGTGGATCCGGTTCGGCACTCCAGTACGGCGACATACCAATGGCTGGTAAATCGGGTACCAATGAAACCCGTTCACAGACCTGGTTCATGGCATACAACTCTGCTTTGTCCACTGCCACCTGGCTCGGCGACTGGAAGCTCTACAGTCCAACAATGACCGGACGCCAGATTGGTGGTCAAACGTACCAGGAAGTTGATGGCTCGCTGATTGCCGGGCCGTCCTGGGCGCGTTACATGCAGCAGATTGAAGGATTCGTCGAGGCTGAACCGTTTGCGGATCCGCCGTCGAATATGATCAATCCCCCTCGTCCGGTCCAGTTCGACCGCCCGGTGAACAATGGTGGCGGAAACAACGACGGCGGCGGCGAAGACGGCGGCGGCGAAGATACCCGCCCAGTCACTCCCCCGAACAACAACGGAAACGGTAACGGCGGCAGCGATAACGGTGGCGGCAACGGGGACGACGAATAATCGTGGGAGTCTTCAGGGAAGACGCCCGCGCCGGCGCCGCGATAACACTCGGCCTCACCGCGGCCGCCGGCGTTGCCACCTTCGGTTACGCAGCCTTCGTTGAGCGCAACCTGTTCGGACTGCGGCGTGAATCCCTGGCGATCCTCCCGCCAGGGAGCCGGACACTGCGGATCCTGCACCTGTCGGACATTCACATGGTGCCCCGGCAAGCCGCGAAGACCAAGTGGCTGCAAGGACTGGCCGAACTGGAACCTGATCTGGTTGTCAACACCGGCGACAACCTCAGCCACCCAAAGGCAGTTGCGCCCCTGCTCGACGCGCTGGCACCACTCCTCGATTTTCCGGGCGTCTTCGTCCCAGGCTCCAACGACTACTATGCGCCCCGGCTACAGAACCCGTTCAAGTACTTCGGCGGACCGTCCCTGCACAAAGGCACCAAACCGCCCAGGGAACTTCCCTGGAAGCAGATGTTCGCCCGCTTCGGATCAGCAGGGTGGATCGACCTCACCAACCGGTCACAGTCCATCGCCCTGAAAGGCCTTCGCCTCGACTTCAGCGGCGTTGACGATCCACATCTGAACCGGGACAGGTTCGCCGGGTTCCCCTCGGGCAGCAGCACGGCGAGCGAGGCACCGCATCTTCGGGTCGGCGTCGCGCATGCCCCCTACCAGCGGGTCCTGGACACGTTCACCGACGGCGGCGCCGATCTGTTGCTGGCCGGCCACACCCATGGCGGCCAGGTCTGTGTCCCGGGTTACGGAGCGTTGATCAGCAACTGCGACCTCCCCACCTGGCGTGCGCGAGGACTGACCCACTGGGAGCACAACGGTGGAAGCGTTCCGCTGAACGTCTCCGCCGGAATCGGAACATCCAGGTTCGCTCCGGTCCGTTTCGCCTGCCCGCCGGAAGCAGTACTTCTCACCCTCACCACACGCTGACAGCACACGTCATCACGTGCAGCGTTGCACGCGTCACACTCCTGCTGGCATAAGATAGTTGCTGGGGGACACGAAAACTTCGGCTACCCCATACCTTTGACTGCCAAGAGAAGAGCATGCCGACGCAAACAACGCTGTGGGAATCCCTCAGCCGCCTCTATCCGCATCTGAAACCGATCCTGCTGCGGCTGATCCTCGGGTTGTTCGCCGCCCTCGGAGCAAGCCTCATGGCCCTCGCCATCCCGCAGGTATTCCGCGTCCTGGTCAATGACGCCTTGGCCGTTGGGCAGGCGACATCGACGGTCTGGATCGCGTCCGGCGTCGTACTCCTCCTGGGCATCCTCGAGGCAACCTTCGTTGCTCTGCGCCGCTTCCTTGTCATCGCTCCCGCGACCACCGTCGAGACGACGCTGCGCACCTCGTTCTACCGCCACCTCCAGAACCTGGCCGTGGCGTTCCACGATCGCTGGGGAAGCGGTCAGCTTCTCTCGCGCGCAATGACGGACCTCAATCTCATGCGCAGGTGGATGGCGTTCGGCGCAATCATGCTGGTGGTGGACGGGCTCACCATTACGATCGGTGTGTCCATCATGTTCTTCATGAGCTGGCCGCTCGCGCTCATCTTCCTGGCAGCTGCCGTCCCCGTGATGATCTACGGATTCCGTTTCCGCACCACCTACAGCCGGGTTTCCCGCAAGAGCCAGGACCAGGCCGGCGATCTCGCCACCACTGTCGAAGAATCAGTGCACGGAATTCGGGTGTTGAAGGCGTTCGGCCGGAGCCGCGAGGCGCTGGATTCCTTCAACGACCAGGCCGAGGAACTCCGCCAGACCGAGATCCACAAGGCCCACAGCCTCGCCCGGTTCTCGCTCGTGGTCACGCTGCTGCCCGAACTCGCGCTCGGTGCATCCCTGGTTACCGGAATCCTCCTGGCCGTGAACGGGGATGTGACCATCGGCGGTCTGGTGGCCTTCTTCGCCACCGCGGGCGTTGTCACGGCGAGGGTCGAATTCATCGGTCCTCTCCTCGCAATGACCTTCACCGCCAAGACCGCGATCGACCGGCACTACGAGGTGATGGACTCGGAGAACACCATCACCGACCCCGCAGAGCCACGTACCCTGCGCCAACCGCACGGCGTCGTCACCTTCGAAGACGTCCACTTCCGCTACCCGGACGCCGAGGAGCCTGCAGCGGACGTGCTGAACGGCATCGACCTCACCCTGCAGGCCGGGGAAACCATGGCCCTGGTCGGCGTGACCGGCTGCGGCAAGAGCACCCTACTGAACCTTGTGCCTCGAATCTACGAGGTCACCGGCGGCGCAATCCGCATTGACGGCGTCGACCTCCGCGATTTCACGTTGGAAGAACTCCGCAGCCACGTGTCAGTGGCCTTCGAGGACACCATTCTCTTCTCCAACTCCGTACGGGACAACGTTCTGATGGGCGCGGAACCAGAGAACGACGACGACGCCAACGCGGTCCTGAAGGAAGCCCTTGACATCGCCCAGGCGCACTTCGTCTACTCGCTTCCCGAGGGCGTGGACACCCTGATCGGCGAAGAGGGACTCAGCCTGTCCGGCGGCCAGCGCCAGCGCGTGGCACTCGCCCGCGCAATTGCCGCGAAGCCCCGAGTCCTTGTGCTCGATGACCCGCTGTCTGCACTCGACGTTCGCACCGAGGAACTGGTCGAGGAACGGCTCCGGGAAGTCCTGCAGGACACCACCACGCTGATCGTCGCCCACCGCCCGTCTACCGTGGCGCTGGCGGACCGTGTGGCGCTCATGGAGAACGGCCGGATTGTCGACGTCGGCACCCACACCGAGCTCCTGGCACGCAACACGCACTACCGCTACGTGATCGCGAGCCTCACCGAAGAGCCGGTGGACCTGGACACTGAGCTGGAAGAACTCGAGCACGACGACGAGGAGGCACGCGCGTGAGCACTTCACCCGAGCGCGACAAACAGAAAAGCCAGGCGCCGTCGTCGTCCGGTATCTCCTCCGGAGTCCATAACGAGGACGAGGTGATGCTGAACCGGGCGCAGAACAAGTCCGTGCGCTCAAGATCGCTGAAGCTGCTCGGCTCGCTGATCCGGCCCAACCGCAGGCAGTTCATCTGGACGGCCATCCTGGTAGTCACCTCGCAGATCGCCCGTGTGGCGGGGCCGGCTATCATCGCCTTCGGAATCGACCACGCCTTGCCTGCACTGCTGGAGGGCGACTCAACAGAACTCTGGATCACGGGCATCACCTATCTGGTGGCGGCGATACTGGCCGCAACGCTCACAGCGGGTTACGTGCGGGCAGCAGCGAAGCTCAGCCAGGAAATGCTGCTGAACCTGCGGCTGCGGGTTTTCCGCCACACCCAGCGGCTAAGCCTCGAGTTCCATGAGAAGTACACCTCGGGAAGGATCATTTCGCGGCAGACCTCGGATCTTGAGGCGCTGCGCGAACTGCTCGATTCCGGAGTCAGTTCACTCGCCTCCGGTGTCATGTACATGGCGTTCGTGGCGGTCACCATCTTTGTGCTGGACTGGCCCACCGGCCTGCTCATCCTGGTTGCGGCGATTCCCATGACGTTCCTGGCCCGCTGGTACCAGAAGCACTCGCAGGTTGCATACCGCTCCTCGCGGGTGGTTTCGGCCCGGCTGATCGTCCACTTCATCGAGACGATGACCGGCATCCGCGCCGTGAAGGCATTCCGCCGGGAGAAGGTCAACGCCGAACGCTATGAGGAGCTGGCAGAGGATTATCGCCGTGTCACGGTTCGTTCCATCAACCTCAACGGTGTCTTCCAGCCGGGGCTCGTGCTGATCGGTAACACGACAGTAGCGCTGGTCCTCCTGGTCGGCGGATTCCGGGTTCTTGGGGGATCGCTGGAAGTCGGGGCGCTCCTGGCACTTCTCCTCTACAGCAAGCGCTTCTTCCAGCCGGTGGACCAGATGGCCATGTTCTACAACTCCTTCCAATCGGCGTCCGCTGCCCTGGAGAAGGTGTCCGGTTTGCTGGAGGAGGTTCCAACGGTCCGTCCGCCGAAGAACCCGGTACCGCTGCAGGATGCCAAGGGCCGAATAGAGTTCGACGGCGTCGAGTTCCGTTACGGCGACGGGCCGGTCATTCTTCCGCGCATGGACCTGGCCATTCCGGCTGGGCAGACGGTTGCTCTGGTTGGGCAGACGGGCGCCGGTAAATCGACGCTCGCGAAGGTGATTGCGCGCTTCTACGACGTATCCGAAGGCAGCGTCACCCTGGATGGCATAGATCTTCGGGAGGTGGCGCCCCGCGACCTGCGCCGCGCCGTCGTCATGGTCACGCAGGAGGCGTTCCTCTTCAGCGGGAGCGTTGCGGACAACATCGCGCTGGGCAAGCCGGAGGCGAGCCGCGAGGAAATTGTGGCAGCCGCCCAGGCAGTTGGCGCGCATGAGTTCATCGAAGCCCTTCCCGACGGGTATAGCACCGATGTGAACAAGCGTGGCGGCAGGGTTTCCTCCGGGCAGCGGCAGCTCATCAGCTTCGCCCGGGCGTTCCTTGCCGACCCTGCGGTGCTGATTCTCGACGAAGCGACGTCGTCCCTCGACATTCCCAGCGAGCGGCTGGTCCAGCAGGGACTGCAGAAGCTGCTGGGCAACCGGACGGCACTCATCATCGCGCACCGGTTGTCAACGGTGGAGATCGCGGACCGCGTCCTCGTGGTGCACGACGGCACCGTTGTGGAGGACGGGACACCTGCCGAGCTCATCAGCGGCAGCGGCCGTTTCGCCACACTCCACGCGGCTTGGCAGGGCTCCCTGGTCTAGTTCGTCAGGGACAGGATTCTCCGTTATCCTTGAGAGGTTGCTTTCGCGGTCGTTTCGACAGGCGTGAGCGGGGTGTGGCGCAGCTTGGTAGCGCGCGTCGTTCGGGACGACGAGGTCGCAGGTTCAAATCCTGTCACCCCGACCATTGAAAAGGTGTCCACGGAATGTGGGCACCTTTTTCGTCCCCGCCTGCGAACTTTCGTGCACCTCGCGTGACTTCCCGGGGCTGGAGGTCGCGTGAGGTGCACGAAAATTGGAGCAGATCAGAAGATCGCGTCGATGGTCCACCACCCGCCCCCGAGGTACAAGCGTGGGAGCAAACCGCCGCGACCGTTCCCCGGATACAGCCACAGGCTCCCCCCACTGTCCCGCGCAACCACATCGGCCGTGCGGTCGCCGTTGAAGTCCCCCGGTGCCGCAATGGAGTACGGCTTCCAGCCGCCGCCCACTAGGGAGCGAGGCAACCAGCCGCCGCGCCCGTTGCCGGGGTAGAGCCACATGGACCCCGTGGCGTCCTCACGCGCAAGGATGTCGGCCGTTCCGTCGCCGTTGAAATCGCCTGGGCCAATCATGGTGTAGGGGTTCCAGCCCCCACCCACCCTGACTCGTGGAAACCAACCGCCGGCGCCGTTGCCCGGGTAGAGCCAGAGGACACCGTTGGCTCTCTCGCGGGCAAGGAGGTCCGCCCGCTGGTCGCCGTTGAAATCACCGGGGGCGACGATGGTGTACGGGTCCCAACCGCCGCCCACCCAGGCGCGCGCGGAATGCCCGCCCTTGCCTGTGCCGCGGTAGAGCCACAAGTTTCCGTTACCTATGGCGTCGCGTACCAGGATGTCGCCGGCTCCGTCGCTGGTGAGATCGCCGGGAGTGTGAAGCGTGTTGTAGATCCCCCAACCACGCCCTACGAAGGCGCCCTGCAGCAAGGATCCCCTGCCTGTTCCGGCATAGTTGCGCAGATCTCCGCTGGCGCGCGCGCGGGCAAGGATGTCGTGGTTCCAGTCGCCGTTGAAGTCCATTGACGGCCCTGACAGGGTCGACGCCGGGATGGCCAGAGGCGTGAACGCGTACGGGTCGCAGGTCCTGTTGTAGTCCCGCGTGTCGTCATACCACTGCGAGATGTACACGCGTCCGCCCGAAAAGCTTGCCTGGGTGCAGCGGTCCAGCGCCTCGTTCGGGTAGTCCAGGCGTCCCGCGGTGGCCCACACCGGCACCCCGGGGACCCGCCAGGAGCCCGTGATCTCCTGCCACCCCGAGGTGTAGGAGTAGAAGCCATAGGAAAAGCCGGCGTCCCGGAGGCCCCTCATAAGCCCCTCAATCACCCAGCGGTTCTCGCGCTCGCGCTGGGCGGTACCGGTTGGCCAGGGCTGTGCGGGCCTCGGCTCCACGTCGATCCAGACCACCGGCGGCCGGAATCCGATCCGATTCATGCTGGCAACGGCAAATCGCGCCTCGGAATAGCCCACGTTGGACAACTGCCCAGCGCGGGTGCTGGAGGACCACGGCCCCTGGGACCGGTAGGTGGAGAGCTGCGCCGCCGTGGGGAAGGTCGCCATCGCATAACCGTGGGATGGCTTGCCGTTGGTTCGCGCCCAGGTCACCTGGCTGGCAAGACACGGGTTCTCCGTGAACGCCAGCCCCTTGGTCAGGCCGATAATGATGAACTGCGACGACGGCGGCGGCATCGGCAGCCCAAACCCACCCTGCGAGGACGGGCACTGCGGCCAGGACACATCGTGGCCGAACAGTGGCGCCGCCTGGGCGGGCGGGGCGTTGGAGGGCGCCAATCCAAGAACCAGCGCCAGAGACGTGAACAGCGCCACCACAAAGCGCCGTGCTGATCGGGACATCATGTGAACCACCTGCCAGGTAAAAGTACCGCGGCAGGTGTTCCAGTCACGGTTCCCCAGCACTCACATTTTACTCCCGGCGCGCGAAACGGGCGCCGAAATCAAGGGTGCAAATTGGTTACGAAAAGGCCTTACCCGTGAGGCGCTCGAACGCCTCGATGTACCGCGCCCGGGTCTTCTCCACAACCTCGGCCGGCAGCGCGGGGGGCGAAGACACCCGGTCCCACCCGGCGTCGTCGGACGTCAGCCAATCCCGCACAAACTGCTTGTCGAAGGACGCCTGCGCCTGCCCCGGCGAATACAGGGCAGCGTCCCAGAAACGGGAGGAATCCGGCGTCAGGACCTCATCCCCCAGCGTGACCTCACCCGTGGAGGACATGCCGAACTCCACCTTGGTGTCCGCGAGGATGATTCCCCGGTCACGGGCAATGGTCTCCGCCCGCGAGTAGATGTCCAGCGTCAGAGACCGCAGCTTCGCCGCAAGGTCATCGCCCACCATCATGACGACGGCGTCGTAGGTGATGTTCTCGTCGTGCTCCCCCACCTCGGCCTTCGCGGACGGCGTGAAGATCGGCTTCTCCAGCCGGGAACCATCAACCAGCCCGGGAGCCAGCGGCAGAGAGCACACGGTTTGAGAGTCCCGGTACTCCGCCAGCCCGGAGCCGGTCAGGTAGCCGCGCGCAATGCACTCCACCGGATACATCTCGAGCCGACGGCAGATCATCGCCCGCCCGGCAACCTCCGACGGGACATCTGTTGAAAGGACATGATTCGGCACGCCGGACAACTGCTCGAACCACCAGAGGCTCAGCTGCGTCAGCACCCGCCCCTTGTCCGGAATCTCGGAGGAAAGCACATGGTCATAGGCGCTGATGCGGTCGCTCGCCACCACCAGCACGCGGTCATCCGCACCCGATTCCGGCTCATAGAGGTCCCGGACCTTGCCCGAGTAAATGTGCCGCCACCCTGCTATTTCCTGCGCCGCCATCAGAGACCTCCCGCAACAACAACATCACCGCGTGCAGCCTTGGCCGCAATGTCTGTGCGGTACTGGCCACCTTCGAGCTTGAGGCGGCGGACGCCGTCGTACGCTTTCTTCCGCGCCTGGGCCAGGTCACTACCAAGCCCGACGACGGCGAGCACCCGCCCGCCTGCCGAGACCACCGTGCCGTCCCCGGCGAGCGCAGTCCCGGCGTGCAGCACGTGCACGCCCTCAAGCTCGTCCACCTCGTCCAGTCCGCTGATCGGATCACCGGTGCGTGGAGAATCGGGATAGTTCGCGGAGGCCAGTACGACGGCGACAGCGGTCTGGGACGACCAGTGCAGATTATCGACTGTCCCCAGTTCGCCCTTGGCCGCTGCGAGGAGCACTCCCCCGAGTGGGGTCTTCAGCCGGGCGAGGACCGCCTGGGTCTCGGGGTCGCCGAATCGGGCGTTGAATTCGATAACGCGCAGGCCACGCGATGTCAGCGCCAACCCGCAGTAGAGCACACCTGTGAACGGTGTGCCGCGGTGGGCCATTTCGTCGATGGTCGGCTGCGCCACGCGCTCGATGACCTCATCGACCAGACCCGCGGGCACCCACTCAAGCGGCGAATACGCACCCATGCCGCCGGTATTGGGGCCCTCGTCGTTGTCGAAAATACGCTTGAAATCCTGAGCTGGGGCCAGCGGCACCACCGTGGAACCGTCAGAGAGGACAAACAGGGAGACTTCCGGTCCGTCAAGGAACTCCTCGATCACCACAGACCCGCCGGCGTCGAAACACGCCTGCGCGTGCTCGAGCGCCGCGTTCCGGTCGGAAGTGACCACCACGCCCTTGCCTGCAGCGAGCCCATCGTCCTTCACGACGTACGGTGCGCCGAACGAGTCCAGCGCCTCGGCGGCCTCCTCATGGGTCAACGCGACCTTTGCCATCGCCGTCGGGACTCCAGCCGCAGCCATGACCTGCTTGGCGAAGGCCTTGGATGCCTCCAGTTGGGCAGCCGCGCGGGTGGGCCCGAAGACCGGAACTCCGGCGTCGATCAGCGCGTCCGCAACTCCGGCGGCCAGCGGTGCCTCAGGACCTACAACCACCAGGTCGGCGCCGAGCCGGGAAGCCAGCTCGGTCACCGCGGCGGGATTATTGGCGTCGATCTGATGCGTGGGGACGATCTGGGCGATACCCGCGTTACCCGGCGCGGCATGCACTTCGCGAACGAAGGGATCGGTCAGGAGTGCTCGGACAATGGCGTGTTCGCGGCCTCCGGGGCCAATCACAAGAACCTTCACAGTACTTCAGGGTACTGGCTCGGTACTGCGCGAACTACTGCACGGGGCTACTGTGAAGTAGCACTCACCAATACCCGCCGCGCCTCTCTCCGAATCAAGAGTATGAAAGCCGTTCGAAAGTCCACCCGCAGGGCATCCAGTTTCGCCATGCTCGCCGGTGTCCTCGCCGCAGGCCTGGTGCTCGGCGTCGCGGAACTTGCCGGGTCCTTCTTCTCCACGCGCTCGGCCCCGCTGATTGCCCTGGGCTCAACCTTTATCGACTTCACGCCGTCCTGGCTGAAGGACTTCGCGATCGACACGTTCGGCACCAACGACAAGCTCGCGCTCTTCATCGGCATGGCAGTCACCATCGTGATCCTCGCCGCCATTCTGGGCTATCTGGCGTGGCGCCGTTGGATCCTCGGCGTCGCGGGCGTCCTGTTCATGGGCGCGGTGATGGTTGCCGCCGTCGTGTCCCGTGCCGGAGCGTCAGCGCTCGACGCCGTGCCCTCGGTGATCGGCACGCTCGCCGGTCTGGCCGCACTCCGCTGGATGATCGTCAAGCTCCACGCTGCCGTGCCCGCGGCAGCCCAAGCGGACGACGACGGCGTCTACAGCGCCGACGAACCGTCGCCTGAGCGGGCCAAGACCGGCGCCAGCAGGCGCGCGTTCTTCGCTGCAGCCGGCGTGACCGCCGTCGTCGCCGGTGCGACCGCCGCCGGAGGGGCCGTGATCAGCGCTGCCCGCAGTACCGTCAACGCCGCCCGCCGGCAGCTCAGCTTCCCGGACCCGGTGGATACTGCCAAGCCGGTGCCGGAGGGCGTGGACGTGGCGCTGGAGGGCGTGGATCCCTGGCTGACTCCCAACCCGGACTTCTATCGGATCGATACGGCGCTGCAGGTGCCGACCATCGACGTCGATACGTGGGAACTGCGGATCCACGGGATGGTCGAGGAAGAGATCCGGATGAATTTCCAGGACCTGCTGGACTCCGAACTGATCGAACGGCACATCACACTGACGTGCGTGTCCAATCCCATCGGCGGAGATCTTGTCGGCAACGCGAAGTGGCTCGGGTACCCGATCCGCAAACTGCTGGAACGGGCACGGCCCACCGAGGGCGCCGACATGGTTCTATCTACCAGTACTGACGGCTTCAGCGCCTCCACTCCCCTGCCGGTCCTGCAGGATGAACGGGACGCCATCTTTGCAATCGCAATGAACGACGAACCGCTTCCCCTTGAACACGGCTACCCGGTACGCATGGTGGTGCCCGGTCTCTACGGCTACGTCTCGGCGACCAAGTGGGTGGTTGACCTTGAGGTGACCCGTTTCGCCGACGCCACCGCCTACTGGACGGATCGCGGCTGGTCCGAGAAGGGCCCGATCAAGACCCAGTCCCGCGTCGAGGTCCCCAAGCCGTTCGCCAAGGTCGCCGCCGGAACCTACCGCGCGGGCGGAACGGCGTGGGCGCAGAACCGTGGCATCGACAAGGTCGAAGTCCAGATTGACGACGGACCGTGGGAGGAAGCCACGCTCGCGATCGAGTACACCGTCGATACGTGGCGGCAGTGGACGCACGAAGTGCAGCTCGAGCCCGGCTCGCACCGCATCCGGTCGCGGGCCTATGACCCGGACGGCGTGCAGGTCGAGGAGCGCACCGACACCGTACCGAACGGCGCTTCCGGTTGGCACAGCGTCCAGTTCTCGGCGGAATAACTGCCCAAAACTTGTGCCCGCCGGATGGCCGTTCTCTCCGGTGGGCACAAGCTACACACCAACTCAGCCATCGGGCGCCTGCTACCGGTTCCGCCCCGAAAACGCGTTCCCAGCGCCCGGTCGATGGCGTTGAAGTAATGCGCAATACTGGAAACATGCCCTCCACCTTCACCTCATCTAGCGCTGTGGACCTCGCGGTCCTGGAGCGCAACGGTTTCATCGAGTCCCGTCACGTCGGATCCGCCGTCGTACTGGCGGCCGACGGCTCAACGGTGACCGCCCTGGGCGATGTCGAAACGCCGATCTTCCCGCGCTCCACCCTCAAGCCGTTCCAGGCATTAACGGCCATGCAGGCCGGCGTACCGTTGCGCGGTGCGCAGGTGGCCCTCGCCGCTGCGAGCCACGTGGGCAGCCACGAGCACATGGATGTGGTGAAGTCCATGCTGAGCGCGGCCGGTGTCACCGAGGATCAACTGCAGTGCCCCGCGGACTGGCCCCAGGACGAGGAAGCCCGCAACTGGCTGATCCGCACCGAGAAGGGACGCCAGCGCATCGCCTTCAATTGCTCCGGGAAGCACGCTGCATTTCTGTGGGCCTGCACCGAGAACTCCTGGGACCACAACACCTACCTTGACCGTGACCACCCGCTGCAGCAGCGGATCGCTTCGGTGATCGAGGAGTACACAGAGGAAACCGTGCAGCACTGGGCCGTTGACGGCTGCGGCGCACCGCTTGGCGCAGTTTCACTCACGGGACTTGCGCGCGGAATCGGCAGGATCGCAAAGGCGCCGGGTGACAAGAACGCCGATGCCCGGGCAGCAACCGTGGCCACGGCGATGCTCGACTACCCGTGGGCCGTTCATGGCCGCGGCCGGGAGAATTCCGTGGTTATGGAGGATCTCGGAATTCTGTCCAAGAACGGCGCCGAGGGCGTCCTCGTGATGGCAACCCCCACCGGAGTGTCCATGGCGTTGAAGGTCCTCGACGGGAACATCCGCGCCACCTCCCTCGTAGGCCTGACCCTGCTCGCAGCCTCCGGGGCAATCGACGCCGAATCGGTGGCTCCGGTGCTGGAGAAAATAGTCCAGCCGGTGCTCGGTGGCGGCGTCCCAGTGGGCAAGCTTCGCCTTGCCGCACCCGTGATGGCTCTCCTGGACTGATCATGGCCCGACGGCGGATTCCAGCAGCCACCGGCAACGCCGCCATCCGCGCTGTGGCGACCGGCAGCACCGACACAACCGAGCGCACGACGGCGGCACGCTTCTCCCTGGAGGAACTCGCCGCACGCGCGCCAGGGAACAGCGTGGAAGTCAGGGTGCCGCCGCTCGGCGTGACCCAGTGCGTCGAGGGTCCGCGCCACACCCGCGGCACCCCGCCGAACGTCATCGAGACCGACGCCGAGACCTGGCTCGCACTGGTTACAGGCACCCTCGCCTGGTCCGATGCAGTGTCCACCGGCCGTGTCTCCGCCTCCGGGCAACGGGCCGATCTGTCCACCCTCCTGCCGCTCTTCCCGGAAGTGGGCACCCCGTGACGCTGGAGCGGGAACGCGCTGCCGGGTCACATCCGCTGGTCCGGGGACTGCACGACGCCGGGGCGGCCCTGCGCCGCCAGCCGCCCGAGGCCTGGGCGGTGGCCCTTATTGTCACTGCGCTTTACTGCGTCTTCTCCGTGGCGCAGTGGTACCGACTGGAAACACCCTCCTGGGACCTCGGTATCTTTACGCAGCTAGCGAAGGCCTATGCGGGGTTTGAAGCGCCGATCGTCCCCGTCAAGGGTCACGAGTTCAACCTCCTCGGAGACCACTTCCACCCCCTCCTGATCCTGCTGGGTCCCGCCTACGCTTTCTTCCCCTCCGGACTGACCTTGCTGATCCTGCAGAACCTGCTGGTCGGCTGGTCGGTGTTCATCCTTACACGCCTGGCCGCCCGCCATCTCGGGCGCACCAGCGGCCTGTTCCTCGGTCTGGCATACGGGCTTTCCTGGGGCATTCAGGCGTCCGTCGCCGTGCAGTTCCACGAGATCGCGCTGGCGCTGCCGCTGCTGGCCCTCGCGCTGGAGGCTTACATCGAAGGGCGGCTACGCACCGCCGTCGTCGCCAGTGCCCTGCTGGTGTTCGTGAAGGAGGACATGGGGCTGACCGTGTTTGCCTTCGGCCTGGTGCTGGCCTGGCGGTTCCGGCAGAGCCGCGCGTCGAGGGCAGGACTGTGGCTCGCTGCGTGGGGGCTGGCCTGGGTTGTCCTCTCGGTGGCCGTGATCCTTCCGGCACTTAACACCGGCGGCACGTATGACTACGCGGACCGCATCGATGTCGGCGCGCTACTGGCAAACCCCGTGGACACCGTGCTGACCATGCTCACCGCCGGGGAGAAGTACGAAACGCTGTGGCTGCTCCTGCTCGCCGGCGGCTTCCTGTTCCTGCGGTCACCGCTGGCCTTCGTGATGCTTCCCACGCTGCTGTGGCGGTTCGCCGCCGGGAACGAGTCCTACTGGGGCCCGGACTGGCATTACAACGCGGTTCTGATGCCGATTCTCTTCGCCGCACTCGTGGATGCTGTCCTTGCCGCCCGCCGCAGCAGGCGGAGCTGGCTGCGCTCCTATAGCGCCGCCGTCGTACCCGTAGTAAGCGTGGTATCGCTGATGCTGCTTCCGGGGCAGCCGCTCGCGGACCTCGCGAAACCGGAGACCTACCAGCAATCACCGCGCTGGGACGCTGCCCACCGGATGATGGACCAGGTTCCCGCCGGTGCAACGGTGGAGACCGGTGTCGTGCTGATGCCGTACCTGGTGCCGGAGACCGAGGTGTACTGGATCGGCAACGAGAATCCCGCGCCCGAGTACCTCGTGCTCGACGCCGAAGACTGGAGTTGGGGCGCCGCACGGCCCACGAGCGCGGAGCAGCACGCCGAGGAGACCTGGCCGGGCGAGAACTATACGCTCGTGTTCAATGAAGCCGGTTATCAGCTGGTCAAGCGGAACTCCTGATCCCGGTAGCCTTGATTCATGAGTTCGCCCCAGTATCCCGAGCGTCGCCAGGTCACGGTCCGCCGGGCGCCCAAGTTCGCTTCCTTCATGGGGTTGGGGGCGGTGATCGGCTTCGTGGCGGCGCTGATCATTGCGTACACGGGTGATCCTGATCCCACCCTCACCCGCGAATCCGTCCTGGGGTTCTTTACGGTTGTGCTGGCCCTCCCCGGGCTGCTGCTGGGTGCGCTGGTCGCCCTGCTACTGGACTGGATCAGCGTCCGCCGCAGCAAGCAGGCAACGGCAGAGCGCACCCACGACGACGACTGATCTCACGAAACTTCCGCAACCGAGTCTCGTGAGAGAATGTAGCAATGGTGCGCGGTGACGGACAGCTTTCCCATGATCTTCTTCCCGGCGAAAAAGGCCCCCAGGATGCCTGTGGCGTATTCGGCGTCTGGGCTCCCGGCGAGGAAGTAGCCAAACTCACGTATTACGGGCTCTACGCCCTGCAGCACCGCGGCCAGGAGTCGGCCGGTATCGCCACCAGTGACGGCACGCGCATCAACGTGTACAAGGACATGGGACTGGTCTCCCAGGTATTCGACGAAGCAACCTTGAACACCCTCACCGGGCACATCGCGGTGGGCCACTGCCGCTACTCCACCACCGGTTCCTCCAACTGGGCCAATGCGCAGCCCACGCTCGGTGCCACCGCCGTTGGAACCGTTGCCCTCGCCCACAACGGCAACCTCACCAACTCCGCTGACCTGTACCAGATGGTCCTGAACCGCCACGGCAAGCCCCGCAGCGGCGAGATGGCGCAGGGCAACACCTCGGACACCGCACTTGTGACCACGCTGTTGGCCGGGGATGACGGCCGCTCCCTCGAAGACACGGCACTTGACCTGTTGCCTTCCATCGAGGGCGCGTTCTGCTTCGTGTTCATGGACGAGGGCACCCTGTACGCCGCCCGGGATGCCTATGGCGTCCGCCCGCTGGTACTCGGCCGGCTTCAGCGCGGGTGGGTTGTGGCGTCTGAGCAGGCCGCGCTGGCCACCGTCGGCGCAAGCTTCATCCGCGAGATCGAGCCGGGCGAGTTCATTGCCATCGACGAGAGCGGCGTCCGCTCGCGCCGGTTTGCCCCGACGACGGCGGCTGGTTGCGTCTTCGAGTACGTCTACCTCGCGCGCCCGGACGCCGCGATCGCCGGACGCTCGGTCTACGATTCACGCGTCGAGATGGGCCGCCAGCTCGCCCGGGAGAACCGGATGGATGCGGACGTCGTTATCCCTGTCCCGGAGTCGGGTACGCCTGCTGCTGTCGGGTTCGCTGAGGAATCCGGTATTCCCTTCGCGCACGGTTTCGTGAAGAACGCCTATGTGGGCCGGACCTTCATCCAGCCGAGCGAGACACTGCGGCAGCTCGGCATCCGGCTCAAGTTGAACGCGCTGGAGTCGGTTATCCGCGGCAAGCGCATTGTCGTGGTCGATGATTCGATTGTGCGCGGCAATACACAGCGCGCCGTGGTGCGGATGCTGCGCGAGGCCGGCGCCGCTGAGGTACACGTCAAGATCTCCTCGCCACCGGTGCGCTGGCCATGCTTCTACGGCATCGACTTCGCATCGCGCGCCGAACTGATCGCCAACGGGGCGGCTGTTGAGGAAATCAGCAACTCCATCGGCGCCGACAGCCTCGCCTACATTTCCGAGGACGGCATGATCGCGGCCACTATGCAGCCCCGCGAACGGTTGTGCACGGCCTGCTTCACTGGGACGTACCCCATCGAGCTTCCCGAGGAAGACCGCCGCGGCAAGCTCCTGCTTGAGCGCGCCGACCCCGCCGAGAAGCCTGGCGCCACCGGATGCGATCCGGGCCCGGGCAGCGAACTCGAAACCCTCCTGACCGAAGCAGACAAGAAAGAGCGGGTATGACCTCTTCGAACCCCATCACCTATGCAAGCGCCGGAGTGGACGTCGAAGCCGGCGACCGGGCGGTGGAGCTCATGAAGGAAGCGGTCAAGGCTACCCACACCGCCAACGTGGTGGGCGGCGTCGGCGGTTTCGCCGGGCTGTATGACGTCTCGAAGCTGCTGACCTACCGGAAGCCGCTCCTTGCCACCTCCACGGACGGCGTGGGCACCAAGGTTGCCATTGCGCAGGCCATGGACATCCACGACACCATCGGGTTCGACCTCGTGGGCATGGTTGTGGATGACATCGTGGTGGTCGGCGCGGAACCGCTGTACATGACCGACTACATCGCCTGCGGAAAGGTTGTGCCCGAGCGCATCGCCGCCATCGTCCGCGGCATCGCCTCGGCCTGCTCGGTTGCCGGAACCGCCCTGGTGGGCGGCGAGACCGCTGAGCACCCGGGCCTCCTGGGTGAGCACGAGTACGACGTCGCCGGCGCGGCTACCGGCGTAGTGGAAGCCGATGCGCTGCTCGGGCCGGACCGGGTGCGTGAGGGTGACTTTGTCATCGGCATGGCTTCCTCCGGATTGCACTCGAACGGGTACTCGCTGGTTCGCCGGGTCATCAACCAGGCCGGATGGGCGCTGGACCGGCAGGTCTCGGAGCTGGGCCGCACCCTCGGCGAAGAGCTCCTTGAGCCTACGCGGGTGTACGCGGCCGACTGTCTCGACCTCGCCCGCCATCTCCCGCTCGATTACGACGGCGCCGTGCACGGCTTCAGCCACGTCACCGGCGGTGGCTTGGCGGCCAACCTGGCGCGGGTTCTCCCGCGCGGGCTCGAAGCCACCGTGGACCGGTCGACGTGGGCGCTACCACCGGTGTTCAGCCTCGTCTCCGAGCTGGGAAGCGTGCCGCTGCCGGACCTGGAGCGGACACTGAACCTTGGCGTCGGAATGGTTGCCGTTGTTGCCGAAGCCGGTACTGACGCCGCCGTCGCGCGTTTGACGGAGCGAGGCGTTCCCGCGTGGGTTATGGGCCGTGTGGACGCGGCGTCGGGCGAGAACACCGACGGACCTGACTACGTGCAGGGCGCGAAGGGCGTCGACGGCGGTTCGGTTCGACTGGTTGGCTCCTACGCCTAGTTTCCCTGCATCGACTCTCCCCAAATGGGCCTTATGGACGGCTTTAACGCCTGCTAAAGGCCAATTTGGGGAGAGTCGATTCGCGTTGTAGATGTGGAGACAGCAAGAACCAGCGGCTCGACAATCAAGTCCTGGCCGCTGGTTCTGTGCGCGTTTGTGGTGTATGTATCTCAGCGAGAGCGAAGGGAGCGCTTAGCCGATACGGCGGGTGCCGCCGTCGTCCTCTTCTTCATCGAACTGATCCGCATACTTGTCCTCATACTCCGCGTAATCCGGTTCTACCGGATCACTCTGGCGGGAGGCACGGCTACCCGGGCCCGTGAGCTCTCGCTGCAGCGCCGAGTAATCAGTGGACGGGCTGAAGTACTTCATGTCCCGTGCCTGCTTGGTGGCTTTCGCCTTCTGACGGCCGCGCCCCATGGCGTGACCCCCTTTTTGCGTCGATCCGGAGGTGGTCGCTTGGCACCTGTACTTAATTAGCATGCAAGGCGGCAGCGAGGCCCCGGAGTATCCGGTCAATGTGTCGTAGCTATAGATTACATGGTTTCAGAATCCGGCGTGCCAGCAACAGCACGCAAGCGCGTGGGAAAATGGAGGTGTATGCCTCCACGGCCATGCATCGGGTGCTGTTCGTTGGCTAGAGTCAGGGGTAATCAGAGCAAAGCCAGCCCGCGACCACGGCCGGACACAGGAGGGGGCAGTTCACTATGAGCGATCAATCTGACAAGCCGGAAGAGGGTGCCACGGCAGAAGATGCTGCCCAGGAGGGACCCGAGCCTGCTGACGCCGCCGTAGCAGAACCACAATTGGTAAACCCCGATGAGGTCCAATTGTCCGAATCAGAGGTCTCCAGGGAAGCCCTCGAGCCTGAACTCGAAACCTCCGCCGAAGACGTGCAGTTGAGCGAGCCGTCGCTCGGTGCGGCCGAGATCAGTCAGGAATCCGCCGAGGCTGCCTCGCTCAAGGACGCTGCCGCCGAGGCGAAGGCTGTGGAGCAGGAGGCTGAGGAAGTGGGCACGCTGGTCGGTGGCCCACGGCCCCCAGAGGATCCCGCGGAAGCCGCCGCTCCCGCAGGCACTGCCCCGGCAGGCGGGACAGCGGGCGATACCGGGGAGAACCGGCACGACGACGGCGGGCACTCCGGTGATCAGCACGACGACGGAGCGCAGAACCAGGACGTCGACATCTCCGCATCGGACGACGACCCGATCGGCGCGGTTGCCCACCAGCCCGATGAGGCTACACCCGCGCAGGCCGATCCCGCGGCACCGGACGCACACCCGGAGCCAAAGTCGGAGCCTCGGGCATCCACTGATCCGCAGTTCGCACTCGCCAACCTGGCGGCGTCGGGTGAAGATCCCGGGTGGACAGGTTCTACCGAGGATGGGTCCCGATGGGATGCGCTGTTCGAGCTGGGCGAGGCGGAAGCGGCAGCCGCGCCGGGCACCACCGCTGGGAACGCCGCGGTCAGCGAGAACGTCGCCGGGGCTGCCGAGCAGCAAGGCGCAGACATCACCCTCCCACCGGGCATCCCCGCGCCACCGGAAGGAGCCCCGGGAAACGGGGATACTCCAGCGCCGCCGGCAGGCGCCACTGGCAACGACGAGACCCCCGCGGCGCAGGGCAGCACGGAGACGCCCTCGTCGCAGGACGGCCATGAGGCGCCCGCCGCGCAGGACATCCAGACACCCTCGGCCCAGGGCACACCGGCCGAGCAGGTCCCGGAGTCTCCATGGAAGCAGCCTTTCGCGGGCCCGCATCCGCAGGCACCGGGAAGTCCACATGCTCCGCTCGGCGGCGCCTACGGATTGCCGCCGGCAGGAGCCGAGCAGGGCACCACAGCGCAGGACAGTTCCCGGGATCGCACGGGCAAGTCCGGCACCAACCGCAGGACGCTCATCATCGTTGCCGTGGCGGGCCTGGTTATACTCGGCCTGCTGATTTTCGCGATCATCCGCATTGTCGACGCCGTCAGCGGCGGCGGACCCGATGCCGCTCCATCGGTCGATGCGTCACCCGGAGCCGACGGGATCATCGCCGAGAGTATCTCCCCGCTGGAACTGGGCGCGGGCGCGTGCATCCTGGATTTCGACGAATCGAACCTGAGCGAGAACGTCACCACGGTCACGTGCACAACCCCGCACAACGCTCAACTGCTCGCCACGGACACCTACCCGGAAGACACGGAGTTTCCCGGCGATGAGGCCCTCGCAGTCCGCGGCGATGAGTTGTGCAACTCAGCGGAGGTCGATGAGAGGGCCGCCACGGAGTACCCGGACCTGACGCTGATTCAGGTCACGCCGACGTCGGGAACCTGGGCGGAGGGCGACCGCCGGGTTGACTGCTTCGTTGTCTCCAACGAAGGCAACATCATTACGGACGACCTCCTGGCCCAGTAACAGGGTCAGCCCAGTAGCCGCGGATCAGTCAGGCACGCTCGCGACGGTGAGGCCGTTGGCGTCGTCGTTTGGCCGGTCCACCCGCACCTTGTCGCCGTCGCTGATGGTTCCGGCCAGCAAACCGCGGGCCAGCCGGTCCCCGATCTCGCGCTGCACCAGCCGGCGTAGCGGCCGCGCACCGTACGCGGGATCGAAGCCCGTGAGGGCGAGCCATTCCTGGGCTGCGTCGGTCACATCGAGCGTGAGCCGGCGTTCCTGGAGGCGTGCAGCAAGCGCCTGAACCTGCAGGTCCACGATCCGCGAAAGCTCATCCAGGCTGAGGGCATCGAACATGATGATGTCATCCAGCCGGTTGAGGAACTCAGGCTTGAAGCTGGCATTCACCACCGACATGACTGCCTCGTGGCGCGCCGCGTCGTCGAGCATCGGATCAACCAGGAACTGCGATCCCAGGTTCGACGTCATGACGAGAATGACGTTGCGGAAATCCACCGTGCGGCCCTGACCGTCGGTGAGGCGTCCGTCGTCGAACACCTGCAGAAGAATGTCAAAGACCTCGGGGTGCGCCTTCTCCACCTCGTCCAGCAGCACAACGCTGTACGGACGACGGCGGACGGCCTCGGTCAGCTGGCCGCCCTCCTCATAACCGACGTATCCGGGAGGAGCGCCCACGAGACGGGCGACGGCGTGCTTCTCCGAGTATTCGGACATGTCGATGCGCACCATGGCGCGTTCGTCGTCGAACAGGAAGTCGGCCAGCGCCTTGGCGAGCTCGGTCTTGCCCACGCCGGTGGGACCGAGGAACAGGAAGGATCCCGTGGGCCGGTCCGGGTCCGAAATACCGGCACGCGCGCGGCGAACCGCGTCCGATACCGAGGCGACGGCCTTCTTCTGGCCGATCAGCCGCTCGCCGAGGTTCTCCTCCATGTGCAGGAGCTTCTGGCTTTCGCCCTGAAGCATCCGTCCCGCCGGAATACCGGTCCAGGCCGAGATGACCTCAGCGATATCCGCAGCCGTAACCTCCTCGGCCACCATGAGCTCCGGCGAATCTCCGGAACGCTCTTCCTCGGCCTGGGCGGCGTCCAGTTCACGCTGAACCTGCGGGATCTCGCCGTACAGCAGGCGCGACGCCTTCTCAAGATCACCTTCACGCTGTGCGCGGTCCGCCTGCGAGCGCAGGTCATCCAGGGATGCCTTGAGGTCACCCACCCGGTTGAGCCCGGCCTTCTCCGCCTCCCAGCGTGCGTTCAACGCCGCGAGCTTCTCCTTGCGGTCCGCCATATCGGCGCGCAGTGCCTCCAGCCGCTCCACCGATGCCTCATCGGTTTCACCCTCCAGTGCGAGTTCCTCCATGGTCAGGCGGTCGACGGCGCGACGCAGCTGGTCGATCTCCTCGGGTGCGGAGTCGATCTCCATGCGCAGCCTGGAAGCCGATTCATCCACGAGATCGATCGCCTTGTCCGGCAGTTGACGTCCGGTGATGTACCGGTTGGACAGCGTCGCGGCAGCGACCAGCGCTGAGTCCGCGATGGACACCTTGTGGTGGGCTTCGTAGCGTTCCTTGAGTCCGCGCAGGATGCCGATGGTGTCCTGGACGCTCGGCTCTCCCACGTAGACCTGCTGGAAGCGGCGTTCCAAGGCAGCATCCTTCTCGATGTTCTCGCGGTACTCATCCAGAGTGGTGGCGCCGATGAGCCGCAGTTCCCCGCGGGCCAGCATGGGCTTGAGCATGTTCCCTGCGTCCATGGAGCCCTCGGACGCGCCCGCGCCGACGACGGTGTGCAGCTCATCTATGAAGGTCACGATCTGCCCGTTGGAGGCCCTGATCTCCTCGAGGACAGCCTTGAGCCGTTCCTCGAACTCGCCGCGGTACTTGGCCCCGGCGATCATCGACCCGAGGTCCAGGCTGATCAGCGTCTTGCCGCGAAGGGATTCCGGCACATCACCAGCGACCATGCGCTGGGCAAGACCTTCGACGACGGCGGTCTTGCCGACGCCTGGCTCACCGATCAGCACGGGGTTGTTCTTGGTTCGCCTGGACAGCACCTGCACCACACGGCGGATTTCGGTGTCCCGGCCGATGACCGGGTCCAGCTTGCCGGAGCGGGCGATCTCCGTCAGGTCCACACCGAACTTCTCCAGCGCCTGGAAAGTGTTTTCGGGATCCGCGGTGGTAACCCGCCGGTCTCCCCGTACGCCCGGCAGGGCAGCGACGAGCGCATCCTTGGAGGCACCCTCCTCGCGGAGGATGCGTCCGGCTGCACCGGCGTCGGCCGCTATGCCCAGCAGGAGGTGTTCGGTGGATACGTAGGAGTCCCCCAGCGACTCCGCTTCCTGTTGCGCCGCAGTAACGACCTGCAGCATAGGGCGGGAGAACTGTGCTTGCGCCACAGACGAGCCCGACGACGCCGGCAGCGACTTGATTGCCGAACTCGCCTTCACACTGACGCTGTCAGCGCCCACACCGGCGGCGGTGAGCAGCGCGACAGCGACGCCGTCGCGCTGGTCCATCAGCGCCTTGAGCAAGTGCGCCGGCTCCACCTGCGGGTTGCCCGCGGTGGAGGCATTCATCGCGGAGGCGGACAGCGCCTCCTGACTCTTGGTGGTGAACTTGGTGTCCATGCGGCCTCCTGAGCAGTAACACAATAAAACCTAAGTTGAGTGTACTACGCTCAAGTTTTGATCTGACACCCCTTGTGTAAGTTTTCACCTCAGGCGAAACCCCGTTCAGACCCGCCAATCGGCGGGTGCTTTGCTTACGGGATCCGAGAGTTCGACGGTGCGCCCCATCGGGTCCTTGACCACGTAACTCCAGTACCCAACCCAGAAAGGTTCCGGCCGCAGCGCCTCGGTGCACGCCGCCTGCAGTCTGGCTACGGCCTCCTTGAACTGCCGTGGAGCCAGTGGAATGCTCCAGGAGTTGTGCGCGGAAGTCGGTCGCGGCTCGATTCCCAGCCCGTAGACCCAACCGGGTTGGAAGGACCACCCGGTCGCCCGCTCCGCGTCAGGGTTGTAATCGATGGAGAACTGCACGGCGTCGTCGATTCCGTAAGCAACGCCGTCGGGCTCGTCCCAGATCTGTTCAAGCCGCACGAGGTCCTTGTAGAACCGGCGTGATGCGGCCAAGTCATCGGTGGAGGTGTAGAGGAAGAATCGGCGGCTGGTCATCCGGCAACCCTAGAGGAGTGCTTCCGGTTCCGCTATGAGACCGGACCGGAGTGGGTACGCTGGGTTAAGAGTCAACGCGGCGGCTCAGGTAATTTCGCCTGACCTCGCACTGTTATTTATCGATCTGGGGGCGCTATTGATGAAACTCCGCTGGGTCTTTCTGATCGGTCTGGGGTTCTGCCTCGTCGCCGGAGCAATAGGTTTCGGAGCTGCTGCGCTGTTCCAGGACCGCAACCCGTGGATTCCAATCCTGGCGGGGCTCTGTGCCATGTTGCTCATCTTCGTTCCAGCAGTGGCCGGCATCATGATTACGAACCTTACGTTCGACCTTGAGAGCTCAGATGGGCAGCGAATCCTGCGGCCATTCATCTCCGTGGTCGTTGGATTCCAACTGCTCGGCATAGTCGGGCTGGTGTTCGTCGCAGTCGCCGTCCCGGAGAGCATCGCTTTCCCCATAGGCGCTGTTGTTCTCTCGATCGTGTTTCTTCTGGGCAGCATTCGGTTCGGGACGCGCCTTCAACGTAGGATCGTCGCCGAATCAGAGGTGCAGGGGGCATGGTCTCCATGGTCGCCGTCCGTCGTTAGAAATAAAGCCGTGCGCGTCCTCGTCGTTTTCCTGATCGCCAGTGTGATCGGGATCGGGGCGTTTGTTGGGCTTGGGTTCGCGTTCGGCGACGAGACCACCTCGCCCTTGAGCTTTGCTGTCTTTGGTCTTTCGCTCGGATTTCTGGCGGCGTCGGTCGCCTGCATTGTTGTGGTGTGGCCGCTTATGAAGAATCTTCGTCACGCCCTCGGCAAGGACTACGCCGCTCAGAAGGCGATCGGGCGGGTGGTTCTGCGCAACAAGAAGGACGAACTGTCCGACGACGGTCGGCGGAGGGCAGCGGTGTGGGCAGCCATCATGTCCGTGTACTTCCCATTCCAAACCGCACAGATCGCCCTGCTCTTCACGGCGCTTTGGCTTCAGCAGGTCTGGAACCTGAGCAGCGGACCCGCCGATGAGTATCTTCCCTTCACAATCGGAATGGCGGTGGGGATCCCGGTCCTGCTCGCGGTCCTTCTGCCATTCAGCATTCGCCAGTCACGTCGCGTGAAGCGTTATGCCGCTGCGCACGCTGGTCTCGTTGACGTCGCGGATGAAAAAGCTCCGGGCACCGCGTGAAAATCCACTAGTCAGCGCTAAAGCGAACAGGGCAGTGGCGAGCACATATGCTGCCGAATATCACGCAGTCCGGTCGAATGAATCCAGGCTGCGGGAGCGCCACACCACCCCGAGGGCGGGGTCTTCCGTGGGACTTGGTTCGACACGCTGCACGGTGAAGCCTTCCCGCTCGTAGAAAGCTCCTGCCCGCTCGTTGGCCACGTCGCCGTCGTCGACCCTTAGTCAGCTCTCACGGCCCTTCGAAACCCAGGTGGCATCCGCACTGCGCTCGCCCACAACGAGGTCGGCAGCGGCGTCGAGCGCGTCCAGATCCGCTTCGGAGAGCTCGACGTCAACGGCGCCGAGATTCTCGTCGATCCGCTGCGGCTTCCGGGTACCGGGGATCGGCACCACAGCCAGCCCGAAGCGCTGACCCTGCGCCGCAAGCCACGCGAGTGCGACCTGCGCCGGCGTCGCGCCCGTATTCACCGCCACAGACTGCACAGCCTCGACGATCGACGCGTTCGCCGCCATTGCCTCCCCGCTGAACCGCGGCACCCGATGCCGGAAATCCCCGTCCGAAAGCGACTGAGCCTGGACTGTCCCGGTAAGGAAACCCCGTCCCAGAGGCGAATACGGAACGAAGCCGACACCGAGCTTGGCCGCCGCCGGCACCACCCGACGTTCAACGTCACGGCTCCAGATCGACCATTCGCTCTGCACCGCGGCAATAGGATGCACGGCGTGGGCTGCTGCTAGCTCGTCCGCCGTAACTTCGGACAGACCGAGATGCCGGACCTTTCCTTGAGCGACCAGCTCGGCCATCGCTCCGACCGTCTCCTCGATAGGCACAGTGGTGTCCCGCCGATGCATGTAGTAGAGGTCGACGACGTCGGTCCCCAGCCGCTGCAGGCTTGCCTCCAGGGCGCTTCGGACATAGGCAGCATCGCCGCGGACACCGGTGTAACCGGCGGCAGGACTGCCCTCAATCCCGAACTTCGTGGCGATCTCAACCTCACCGCGGCGGTCAGTAAGAAGGCGACCAATCAGTTCTTCATTGCTGCCTGCTCCGTAAACGTCCGCAGTGTCCAGGAAACTGACACCGGCGTCGACCGCATGGTGCAGCGTCCGCAGCGCATCCTCCGGGTCGGTCCCGCCGTACACCTCAGTAAGCGCCATGCCGCCGAAGCCCTGCCGGCTGACCGTGAAACCATGTGCAAGTTCAATACGTGGAAGGCTCATACCTCGATGGTATGCGCGTCCGGAAGTGTCGGACAGGTAGGTAATAATGGACGCCATGGGGAAAAACACCTTCACTACCGCCCTGACCGTTGCTGCCCTTGCGCTCTCGCTGACGGCGTGCACCGAGGATGGGCCCACCGCCGAGGACGCCGCCAGCAACCTCGCCGAAGGCCTCACCAGCGGCGACCTGAACGGTGTCAGCTTCGCATCCGTCGAAGCTGCGGACGTCACCACACAGCTGGACGAGCTCACCGCCGCGCTTGACCCCCTGGCCCCTACGGTCACCGTCGCCGGCGTCGAAAGTACCGGCGAGGATACCGCCACTGCGCAGCTGAACCACGTCTGGGATCTGGACGAGAGCGATTCTGACTGGACCTACACAACCACGGCGGAACTCACTCTGGTGGAGGACGCCTGGCAGGTCAGCTGGAACCCAGCGGTCGCGGTGGAGGGCCTGGATGAAGGCGCCACGCTTGCAGTGTCGAGAACTCCTGCAGAGCGCGCGGGGATTCTTGGGGCCGGCGGCGAAGTGTTGGTCACGGACCGTCCGGTTATTCGGGTAGGGATCGACAAGACGCGGATCGAGGCAGCGGCAGTGGAGGATTCCGCAGCCGCGTTGGCGGAACTCATCGGTCTTGACCCGGCCGCTTATACCGAGCAGGTGGTGAACGCCGGCGAACAGGCGTTCGTCGAAGCGATCGTGTACCGGGATGATCAGGACCGCCCCGTCACTGATGAGGAGATCGAGGCCATCCCCGGAGCGGTCGGCATCCCGGACACGATGTCGCTCGCCCCCACCCGCGAATTTGCCCGCGCGCTGCTCGGCAGCGTCGGACCGGCCACAGCCGAGCTGACCGAGCAGTCCGAAGGCCGCCTGGTTGCAGGAGACATTGCCGGATTGTCCGGACTGCAGCTGCAGTATGACGAGCAACTGGCCGGTACACCCGGCCTGGTCATCGAGGCCGTGTCCGGAGAAGGCGAAACCCAGACGCGCGAGCCCTTGTTCGAAAAACCGGCGGTACCCGGCGAGCCGCTGGAGCTCACACTCAACGCCCAGCTGCAGACGTTGGCCGAAGAGGTGCTCGCCGAAGAGCCCTCTGCTTCCTCGATCGTTGCCATCCGGCCATCGACCGGTGAGATCCTCACCGCTGCCAACGGCCCCGGCAGCGAGGGGATGCAGACCGCTTTACTTGGACAGTACCCGCCCGGATCTACGTTCAAGGTAGCTACCTCACTCGCCCTGCTTCGCAACGGGTTCACCCCTGAAACGCCTACGAGCTGCCCCGAGGAGCTGGTGGTCGAAGGCCGGACCTTCAACAACGTCCCCGGCTACCCTGCCCAGTTCACCGGCGAAATTCCGCTCCTGCAGGCTTTGGCGCAGTCCTGCAACACCGGCTTCATTTCCCAGCGCGATGTCGTTTCCCAGGAATCGCTCGCAACGGCGGCAGCAGATCTGGGCATCGGCATCAACACGGCCATCGGTACGCCTGCCTATTTCGGCTCCGTGCCCACAGAAGCAGACGGAACCGCTCATGCGGCCTCAATGATCGGACAGGGACAGGTGCTGGTCTCTCCCCTATCGCTCGCCATTATGACGGCGTCGGTCGCCGCGGGTGAGCGGGTGGCTCCCACGCTGTTGGCGGATACCTTGGCTGGGGAGGCGGAACCCACAGATGCGCCTGCACCGAGCAGCGAGGCAACCGAAGAGTCCTCGTCGGAACCCTCACCGAGCAACCTGACCCCCGAGGAAGCTGGGGCACTTCGCGAGATGATGGGCGCCGTCGTTACGGTCGGTGGAGCACAACTGCTTGCGGACATCCCCGGCGAACCGGTCCTGGCCAAAACCGGCACTGCGGAGTTCGGTACGGAAGACCCACCCCGGACGCATGCGTGGGTCGTCGCGCTTCAGGGAGACCTCGCCGTCGCGGTGTTCGTCGAGGAAGGCGAACGCGGATCGATCTCCGGCGGCCCGCTGATGGAGGAGTTCCTGCGAGGCGCCGGATAGTAAGCCCGCGCTCCGAACTGGGGCGATTAGCGCACCTGCGGCAGCCTGGTGCCGTATGAGGGCACAATCTCTTTGCCGAGCGGCATGAGGGAGACCGGGATCAGTTTGATGTTCGCTATGCCGAGCGGAATGCCGATGATGCTCAGGAACATCGGTATCGACGTCAGGACGTGGCCGATCGCAATCCAGATGCCCGCAACAATGACCCAGATGACGTTGCCGACGGTGGAGAAGAAGTAGGTTCGCCCACCGCGGTCCACCACCGAACGTCCAAACGGCCACAGTGCATAGGCGCCGATCCGAAAGGACGCAATGCCGAAAGGGATCGTCACGATCAGCAGGCAACACACGATCCCCGCCACGAAGTAGCCGATCGCCAGCCAAATCCCGCCGAAAATGAGCCAGATGATGTTCAGAAGTGCATTCATGGGTCTATTGTTCCCATGGATGGCCTCGACGGCTATGAGGGGTGACCCTGATTTACACCCAGACCCGCCAAGCTCAGCACTCGGGAAGGCACTGAAGAACCGCGCCAATCAGGTGGTCCCCGTGCCGCCCAGCAACTCGCTTGCAGCGGCTGCAGCGGCCGGTCGGGAGGCCCCGAAGCAGTTGACTACCGGCAGGTCCAGATTCACGGGCAGTCCCGCGTTGATGCACACCGCATCAGGCCTTTCCTGTATCAGGGCGGCGAGGGCGGCGCGCTGCGCAGAACCCTCTTCGGCCCGGTCCACGATTGCCACAACCGACGACGACGGCGGGATCCCGGTCCCAGCGTCAACTGCCTTCCGGTATTGGACAGTGCGGTACTCAGCCAGTGCGGCTGAGAAGACGTCCGGCATCACACCGGCGGCCATGTTGATGTGATCGCGCAGGTCGATCACGGTTACCTCGCCGTCAGGCAGGCGCACGTCGCCGTTGGTTTGGAGCGCTGAAGGGATGGCGTCCAGGCCCACCGGACCGCCGTCGTCGTGCGCTTCCTGCGTCCACGACGCGAAAGCGGCCTTCCGCCGGCCCGCTTCCAGCAACCGCTCCAGCGGAAGGCGCCCGCTGAGCAGCGCAGTCTCAAGGGCTTTGAAAACCTCGAGATAGTCCTCGTGGTCGGCGGTTCCGCCGTCGTTAGCCGGGCTTCCGACACAGAGCAGGTCCGTCCCGGCGAGCATCGCCAGAACGGCACCTTCCCCGGAACCGTAGGTGTGCCGGACGGCACCCATATCCAGGGCATCCGTGATCACGAGACCCTCGAAGCCCAGCTCCCGCAGCATCCCGATTGCTTTCGGGTTGAGCGTGGCGGGAAGGTCTCCGAGTTCGGGGACGACGATGTGTGCAGTCATGATGGCCGTTGTCCCCGCTTCAATCGCAGCGGCGAAGGGCGGTATGTGTGCTGCTTGCAACTCAACGAGCCCAAGGTCCACCCGCGGCAGATCGACATGGGAATCCGTGACCGTATCCCCATGCCCGGGAAAGTGTTTTGCGCAGGCCCCCACTCCGGCGCTCTGGATGCCGCGCGTCATCGCAGCCGTGTGCCTGGCCACCAGATCCGGCTCCGAGCCGAAAGACCGGATCCCGATGACCGGGTTGCGGGGATTGGTATTCACATCAGCCACGGGAGCGAGCAGGAGGTTGATGCCGGCCTGCTGTGCCCGTCTGCCAAGGGTTGCGCCGACGTCCGTCGTAATGTCCTGGCGGTCGATCCTGCCAAGTTCTGCGGCGCCCGGAACGGAGGAGCCGGTTGCCGCTTCGAGGCGGGTTACGGTTCCGCCTTCCTCGTCGACGCCGATGATCGCGTGGGGGTTCAGTTTTCTGATGCGCCGGCACAACGCGGGTAACTGTTCGGGATCACCCGGGTCGATGTTGTTGGCGAAGAGGACCACACCGGCGAGGCCTCTGCGCAGCTCTGCCTCGAGCCACTCCGGCACAGTGGTGCCGAGGAATCCGGGCCAGATGACGGCGTTGATGGCGCCCGCGTAGTCGGTGTTCTCTGCCATGGGTACTCCTTGTCCGGATGGCAGAAGCCCTGCCGATTCCGGCTGAACCTAACACGCAAGCTCCCGTGCCGCAATCGACCGTCGGTGAGCAACCCGGACCGTAACGCGAGCAACCTGGACTTTCAGAGCGGAATTCGCTCACCAAAGCCCAGGTTGCTCCCGGATAACACTGTGAGGAACTAGCGGCCGCGACGCTCGTTCGATGCCGGCGCGGTTGCCCGGCGCGGTCCGGACCGGCGGGCGCCTGCAGGACGGCCCGACGACGACGCCGCCGAACGCTGTCCGCCGCTACGCTGCCCTGAGCCGGCCTGAGCTGCCGACTGGCCGCTGCGCGCACCGTTGCTGTGCGAGCCCGTCCCCTGCGCTGCTACGTCACCGGAACGGGCTCCCCGCGAACGGCGGTTGCGATTGCCCCCAGCGGTAGTTGCGCCTTCACTGGTACGACGGCGGTCCCCGTCGGTACCGAACCGGGGCGCCTGAGGCTGATCCTTACGCCGTTCGGCGCGGTTTCCCTGCGGTTCCGCAGCAACGCGTCCGCGGCCACCGCGTCCTCCACGACCACCAGCTGAAGGTGCCGCGCGGCGGGCACGCTTGCGCTCGGCATTCGCCCCGGTCGAGGTGCCGGCGCCGCGGCCTGCGCCTTCCCGGTTGGCGAGGAGTGCTGCACGGGTGCGCGGATCAACCTTCTCTGCTACGTCACCGATGAGCTTGGCGACAAGCGGCGAGGTCGCTGATACGTTCTCGAACCCCACGGTGACCCCAGCGGCCTTCATGAGTTTCTGCACTTCACTCTTCTGCTCGGGCAGCGTGACGGTGACAACGGTGCCGTCCGAACCCGCACGGGCAGTACGTCCCGAACGGTGCAGGTAGGCCTTGTGCTCCGTGGGCGGATCCACGTGGACCACGAGCTCGACGTCGTCAACGTGCACTCCGCGCGCCGCGACGTCTGTGGCCACCAGCACCCGGACTCCACCGGTTGAGAACTCAGCAAGGTTCCGGTCCCGCGCGTTCTGGGACAGGTTCCCGTGCAGGTCCACGGCGGGGATCCCGGCGTCGGTCAGGGTCTTCGCGAGCTTCCGCGCCTGATGCTTGGTACGCATGAACAGCACGCGCTTGCCCTGCCCGGATGCCAGCTGAACGATCAGCTGCTTCTTCTGCGTCTGGTCACCGATCAGGAGCACATGGTGCTCCATCGTGGTGACGGAGGCCTGCGGCGTATCCACGGAATGGGTCAGCGGGTTGGACAGGTAGCGATGGACGATCTTGTCCACGCCGTTGTCCAGGGTGGCGGAGAAAAGCATCCGCTGGCCCTCGGTCGGAGTGGTGTCAAGGAGCTTCTTCACGACCGGCAGGAACCCGAGGTCCGCCATATGATCCGCCTCGTCCAGCACTGTGATCTCGACGGATTCAAGGGTGACAAGCTTCTGGCGCATCAGGTCTTCGAGCCGGCCGGGGCAGGCGATGATGATGTCGACGCCGGCGCGCAGCGCCTTCTCCTGACGGGCCTGGGATACGCCGCCGTAGATGACGGTGGTGTTGAGCCCCAGCTCGTGGGCGAGCGGCTCCACCGTCGCATTGATCTGGGTTGCCAGTTCACGGGTCGGCGCGAGCACCAGGCCCAGGGGACGCCCGGGCTTCCGGCGGTACGCAGCTTCGCGTTCGGCGAGGCGGGCGACCATCGGAAGCGCGAAGGCGAGGGTCTTGCCGGAGCCGGTGCGGCCGCGGCCAAGTACGTCCCTGCCTGCAAGGGTGTCCGGGAGGGTCTTGACCTGAATGGGGAACGGATCGGTGATTCCCTGGGACGTAAGGGAACGGACCAGCGCTGTGGGCACGCCAAGCGCAGCAAAGGTAGTCATGTAAGGTACACGAACTTTCTTCTCATCTTCCCTGTGCACCGGATGGCGCTCAGGGTCCGCCGAAGGAAAGTCAGACAGTGTCAACCGCTCTCACGTTCTTGGGAGATAGCGCGGGACAAAAGAATGCGTTCATCGACGCAGGTTGCAGCTGCCGAGGGATGCTCGTGCCGCAAACAAGTACACCCAGTCTAGCAGGCGCGGGCCAGCGCCCCATCCGTCGATTCCGTGCAGGTTCGCGGCCACGAGGGGCGTGTCCCGTGCCGACACGCCGTCTCCCGACGGGTTTGTCAGCGAAACCTGCTCGGAATCACGGCGGGTCTGGCGATTTGTGAGCCTCCTCACCCACACTGGAAGAAACCATCAGACCCCAGGAGGACAACTGTGACCACCACAGCCGGCATACTCGCAGACGCACGCCACATGAAGGACGACATTGCCCACCTTCGGCACCGGCTTCACCAGGAACCGGAGATTGGCCTTTACCTTCCGCGTACCCAGGAAAAGGTGCTGGAAGCCCTCGACGGCCTGCCGTTTGAAATCACCCTGGGTACGGACACGACGTCGGTCACGGCCGTGCTTCGCGGCGGCGCCCGGCATTCCTCCGCGCACAAGCCCGTGGTTCTGCTGCGCGGAGACATGGACGCCCTTCCGGTACAGGAGCAGACCGGTGTTCCGTATTCCTCGACCATCGACGGCGCAATGCACGCCTGTGGCCACGACCTCCACACCTCCATGCTCGCCGGAGCCGCCACGCTCCTTGCCGAGCGCCGCGACCAACTGGCGGGCGACGTCGTACTCATGTTCCAGCCCGGCGAAGAAGGTTTCGACGGTGCGGGAGTGATGATCCGCGAAGGTGTCCTCGAAGCTGCCGGGCGTCGCCCCGACGCCGCCTACGGGCTGCACGTCATGTCCTCCCTGCTGCCGGGCGGCACATTCGCGAGCAAGGCGGACACGCTGATGTCCGCCTCGGACAGCCTGTATGTCACTGTGCACGGTGCCGGCGGCCACGGTTCGTCTCCGCACACGGCGCAGGACCCAGTGACGGTCGCGGCGGAGATGGTCACCGCGCTGCAGACGATGATCACGCGGCAGTTCAACATGTTTGATCCAGTGGTTCTCACCGTCGGTGTGCTTCACGCAGGCACCAAGCGAAACATCATCCCGGAATCGGCGCGGATCGAGGCGACCATCCGATCCTTCTCGGCGGAGAACCGCACCCGGATGCAATCCGCCGTTCCCCGGCTGCTCAACGGGATCGCCGGGGCACACGGGCTGACCGCAACCGTGGACTACCAGACCGAGTACCCGCTGACCGTGACCGATCATGCAGAGACGGCCAACGCGGAAAAGCACATCGCAGAGCTGTTCGGAGAAGACCGCTACCACCGCATGGCCCAGCCCCTCAGCGGCTCCGAGGACTTCTCCCGCGTGCTGGCGGCCGTGCCCGGAAGCTTTGTGTTCCTCTCCGCGGTTGCACCCGACGCCGATCCCACCCAGGCCGCCTTCAACCACTCGCCCTACGCGACGTTCGACGACAACATCCTGGCTGACGGCACCGCCCTCTACACCCAGCTGGCCGTGGCACGCATCGCGGAACTCGCGGCCTCCTAGGAGCACTTCGAAGGACCTCGCCCTCTAGCGCTGGTTACTCTTGTACCGATGAGCACTCACCCCGAATCCCAGCCCCACCCTGCCCAGCCCGTCTCCTTCGTGCGGCGCGGCTCCCGCCTGCAGGGCCGGCGTCGTGATGCCTGGGCCGAACTGTCCGAGGGTCTCGTGGTGGACGTTCCACGCCACACCGCGGCGGACACGTCGGTGGATCCGGCGTGGGAGTACGACGCCGCTACCTCCTTCGGCCGCGAGGCGCCCCTGGTGGTGGAGATCGGGTCGGGGTTGGGTGAGGCTGTGGCGCACGCAGCGGCCGAGCAGCCCGAGCGCAACTTCCTCGCCCTCGAGGTGTACCGGCCGGGACTCGCACAGACGCTGCTGCGGATCGACCAGCGGGGGCTGACAAACGTCCGGGTTGCCCAGGTCAACGCCGCCGAAGCGCTTGCCACCATGCTTCGGCCCGCGTCCGTCGCTGAGCTATGGGTATTCTTCCCGGACCCCTGGCACAAGACCCGCCACCATAAACGGCGGCTGGTGAAGGACTCATTCCTTGAGCTGTCCGCGCGGGTGCTCGAGCCCGCCGGCGTCCTGCGTATGGCCACCGACTGGTCCGATTACGCCTTCCAGATGCGCGAGGTTGCCAACGCCTCGCCTGAGTTCGAGAACCTGCACGACGGCGAACGCACCGGTTCCGACAGCCCCCTCACCCAGGTGTGGGCCAGTGGCGTTGAGCACGTTGTGGGTGGCGCCCCTCGCCGTGAGGGCAAGGACAAAGTCGGCACTGCATCAGTGCAGGAAGGCGAGGACGCGGTGGGTGGCTGGGCGCCGCGCTTCGACGGCCGGATCCTCACGAGCTTCGAGAACAAAGCTCACGACGCCGGCCGGATGATCCTCGACCTGGCGTACCGGCGGCGCTGACCGCCGTCGTCGTCCTGTTTTTAGCTACGGCGCTCCAGCTCTCGCTGACGATTCCGTGCAGGTCTGAGCCAACGGCGTCCCCGAAACGCGGCGTGCCGTGGTGAGACACGCTCCTCGAGGGCGCAAACCTGCACGGAATCGGGCGCGCAAGAACGCCTACCGAGTCAGCCGCGGACATCCGAAAGGTGATGGACGACGTCGTGCAGCCCGTATTGCGCGAGCGTCGCGATGGTGAACCGTGAGCCGTTGCTGCGCCGGCCCACCCGCTCCCAGTCGCTGATCCCTTCCAACCGTGCGGCGTATGCCTCACCTGCAGCGGTCAGCTCACCCTGCACCGCCGCCGGATCTTCCGCCGCGTAATTCTTCTCCGCCGCCGTGCGGTCCTGGTCCCAGTTCGCGAACAACGGGTCCTCCTCGCGGAGCATCAGGTCGGTGCGCTCGATGAACAGTGCGAAGACGTCCCGCACGTGGGCTGCGTACTCCAGCGGCGACCAGGTGCCGGCGTCGGGCCTGTTCGCAACGTCGGATCGCTCGAGTACCGTGCGCCAGTGCGGCAGGTCGGCTCGGATGCGGTCCGGAATGTCGGCGGGAGGAAACGCTCCCGCGTCCAAACCGCAGCCCTCACAGGGGCGCTCCAGCACCCAGGTCCAGTCCTTCGAATCGGGTTCAATCGGCATTCACGAAGCGTACCGCGCGGCGAAAGAATCCAACCGAGTCTTGCCACAAACCACTTTGTACTGAAAACTAGTTTGTATGAACCAGCCAAGGAACGTAGACACCGACAGCGAGCAGCCCCTCGACCTCCAGCGGGCGCTCGCCTTGGTCTCCGACGCGGAAACCAAGGCTCGCAAACAACTGCACGGAAACGACGCCCTGATCTACCTGGTCTGGGGAGTCGTGTGGCTGCTCGGATTCGGCGCCTTGCACGGTTCCCGCTTCGACTGGCTGCCGCTGGAGTATGTTGTCGCGCTCAGCTTCGCCGCGGCTGTCATGGCCGTCGGCGTCATTGCGACTATCCTGCTGGTGGCCAAGCACAGCAGCGGCGTCCGCGGGCACTCGACTTTCATCGGTACCGTCTACGGCATCGCATGGATGCTCGGCTTCGCTGTAGTGGCGGTGCTCAGTGGCACTATCGGCGTCGCCGTGGACGATTTCTGGGTCCGGGGAATGCTGATCAACAGCATTGCGGTCCTGGTGGTCGGCCTGATGTACATCACCGGCGGCGCCATGTTCAACGACCGCACCCAGATCTTCATGGGCGCCTGGTTCCTGATCATCGACTTCATCGCGATCATCACCGGCCCCGAGCGCTTCCTGACGGTCTTCTTCGTCTTCGGCTCAGGCGGCTTCCTCGTGGGCGCCGCCATCGTGACCCTTCGGCAGCGTCGGAGCAGCAGCCATGCCTGACCTCGACCCCGTCATCCACGCCGAATCCCGCCTTCGCGCCATCACCACCTTGAACGAGGTCGGCGAGCGCAACCGGATCGCCTTCACCAAACTGCAGAAGCTCCTGGAGATGACTGCCGGCAATCTCTCCACCCACCTCCGAAAACTGGAGGACGCCGGTTATGTGACCGTCTCCAAGACCATCGAGGGCCGCACACCGGCCACCTATGTTGCCATCACCCCCGCCGGCACAGCGGCCTACGCCGCCTACCGCGCAGCGCTCCACGAACTCCTCTCAGCCCAACTCACGGAGAAATCATGACCTCACCTTCCCTGACCGGCACCACCACCAGTACGACGACGGCGCTCGCCTCCGCAGACTCCGTCTCCAAGGCTTTCGGCGGCGTCACCGCGCTCGACTCGGTCTCCCTCGACATCCGCCCGGGTGAATCAGTGGGACTCCTCGGCCCGAACGGCGCCGGCAAGTCGACGCTGATCAGCCTCTTCTGCGGCCTGCGCCGGCCCGATTCCGGCAGCGTCACACTGTTCGGCGGGACACCTTCCGCACCCCAGTCCCGGCACAAACTCGGCATCACGCCGCAGGCCACAGCAGTTCCGCAGACGCTGCGGGTGAGCGAAGCGGTCAACTTCGTAGCCGCGCATTATGCGGACCCCATCCCCACCGACGAGTTACTGGCGGACTTCGGTCTCGAATCGACTGCCCGCCAGCAGTGCGGCGGTCTATCCGGCGGACAGCAGCGCCGGCTCCTTGTCGCGTTGGCCATGGTCGGCAGGCCGGAGCTCGTCATCCTCGACGAACCGACCACCGGCCTTGACGTTGACGCCCGG
This sequence comes from Arthrobacter pigmenti, assembly GCF_011927905.1. Taxonomy (NCBI): domain Bacteria; kingdom Bacillati; phylum Actinomycetota; class Actinomycetes; order Micrococcales; family Micrococcaceae; genus Arthrobacter; species Arthrobacter pigmenti. The sequence goes on from NZ_JAATJL010000001.1 coordinate 2,746,360, forward strand.
GAAACCCTCTGGCGCAGCCTGAAGGAATACCGGCGCACCGGCGGAACGCTCCTCATCACCAGCCACTACCTGGAGGAAATCCAGGCGCTGTCGGGCCGGGTGGTCGTCATGGATCACGGCAGTGTCATAGCCGACGGCACAGTGGATGAGATCCGCAGCCGGGTGGCAGTGAGCAAGGTGTCGTTCCGGACGGACCTGCCGCCGTCGTCGTTCGCGGCTCTCCCCCACTCGACCGATTGCACAGCCGACGACGGCGGCCGCGTCACCATCGTCACGCACGACGCCGACGCAACCGTCCGTGAGCTCGTCCAACGCGCAATGCCGTTCAGCCAACTCGAAGTCCGGGGCGCGAGCCTCGAAGAGGCCTTCCTCGCACTCACCGCCAAGGAGCGATCATGACCACCGCAGCAGCACCCACCCGACTATCGCTGATCAAGACCCATGCGACGGCGCAGATCCTTGAGCAGCTCCGGATCCCGGTGGCGGTGATCTCCTCGGTCATTTTCCCCGCGCTCGCACTGTTGTTCTTCGTGGTCCCTCAACAGGGCGTCGTGGAGGACCCAGCAGCGTCTCTCCAGGCGGTCGCCCAACTTGCCCTGTTCGGGGTGATGAGCTCGTTCCTGTTCAACTACGGGATCGGTGTGGCCGAGGAACGGCAGAACCCGTGGAGCTCCTATGTGCGAACGCTGCCTGTGGGGCCTCTGCCGGGCACACTTGCACGGGCAATGACGGCGATGCTGTTCGCGCTGCTGTCGCTGATTCCCGTACTGATCCTCGGCTGGCTGTTGACTGCCGCCCCCGAGGCCTTCACGAGCGGCGACCTGCCCTGGTGGCAGGTTCCGGTGTCGGTGGTTGTGTGGCTGCTGTGCGGGCTTCCGTTCCTGATGCTCGGCCTGTTTATTGGGTACATGTGCACGTCGAAGGTGGCTATCGCTGTGACGCAGGTGGTGTTCTTCCCCCTGGCATTTGCAGGTGGAATGATGCTCCCACCGTTCCTGTTCCCCGACTGGTTGAACACGCTGTCCCTGTTCCTGCCCTCGCGGGCGGCACGTGACCTTGCCGTGTTTACGCTCAGCGGTGACGGGCTGCATGCGACGACGATCCTCTGCATCACCGCATGGACCCTGCTGCTCGGCGTGCTGGCGCTGTGGGCAAACCGGCGCGACCAGGGCCGCCGTTTCCGGTAGCGCTTAGGCTGGGAAACATGGCGGAAATGAAGAGCTGGCAGTCCATGGTCGAGTCAAACAAGGCCCTGCTGCTGCGCACCACCGGCCACGACGTCGGCACCTGGGTTGAGCGTGCACGCGTTGCCGGCGTCGACTCCCGGGAAGCGCTCCTCGCCTGGCTGGCCTCACAGGACATCACCGGCTACAGCGCGATTGCGGTGGAGTGGGAGCTTCTCGGCTACCCGGAGACATTCCTGCGCTCAGCCGAGGAGCTGCTGGCCGGGCAGTACGCGGACCGGCCTGCGCTGCGGCCCACCGCGGACAGGGTGCTTGCCTGGGCGGTGGCGGCTGAGAACGTCGAGATCCAGCTGCGCAAGACCTACGCATCGCTGCAGACGCCCCGGCGCAAGTTCGCGCAGCTCACCCCAACCAACAAGACAACGGTTGACCTGTTCTTCCGGACCGCCATTGCCTCCGAACCACGACTCGAGGCCCTCACGCCGCGCGCCGATGACCCGTTCCGCTACCGGGTGCGGCTCAAGAGCGAGAACGACGTCGACGACGCCCTGCTGGCCACGCTCAACGCTGCCCGGGACGAGAGTCTCTAGCCCGATCCTTCAGCTCGCGCAGCTCCCGCTCCGCTTCCGCCCGGGACTCGAGCTCCTCGAATGCGCGGTCGAGTTTCGCGGAATTGGGGTCCGACCACTCGAGTTCCTCCTGCGCCGCCTGGCGATGGCGAAGACGGCGGGCTTCCTCCTCTGCTTCCCGGGCTGCCCGGGCGGCTTCGATGCTGCTTCCAGCCGATGCCGATACCGCACCATGCATGGTCTGCGCGGCCTGCGTTGCACCGTGCTGCGCCTTCAATGACTGGTAGCGGACCGTGTTCTCCTGCAGTGCGGTTTCGAGCCGGTACAGGTCGGCTTCCAGCGAGCGCACCTGGCGGTCGACGTCGTCGCGCTGGTGGGTGAGTGAATCGAGCCTCTTGCGCACTTCGATGCCGCGTTTGAGCGCGTGCCGCGCGGCGTCGTCGTCGTTATTTTGTACCGCCTGCTCCGCCTGCCGGTTCGTTTCGTTTAGTTCCGCAGCGGCCTGGCGCGCGAGGGTGTCCACTCGGTGGCGGACGGCGGCGAGGTCTGCAACGCTCCGACGGGCGCGGTCGAGCTGTTCCTCCTGCTGGCGCTGGGAACTGTCGAGCGCGGCGATCGGGTCAACCGGCTCAGGCGCGTTGCGGCGGGCGGCGATGATCCGGGTGATACGGCGTCGGACGGACACTGGTTTTACGCCCGCCGGGTGCCGGAACCGTAGGCTGTGCTCCACGTGCGAAGGGCGCCGATCTCCATGGTGAGGCGCGACGTCGCACGGCTGAGATGGGCGGTGCCGGAGGCGTTGTGCACTTCGAGCAGGGTCCGGCGGAGGTCAGCGGAGAGGTTGCAGAGGGACTGAACCTGCTCATCGATGCTGCGGGCAAGCTCTTCGCGGAGGACCTTGTTCGGCTCCCGCTCAGCGAGGGCAATCCTCTCTCCGAGCACGGATTCCGCGCGGGTTAGATCCTCGGCAGTGGCCGCGAGCTCGCCTGCCGGGCAACCCTGCGCGAGGGCTGCGTGAACCGAGCGGCGGGTAGCATCCGTTGAGCGTTCCAGCTGCAGGCGCATCCTCGCGAGTTCACGCGACGAGGCGTCCACGGAGAAGGAGCGCACACGGCTGGAGGTGCTCTGCATGCGGCGGCGGAGGATTCCCGAGCGGCGGACGCGCCTGACGAGGAGCCAGGTGCCGGTAGCTGCGGCGATTGCAAGGATACCGAGAACAGCTCCGCCGAGCAGGAGAAGCTGGAGGATTCCTTCGAAGAGGTTTTCAGCGGCGTCGGCGAAATCTGTTTCAGGCATGTATCCAGTGTGCCGTGGATCGCGCCAACGCGCCACGCGAGTTTCCCGCGAAGTTACTGGGAGGTACCGCGTTACTGGGAGGCACCGCGCCAGACCATCAGCGCCTGGCTGCGCGGTCGCGGACGCTGACCGCGGGCGAGGGTCACGACATCACCCGCCAGTCCTGCCGCGAATACGCGGCTTGTCTCCGAGCTACGCCGCTGCGCGAGCTCGTCTGTGAGTTCCTGGACGCGGTACTGCAGCGCTGCCACCTGGTTCTCGAGTTCCAGGATCCGCTTGATGCCCTCGAGTGAGACACCCTCCTGCGAGAGGCGCTGAACTTCGCGGAGGACGTTGACATCGCGTTGGGAGTAGCGGCGGGCACGGCCCGGGGCCCTGCTCGGCTTCACTAGGCCGAGGCGATCATACTGGCGCAGGGTCTGCGGGTGCATGTCCGCCAACTCAGCCGCAACGGAGATGACATAGATAGGCATGTTGATGTCAACGGCCATCGCGATCTCCTTCACTTACTACATCCACATCGACGCATGGCCTAGAGCCGGGCCTTCTCGGCGAGGCTGCGGCGCGGATCAGCGTCACCCGTAGCGGCAGCGAAAGCCTCAACCGCCGCGGAGGCTTCCTTGTTCAGGTTCTGGGGAACGACGACGTCGATGGTCACCAGTAGGTCCCCGGTCGCCTTCGAGGTCTGCACGCCACGCCCCTTTACCCGCAGGGTGCGGCCGGACGGAGTACCGGCCGGAACCTTCACCTTCACGGCTTCCCCGTTGAGGGTCGGGACTTCGATCTGCGCTCCAAGCGTTGCCTCCGGGAAGGTCACCGGGACGTGGACCCGGATGTTGTCGCCGTCGCGCTGGAAGAACGGGTGCGGTTTCACGCTGACTGCAACCATCAGGTCACCGTTGCCAGCCGCACCGGGCTGACCTTTTCCGCGAACCCGGACCTTCTGCCCGTCGCGAATACCCGCTGGGATACGGACGTCGATGACCTCACCTGAGGGTTCCCGCAGGCCGATAGTGGTGCCGCGAATGGATCCAGCGAAGGAGATACTCGTTGACGCGGTGCGGTCGGCGCCCTTCCGTGGTGGTGCCTGGTATCCAGGGAATCCACCGCCGGAGGGATAGCCGCCGCCTCCGCCGAACAGGTCGGCGAACTCAGGTGGAATGTTCTGTCCGCCACCGCCGAAGCCGCCACCGCGGGACCTCCCGGCCGATTGACCGAACAGGTTGCCGAAGATGTCCTCGAACCCGGCACCACCAGCGGGACCGCCCGGTCCACCCGCAGTGAACCTGGCGCCGCCGCCCATGGCGCGAATGGCGTCGTACTGCTGGCGTTCCTCAGGGTCCGACAACACTGAGTACGCCTCGGAAATGTCCTTGAACATCTTGTCCGAACCGCCCGTGCTCTGGTTCTGGTCCGGGTGATGCTTGCGCGCGAGCTTCCGGTAGGCCTTCTTGATGTCAGCATCGGAGGCGTCCTTGGGCACACCAAGGATCTTGTAGAAGTCTTTATCGACCCAATCCTGACTAGCCATTCGGCGTCTCCTTTTACTAAATCTTAAGTTGTCCTGTTCGTGGAAGCATCGCCGCCGTCCCCTCCGAGGAAGGGGGCTGTAAATCCCGAGGGCCGCCAGGCCCGAAGTGGATTTCGTTGCCCCCGTTCGGAGGGGACGGCGAGCTCAGCTACTCAGGAACAGCAACAATCACCTGAGCTGCTCGCAGGACGCGGTCCTCTTTTTTGTAGCCCGCACGGAGGATCTGGCTGACACTGTCGAACTGCACGTCCACGCTGGGCTGCTGGATGAGGGCCTCGTGGATGTTCGGGTCGAACTCCACACCGGTCTCATCGATGCGGGTCAGGCCATACGTCTTCAGGGCGTTCTCCAGCTTCGTGGAGATCGCCGCGAAGGGACCTTCGGCCAGGTCGCCGTGCTGCCGGGCGGCGTCGATGTCGTCCAGGACGGGCATCAGGGAGTTCAGGACTCCGATGACTGCCATGTCCCGTGCGACGTCGCGGTCCCGCTCAACCCGCTTGCGATAGTTCACGTACTCGGCCTGCAGACGGAGGAGGTCGTTGCGGAGTTCGGCTTCGACGTCGGTCGCAGGGGCCTCGGCACCGGCCTCGTTGAGGATTGCCTCCGCCTGGGCGAGGGCGTCGCCGTCGTCAGCTGATTCCGAACCGGGTGTCTGACCCTCGGCCCCGGCCTCGGGATCCTGACCGGCACCCTCTGCGGGTGCCGAATCAGGAGCGCCCGTCCCGGCTCCCTCATCAGTGCCGTCGTTCCGCCCACGGACCTTGCCCGTTTCCGGGTCGATCTTCCGGTTGTCGCGGAAACTGACCGGTTCCTGGTGCTCTTCTTCGTTTCCGTGGTGCGGCATGGCTACTTCTTCTCGTCTTCGTCAACGACCTCGGCGTCGACGATGTCTTCGTCGTCAGCCTTAGCGCCGTCAGCGCTGGGCTCATCAGTTGCGCCGGAGGGTGCAGCACCGGGGCCGGTTGCACCTTCCTGCTGGGCCTGCGCGTAGATGGCTTCGCCGAGCTTGGTCTGGGACGCCTGGAGCTTCTCGAAGGCGGCCTTCACCTCATCGTCGTTGTCCTGGGACTCGAGAGCCTTCTTGAGGGCGTCGACGTCGGCCTGTACTTCGGTCTTGACCTCTTCAGGCAGCTTGTCCGAGTTGTCGGCGATCAGCTTGTCCGTCGAGTACGCGAGCTGCTCGGCACCATTGCGGGTGTCAGCGGCCTCGCGGCGCTGCTTGTCTTCGGCAGCGTGCTCCTCGGCGTCACGCACCATGCGGTCGATGTCTTCCTTGGAGAGCGACGAACCGCCCGTGATGGTCATGGACTGCTCGGTGCCGGTGCCCTTGTCCTTGGCGGACACGTGGACAATGCCGTTGGCATCGATGTCAAAGGTGACCTCGACTTGCGGGACACCACGCGGAGCAGGCGCGATACCGGTGAGCTCGAACGTGCCCAGCGGCTTGTTGTCGCGGGTGAACTCGCGCTCGCCCTGGAAAACCTGAATGGCAACGGACGGCTGGTTGTCATCCGCCGTGGTGAAGGTTTCACTCCGCTTGGTGGGGATTGCCGTGTTGCGCTCAATCAGGTGCGTCATGACGCCACCCTTGGTCTCGATGCCGAGGGACAGCGGGGTGACGTCGATCAGGAGAACGTCCTTGCGCTCGCCCTTCAGCACTCCTGCCTGGAGTGCAGCGCCAACAGCGACGACCTCATCAGGGTTGACACCCTTATTGGGCTCCTTGCCGCCGGCCAGTTCCTTCACGAGCTCCGACACAGCGGGCATACGGGTTGAACCACCGACGAGGACGATGTGATCGATATCCGAAACCTTGATTCCGGCTTCCTTGATGACGTCGTTGAACGGCTTCTTGGTGCGGTCCAGCAGGTCCTTGGTGAGGTCCTGGAACTTGGCACGGCTCAGGTGCTCATCCAGGTGCACCGGACCTTCAGGGGTGACGGAGAGGTACTGAAGCGAGATGTTGGTCGAGCTTGCCGAGGACAGTTCCTTCTTTGCCTGCTCTGCAGCTTCCTTGAGGCGCTGCAGCGCGATCTTGTCCTTGGACAGATCAACGCCCTTGGCCTTTGCCTGCGAGAGCAGGAAGTCGACTACGCGCTGATCCCAGTCATCGCCGCCGAGGCGGTTGTCGCCGGCCGTGGCGCGGACCTGGATGGTGGAGAAGTCATCCTCATCCTTACCGACCTCGAGGAGCGAGACGTCGAAGGTGCCGCCACCGAGGTCGAACACGAGAATGAGCTCGTCTTCCTTGCCTTTGTCCAGGCCGTAGGCGAGCGCTGCGGCGGTGGGCTCATTGACGATGCGCAGGACGTTCAGGCCGGAGATCTCGCCGGCCTCCTTGGTGGCCTGGCGCTCGGCGTCGTTGAAGTACGCGGGCACGGTGATGACGGCGTCGGTGACCTTCTCGCCCAGGTAGCTCTCGGCGTCGGTCTTCAGCTTCTGAAGAATGCGCGCGGAGATTTCCTGCGGCGTGTAGGTCTTGTCATCAACCTTGATGTCCCAGTCAGTGCCCATATGGCGCTTGACGGAGGCGATTGTGCGGTCGATGTTGTTGACGGCCTGGCGCTTGGCGATCTCGCCGACCAGGACCTCGCCGCCCTTGGAGAAAGCGACGATGGACGGAGTGGTGCGCGCACCCTCCGCGTTGGCGATGACGGTGGGCTCGCCACCCTCAAGTACGGAGACAACGGAGTTGGTTGTCCCGAGGTCAATGCCTACTGCACGTGACATGCGTGTTCCTTTCGACATAACCGTTGATAACGGTTGTGGGTTGGCTCCGCCCAGATTGAGCGTTCTGCACTCAACTGTACTCAGCCGGTGTTGAGTGTCAAACCAAAGTTGAGCGGGGCTGGCTCAAGTATTCGAAATGAACGACGGGTCCTCGCCCTACTCCCCCTGAAACACCAGCCCAAATCGACGACGGCGGCAGTTGCGCCAGCAGCGAAACACTCGGAACGCGCGTCGTGTCCCGGTGGGCAGCCCTCCCCATCGCGCCTGGCGTACCTTCGGCCCTAGGCTCATCTACAAGAAGCAGACCTGGAGGGTGGGACATGGCTGGCGAGATAATCGGTGCGAACGTCGCGCAATTGCGCGATCTGGCAATGCATTTCGAGGACGCCCAGGCGCGCATTCACACGCTTGCCGGTGTTGTAACGGCCCGCGTGAATCAGCCCGGCTATTGGGGCGGCGACGACGCCGACCGTTTCCGGACTGATTGGAACAACGGACACCGAACACGGCTGCTCAGCACCCAGACCTTGCTCAGTACCGCTGCTCGCGACCTCCGCCGGAACGCTGACGAGCAGGAGCGCACCAGCGGACCCGATACAGGTACGACGACGGGCGGCACCGGGGGATCCTCTGGAGCGCCGGGAAACCCGACAGAACAAGGCCAGTCGGACGATACATCCGGCGAATCACTGCTCGGATCTTTGAATGCCATCTGGAACGGAATCAATCTAGCCAACGGGGCTCTCGGGCTTGCCGCCCTGCCGGTTGCCATCGCGCGGCTGCAGACGATGGGACAACTCGCCGGCAGCTTCGACACACTGCAGGACGCACTGACGGTCGCGGACCGCGCACGCAACCTGACCCGCCTGGACGGGCTGCTCAGCGGCGCCGGATGGGCGGATGAAGTGCAACGACTGAGCAACGTCATCCCCGATGCCGGTTTAGCAGGAAGAGTCGGCTGGCTCACCGGCCCCCTAGGCACGGCCGGCAAATTTCTTGGGCCCGCAGGGGTTGTCCTCGGCGGCCTCACCACCATCAACGATTTCGCTCAGGGCAATTACGATCGCGGCGTTTACAACGCCATCACTACGGGTCTGGGAACCGCGGCACTTTTCACACCGCCACCGGCCAACCTCGTTCTTGGAGTTGCTGCCGGCGGGATGGCGCTCGGCCAACTGGTTTATGACAATTGGGATTCGATCGAGTCGGGAATCAGCACTGCGTGGGAATGGACCGGGGACCGGGTTGAAGACGTCGGAGAAGCTGTGAGCGACGGCGTCGAGGCTATCGGCGACGGGCTGGAAGCGGCCGGCGAAGCACTATGGCCCTTCTAAAGATCCTTAGTATGAAGCTTGAGAACCGGACGACTGAAAGGCCACTGCGATGACACCTTCCTCCGAGCGGGTTCCAACCGTTGAAGCGGATACGGACCAAGGTCAGGACGCGGTCACCGGGTTCGGCATCGCTGAAATTTCGTACCTCATGTCTTTGGGGGAGGGAAAGAGCGCAGACAAAACCCGTGAGGTTATGCCTGTAGGCGTCGAGGCCTCTTCGCCCGGGCTGATTGCAGCTGGTGCCTCTTCCCTCCTCGCTCGCGGGCTGGTCCGAATAGAAGACGACCGGGTTCTTCCGACAGCCCTTGCCAACGGCGTCAGCTACACCCTTGCGTCAGCCCAGCGGTGGACCCAGTTCGGGATATTCCGCGGCGACTCCCTGGACTTCGCCCTCTACCTTCAGGCGCCGGAGATGTCCGCGCTATTTCAGCCGAGGGCTCTGAGCAGCTGGTTCGTAATGGTGAGGAATCCAGCGCGAACCGACGCGGAGCTCCTCCTTGAGTCGATCAAAACCACCATCAGCCAAAGCCCGGACAGCGTTGTCTTCCTGCGTTCGCACACGCTCGACGATGAGGCGAACCTGTTCGTGAGAGCCGGTGAGAACGGCGTCTGGGATGTGGCGACCGTAAGGGAACCCGGGGATCAGGATCGGGATACCGCCGCCAGCACGGCACAGCTGCTCAGCATGTTGGAGCACCTGACGCAACTGTCGGACCCCGCTGAGACTGCGCCGCCAGGAGTACCCCATGCATAGCCGGTACTTCACACCGCGCCAGTGGAACCCCTACGTTCCGGCAGAGCTCAAGGAACCCTTTCCGTGGGCACATCGGGACGACCCCGTGCAACGCCGATCGAACGTTGACGGTGTGCCGTTCCCCTTCCGCTCGCCGCGTGCAATACTCCTCTGCGGCTGCGTCCTCCTGCTTCTGAGCATCATCGGAATCACGCTTCTGTCCTTTTCACCCGCCAGCGCCGGTATGACAGTTCTTGCTGGAGCGTTCTTCACCGGTGGCAGCGTGTTCGTCGTGTACATCGGCGTGGCGCGGGTGCGCTGGGAGCGAAGGTTTACACAGCGAATGGGATTCTCACCCTTCGATCGCCGACCGACCGACGTCCCTGGCCTGGCTCAGCATACCGACCCGCTCTGATCGACAGTCCCTTCGGGGGCCTTCCTTATCCCGCCGGTGTGATCGTGTAGACGAGAACCTTGCGCGGCTCCCCCTCGTCCCAATGCAGTTCCATCTGAACGCCCGGGCCTAGCTTGGAACCGATCGGGAAGTTGGTACCGTGCGCGTCTTCCGGATTGGCCCCCACGTTCGAGGTCCAACTCTCGACCTTGGAAGGGTCAACGCCATACTTCTCGACAGACTCCCCCACTTCGGCAACCAGCGCCTCGTCATCTTCGAAAACGCGGAACAGCGTCAGGTAGTCGATCGTGTCCCAACCGGAAGCCGTGAATAGTTTCAGGGTTGGCGTTTCAATGGTTGCTTCGCCATTGGCGCCCTTGATCGTGACAGCGATGGGCTCGGACTCGTCCATGGCGATCATCGGAGCGATGTCATCCGCAGTAAGTCCTACATCTGCCCGCGTCAACTCCCCGTCGGTGAGATCAAAGGTAGCCGTGCGTGACTCCTTAATCGCCTCAATACCCGCCTCGTCCATGGGCGATGAACCTGCTGCTGTCAGTTTCACTGTCGTTTCTTCTCCTGGGGAGGCGTCGGATGCGCCGCAGGCGGCGAGGATGAATACAAGGAGCAACGGCACCATAAGCCGCCGAACCGAGCGCAAAGGCGTCACTGGTTAACCTCAACGTCGAATCCGGCGAGTATCCGCGCGGTGATCTCATCTATGTTGTTGATCGGCCGGTTGGCCTGGAGCCTGTCATTGAAGTTCGATTCCACGATCCGCGCAGCTTCCTCTGGATTGGTTCGGAGCAGTTCCTGATAGGCAGGCAGGGTGTCCTGCTGGATGAGCGCCCAGCGGTCCTCCTGATTTGCGATGTTTCCATCGGGAAGACCGGTAGTCCAGGCAACGCTACCCTGCACCGGATTGTCGCGGCCGAAGATGGTTTCCGGCCCAGGGGATTCAATTGAACCGTCGACCGGAAAAATCTCCGAGTAACTCCTGGCACCCGGGATCGAGGGCTCCCCCACCAGACTCAAACCCCATGTGACCACGTCGCCGGTAACCTGACGGTCCTGCATGGCCTGATAGTTGTCGACAATAATCTCGTTCTGCTCGCGGTTCAGAAGCGCTTCGTTACCGCGACTAATACGGGCAGGGTCTCCCGAGTCGACGTCCGCCCAGGCCTGCCCCATTGTTGGTGTCATGGAACCGGCTTCCACCAGGCGCTCGATCTGTTCCATTCCGCCCTCTGTGTAAGCCTGGTGCATCATCGCCTGGTCGAGGAAGATTTCCTTCTGCATGGACAGCAGTTCGGTCTCGTAGAACCCAAGCTCGGAGTCCGGGAGTGCGGCCAACTGGTCCAGCCGTTCGCGAACGTCGTCGGGCATCGGGATGTCATCAGGAATATCGGCTGCAGCCTGTGCGATATCACGCATCAGGTCCAGGTCATAGAAGCCTCCGGCGAACGAGGGCCCGATCATGTTTGCCATCCCCGCCCACTGCAGGTCCGGGTTCTCAAGGAAGAGCCGTCCGTAGTACTCGTAGACCTCGGTGATGGTTTCCGCATTGGCTTCGGTTCCGAGTTCGGGACGCCAAGCCGCCGGATCGATACCCGCTTCGCGCATGGCGTTGTCGTTCCAGTAGTTGATCAGGAAGTTCTCGTATGCGTCCGAGTCGGCCACCAAGTCCCCGTTATCAAACGCTGCATCAAGGGCTACCTTTGCAGCTTCCGGGTTCTCCTGCATCCACTCCCGAAACTCCGAAGACTTGAGGTACTCCTCCCGCTCTTCGGGCGTCATGTCCGCAAGACGGGATTCCAGCTCCTGCCGGGCGGCAGCTTCCTGCGGCGTCAGCCCGCCGGCGCCTGTCGACCCGGATCCGCTGCCGCCGCCGTCGTCGTCGCTTGTTCCCGCCTGCTGGGCGGCCTGCTCAACCAGCGTCCTGCCTGCGAGCGCTAGCGCCTCGGCGATACCCACCAGCCGCGGCGCTAGCGAGGTGGCCCAGCGTTCCCGGAAACGCGCGGCGTCGGGCCCGTGCCAGGGCACGCCCTGAAGGATCGACGAGCAGTGCTGTGTGGTGTTTCGGATATTGTCGCTCGAGCTACCCATGACGGCGGCCAACCGTTCGAGCTGCTCAAGGTTTGCGCCCAACATTCCGTCGCCGGTACCCACGTGATCTCCTGTACGGCCCCCATCGGGCACTTCCGTGCGGCGCCGGATGCGCTGCCTCATTCACACTAGGTGCGGGCCGGCGGGGCTGTCGATGGATACCTCTCCCCGTGGAGCGTCCGTTAATCCCAGTGGACGGGCAGGTTCAGTGGGAAGGAACTGTTCCCTCCCACCGAAGAGCGGCGCTCACTGGGAGGAAGTGTCCGCAGGTACCGACGCGCCGTGGGCCGCACCGGCGTCGTGCTTTCGCAGGTGCTTTGAAAGGCGCGAGGGCCACCAGATGGCGCGACCGACATCGTAGGCCAACGCCGGAACCAGCAACGAACGCACCACGACCGTGTCCAGCAGAACCCCGAACGCAACAATGAAGGCGATCTGCGCCAGGAAAAGGATTGGGATGACCCCGAGCGCCGCAAAGGTCGCCGCGAGGACTATCCCGGCGGACGTGATGACCCCACCGGTCACGCCGAGCCCGCGCAGGATGCCCGCCCGAGTGCCGATCCGCAGCGATTCCTCCCGGACCCGGGTCATCAGGAAGATGTTGTAGTCCACACCGAGGGCCACCAGAAATACGAACCCGAACAGCGGAACCGACGCATCGGCGCCGTCGAACCCAAGCACGTTGTTGAACACGAGCGCCGAGACACCGAGTGCCGTTGCATAGGACAGCACGACGGACCCGATCAGCAGCACCGGCGCGAGCACCGAGCGAAGCAGCAGCATGAGAATGACCAGGATGACGGCGAGGACAATCGGGATGATCTTCACCAGGTCCGCCTGCGCCGTCACGTTCGTATCGAGCGCCACCGCCGTCACACCGCCCACCAGCGCCTCGGGGCTGACCGCATCCAGGCTGGTCCGGAGCTGCTGCACCACGTTCTCGGCCTCGGCGGAGTCGGCCTGGTAATCGAGCGTCGCCCGGAGTAGCACATTGCCATCACGGACGACGACGACGCCGGCAGCGTCCGCGGTGACACTCGCCTCCGTGATGCCCTCCTGCGCTTCGAGGACCTCCAGGACGGCGTCCTGTGTCCCCTCCGGCGCAACGATCGTGACCGGGCTACCCGCACCGGCGTCGAAGTGGCGGGCCAGCGCTTCCTGACCGTCCACGGCGTTGGACGGAGCCAGGATGAGCGAGGACTGGGGCACGCCGTTGGCCTGCAGTTGCAGCAAGCCAAGCGATCCCGCCGCCAGGACCAGGAAGGACGCGATCCAGACGGGCCGTGCACGACGGGAGATCAGCCTCGCAACCCGCAGCCAGATGCCGCGAAGGCCCTCCAGCCCGGTTACATTCTCCGCGTATGCCTCAGCGGGGTGAGTGCCGGTTTTGGGCCGTAGCGGCCAGAATGCGGACCGGCCGAAGAGCAGCAGCAACGCCGGGAGCAACGAGAGCGCCGCCAGCAACGAGAAGACGATGCCGATGGCTGCGATCGGCCCCAGGCTCCGGTTCGAGTTCAGGTCCGAGAACAGCAGGCACAACAGCGCGAGAATCACCGTGGCGCCGGAGGCAACTATGGGCTCCACCGAACCGCGGTACGCCACTTTCATGGCATCCCATTTGGAGCCGTATTCGGTGAGGGCCTCACGGAAGCGCGCCACCAGCAGCAGGGCGTAGTCCGTTGCGGCTCCGATCACCAGGATTGAGAGGATGCCCTGGCTCTGGCCGCTGAGCTGGATCCACCCCCAACCGGCGAAGGCATAGACCAGCAGAATCGACGTCGCGAGCGCAAAGACCGAGGTGAACAGGACCAGGAACGGCAGCACCAGCGACCGGTACACGGCCAACAGGATCAGGAAGACAGCGCCCAATGCCACAGCGAGCAGGATCCCGTCGATGCCGCCGAAGGCGCTCACGAGGTCGGCGGTGAACCCGGCAGGTCCCGTCACGTAACCCGTGGCGCCGTCGGGTAGTTCTGCCTGAAGCACAGCGCGAAGTTCGCTGACCACTTCGCCCAGCTCGGCGTCGTCGGACACTGACGCCACATACTGAATGGCAAGGCCATCCCCGGAAGGAATAGGCCCGACGACGGCGGGCCTGCCCTCGGCAGCAGCCTCCAGCCCCGGGACCTCCGCGAGAGTATCGGCGAGCGCCTCATACTGGCTTAGTTCCTGCGGCGGGATCGGGGTGTCGGACTCAACCACGACGACGGCGGGAACCGCCTCCGAGTCCGTAAAGGCCTTCTGTAACTCCCCGGCTTCCGTGGACTCGGCGCTCGCGGGCAGGAAGGAAGCCTGGTCATTGCTGCTGACCTCATCGAGTTTGCCGAACGTCGGACCGCCGAAGCCCGCTCCGATGAACCACAGCACCACGACGAACGCCGGCAGCACCGCTCGCACCCATTTCCTGTTGAACATGTCAGTCCTTCCCAAAGTATCTCTACAACCAACTATATCCACCATGGAGATATTTGGCGCATGTCCTAATCTGGATACAAAGAAGGTGAGAGATGTCCCCCACTGCCCTACCGGAGCTGATGGCGCTGCTGCAGCAGTTCACGGTCGAAACGGATCGCTATGTCGACACCGTCAGCGCGCGCGATGCCCTGCACCGCACGGACCTCAACGCACTCGGGATCATGATGGGCGCCGCCAGGTCAGGTGTGACAGTGACACCCGGCATGCTGCGGCACGCTCTGAACCTCAGTTCGCCGGCCACAACGGCCCTGGTCGACCGTTTGGACCGTGCCGGTCACGTACGGCGTGCCCGCAGTTCGGTTGACCGCCGGCAGGTGCACCTGGAAATGACCGAGAAGGCCCTCGCCACGGGATCCGCCCTCTTCTCACCGCTTGCGCGCAGCGTTGAACGCTCACTTGAGAATTTCCCCCAGGACGAACTTGAGCTACTGGCAGCCATGATGCGCAGGGTCACGGAGGCAACCGTCCAGGCGCGTCAACAGGCCAGCGGCCAGCGCCCGGAGTAGCCTTTCGACCATGAGCGAAGAGGTGTACTCCCACGGTCATCATTCAAGCGTCACGAGCGCCCATTCCGAACGTCGGGCCGCCGACTCCGCGGGCTACCTGCTCGACCATCTGACCTCCGGCATGGACCTGCTCGACGTCGGCTGCGGTCCGGGAAGCATCACGGCCGACTTCGCCGCACTCCTCGATCCCGGCCGTGTGATCGGCATGGACCGTTCCGCCGAGGTCGTTGCGCTCGCGGAGAGAACCTACGCAGGAATCGATAACCTGTCCTTCCGCACCGGCAACGTCTACGACCTCGATCTGCCTGACGAATCCGTGGACGTTGTTCACGCACATCAGGTACTGCAGCACCTGACAGACCCGGTGGCGGCCCTGCGCGAAATGCGGCGGGTCACCCGGCCCGGCGGCGTCATCGCCGTTCGCGAGGCGGACTTCCACGCGATCGCCTGGTACCCGCCCACCCCGGAACTGGACGAGTGGATGGATACCTACCAGCAGCTCGCGCGCAGCAACCGCGCCGAGCCCGACGCCGGACGGCACCTCCTTGCCTGGGCGCACGAAGCGGGCTTGACCGACGTGGAGGCATCGTCGTCGAACTGGTTGTACGCCACCCCGGAGCGACGGCGCCGGCATGCTGCGGCTTGGGCCGAGCGGGTGCTGAGTTCGGCATTCGCGGAGCAGACCCTCGATCGCGGACTGTCCGACCGCGCGGCGCTGGAGCGGATGGCTGCGGGGTGGCGGCGCTGGGGAGAATCAACCGACGGCTGGTTCCTCATTCCGTGCGGGGAGATCCTCGTACGGGTGTAAGACCTGGCGAGCGAGCGCCGAGGGGTCCTGAGGGCGAGCGGAGCGAGTCCGGGGTAGGTGCGACGTGCTAGTAGTGTGAGCGGATGAGCCGATCCAAAGCGGTTGATTCTGAGCACTTCGACATCGTTGTGGTCGGCGGCGGCCACAACGGGCTTGTCGCGGCAACGTATCTTGCCCGCGCGGGCAGGTCCGTCGTCGTGCTTGAGCGGCAGGACCACGTGGGCGGTGCAGCGGTGTCTGCCGAGGCGTTCCCTGGTACCGGCGCGCGATTGTCGCGTTACTCCTACCTGGTCAGCCTCCTGCCGCGCCGGATTATCGAAGATCTGCAGCTCGATCTGGAGCTGGTGCGCCGGCGTTACTCGTCCTATACACCGCTGCCCGGATCGGACGCCGGGCTACTCATCGACAACACCGACCGACGGGCCACCCGCAGGAGCTTCAGGCGCGTTGGCGCTGACAGCGACGCCGGCGGATTCGCCGAGTTCTACGCGTGCACGTCCCTATTGGCCGAGAAACTGTGGCCAACCGTCACGGAACCGCTTCTCCGCCGTTCAGAGGCCCAAGCCCTAGTAGGCGATGACTCGGTATGGGCGGACTTCATCGAAAGGCCGATCGGCGAGGTCATCGAGCGATTCGCGCAGCAGGACCTCGTTCGCGGAGTCATGCTCACCGACGCCCTGATCAGCACCTTCGCCCGGGCCCACGATGAGAACCTGCAGCAGAACAAGTGCTTTCTCTACCACGTCATCGGAGGCGGCACCGGAGACTGGGACGTCCCAGTGGGCGGGATGGGCGCCGTCTCGGGGGCGCTGGAAAAAGCTGCCCGCGAAGCGGGCGTCGTGATCCGTACTGAGGCGGAGGTCACCGCGGTGGCGCCCAACGGCGTCGTGCATTACCAACAGGCCGACGGCGCTTCGGTGCGCCTCAGCGGTGAGTACGTGCTCGCGAATGTGACGCCTGGCGTGCTGGGTAGCCTGATGGGCGGGCCGGACGCGGCCGGGTTCGCGCCGTCGTCGCACCCTGTCGCTGAGGGCGCACAGGTGAAGGTGAACATGCTGCTCTCGCGGTTGCCGCAGTTGAAAGATCCGCAGGTGACCCCGGAGCAGGCCTTCGGCGGGACGTTTCACATCAACGAGCTGTATTCCCAGCTGGAGGACGCCTACGGCGCAGCGGAGTCCGGGCGGTTCCCCGATCTGCTTCCGATCGAGATCTACTGCCATTCGCTGGCAGATCCTTCCATCCTGTCGCCGGAACTGCGTGAAGCGGGCGCCCACACCCTGACGGTCTTTTCGCTGCAGACACCGCACAGGTTGCTTCGGGAGGCCGACCACGACGAGCAACGGGCAGCACTTCAGCAAGCGGTGCTTTCCTCGTTGAACAGTGTGCTGGCGGAACCGATTGAGGACTGCATCCTTGCCGGACCAACGGGTGCACCGTGCGTCGAAACGAAGACCACCCTTGATCTCGAACGTGAGCTGGGCCTGAGCGGAGGCAACATCTTCCACGGTCCGCTTTCGTGGCCGTTCGCCGACGACGACGATCCGCTGGATACCCCCGCCCGGCGGTGGGGCGTCGCGACAGACCATCCGCGCATCCTTTTGTGCGGAGCGGGTTCGCGACGGGGTGGCGGCGTCAGCGGACTGGGCGGACACAGTGCTGCGATGGCTCTACTGGAAGAGGATTAGCTTTCACTTTGCGCATCCCGATTTGGATTTCGGTCGCTCCAGTGCGCTCTCCTTTGATCAGTACCTAGGATTGAGGCATGTACCGCATCGTCACCGTCTGCACGGGGAATATCTGCCGCTCCCCCATGGCCGAGATCATGCTGACCCGGGCTTTCGAAGAGGCGGGACTGGCCGACGACGTCGTTGTGGACTCCGCGGGTACCACCGGTTGGGAGACCGGCAACCCGATCGACGAGCGCGCTGCTGTGAAACTGACCGAACTCGGTCTGACGAGCGAAACTCACCGCGCCCGGCAGTTCGATCCCGCCTGGTACGCCCAACGGGATCTCATCCTCGCCCTGGACGTGGACCACTACGAGGACCTGCGGCTTGAAGCGCCCGACGGCGAGTGCCGCGGCAGGGTGCGGATGTTGCGTGAGTTTGATCCGTCGAGCGCGGGTACTCCGGTGTCCGAACTCGGAATTTACGACCCGTGGTACGGCGACCAAGCCGACTTCGAAGAGACCTGGCAGATGATTTCGGCCGCGGTCCCCGGAATTGTGCAGTACGTCCTGGAAGAGTTGGCGCGCGGCCACGCGGCGAGCAGCTGAGCCCGGCTTCGGGTAATCAAGCAGAGTCAGCAGCTTCGGTGCACAAAGCACACGCTGCCAATGAACCAGAAACGCTGAAACTGAGGTGGGCTGGGCGGATTCGCACTGACGTGAATACGGTTGACTTTGCCCGGTGCGAGGTCCACCTGAAAGTGCTACTGTTCGCAGCACCGATGAGGGGCAGGACGATGTCCAATATCATTCGCCAACCGTGTGATGAGGGTGTACTGCTCACGGGAAAGGCCGGCTCTCCGTGCTCACCCCATGTGGGCGCTTGGGTGTTGGCTGCAACCATTCTGGGCTCCTCGATGGGTTTCATAGACGGCTCGGTAGTCAACGTCGCCCTGCCTGCCATACAAGGTGAGTTGGGCGCCACAGCAGTGGACGCGCTATGGATTGTGGAGTCCTACGCCCTGTTCCTGGCCGCTCTGCTCCTATTGGGCGGCTCTCTCGGCGATCACTTCGGGCGGCGTCGGATTTTTGCAGCAGGAATCGGGTTGTTTGCCCTCGCCTCTATTTGGTGCGGCTTCGCCCCGGATCCCGGGCAGCTCATCATCGCGCGAGCAGTGCAAGGGATCGGCGGAGCGCTGCTGATCCCAGGGTCACTGGCAATCATCAGTGACGCCTTCGACGAAGAACGCCGCGGCAAGGCTATCGGTACATGGGCGGCCTTCTCCGGCATCACCTCCGTTCTTGGGCCAGTGCTCGGCGGCTACCTGGTCGATACGCTCTCCTGGCGATGGGTGTTTTTCATCAACATCCCGCTCGCGGCAGTGGTGCTGGTTATCACTTTGACCCGAGTGCCGGAGAGCCGCGATGAAGCGGCTCGCCGGCTGGATCCATGGGGAGCAGTACTGGCGACTGTCGGGCTTGGCGGCCTCGTATTCGGATTGATCGAAGGATCAACTGCAGGATTCACCGCGCCCTTAGTGCTTGGCTCGTTGCTGGTCGGTTGCACGTCTCTGGCGGGCTTCGTGGTAGTGCAACAACGGGTGCGCGAACCAATGATGCCGCTATCCCTGTTCCGAAGCCGGAACTTCACCGGCGCGAACCTATTCACACTCTTGCTGTACTTCGCATTGGGCGGCGCCTTGTTCTTCCTCCCGTTCAACCTCATCCAGGTACAGGGCTACACAGCCACCGCGGCCGGTGCGGCATTCGTACCCGCAATCGTGCTGATGTTCTTTCTGTCCCGTTACACCGGTGCGCTCTCTGATCGGATCGGCGCGAAGATCCCACTCGTCGCCGGTTCCGCACTCGCCGCCGCTGGATTCGCCCTGCTGGCTGTCCCCGGAGTAGACGCAGGACCGTACTGGACCAGCTACTTCCCCGCGATAGTAGTGCTCGGGCTGGGCCTATCCATCTTGGTACCGAACCTGACCACGGTCGCGTTGAACGCAGTACCCGGGCACCGGGCCGGGCTGGCAAGCGGAATCAACAACGCGTTCTCACGAGTGGCCTCGCTCCTGGCCATCGCGGTGCTCGGCGGCCTGATGTTCGCGGCCTTCAGCCCAGCCTTGGACGCACGAACGGAAGGTCTTGACCTGTCCACCACACAACGAGCTCAACTGGAGGTGGCAAAAGTAGATCTCGGAGCCGCACAGCCTCCTCCCGGGCTGCCGGAAGAGACTGCCGCTGCCATTGAACAGGCCGTCGACGAGGCTTACGTAACCGGTTTTCGGGTCTCGGTGCTTGTTTGTGCGGGGCTCGCACTCGCAAGCTCGCTCAGCGCAGCCCTACTCATCCAAAAAGAACGACGCGAAAGGGGGCACGGCGTCGAAGAGGCAAGAGTGTGAGCTGGCACCGCCTCATCAACCAGCGCTGCGATCCTCGGAGATGGACACGACTATCAGACCCGTGAATAGCCCGGGCGGCCGCCCATGGCTGAGCCTTTATAGGATCGCACTTCCCCTCCCCAGCCGGGCAATATCGGGAGGGTTTTCCACATAGCCGCATGCTTCGTGTCATGAGAGCTTAGGCATACATACCGTTACTTCATGACCACATCCGACGGATTCGAATATTGGCCTGAACCTTATGCCGTAGAGGTTGACCAAGTAGACTTGGTCAACATGGGCCAGTACAACGTTCAAGAGGCAAAAACCAGACTGTCCGAGCTGCTGCACATGGTCGAGAGAGGCGACGAGGTGATCATCGCACGTGGCGGGAGGCCTGTGGCAAAGCTCGTGAGAGTGGATCGCCCCCTGAAACGGACGCTCGGCTTTCTCGGCCCGCTCGACGTACCCGAGAGTGCCTTTGAACCGATGACGGGAGAGGAGTTGGCCGAATGGGAACGACCACTTATCTGATCGACTCGCAGGCTCTGCTTCTTGCGATGACCAGCCCGCGCTCCCTGTCCAGCAAGGCGCGCAAGATCATCAGCAGCATGGATGAAACGCTCCTAGCATCCGCAGCCACAGCTTACGAACTCGCGTACAAGTACCGGAAAGGAAAGCTTCCGGGGTTGGACAGAGTCTTCATCGGTTACGAGCATCACGTACGACGGGTGGCTCCGCTGACGGTTCCCATCACAACCGAGCACGCCCTCACCGCGGCCTCGCTTGTTTGGAATCATGCCGACCCGTTCGACCGCCTGATTGCGGCGCAGGCAATGGTCGAGGGCGCCACCATTATCACCAGCGACAATGCCATGCATGAGTTCGAAGCCTTGAGCACCGTCTGGTAGCTGTTCGCTGAAACCCCCGCGGCATCGGCCACCAGACCGTTGCCTACAACCCGACAACTCCCTTCAGCACCCGCAACTGCTGCTCGAACAGCTGCTCAGGGTCAGAGAAAGTGTCTGCGCCGTACTGCCCGAAGACCTCGAAGCTGACAACGCCGAAAAGAGCAGCCCAGACGAGGTTTCCCCGCATAATATGCTCGTCATCCGCCTCCAACGCCATGTCCTCCCGGATGCCCGCGAGGTCCGCAGGCAACTGTCCGTGCACGTCCTCGGAACCGCCGGGGAGTGCCGCAGCCCTGTGCCCGGACCGGTAGGCGTCGTCGTAGATCCGCACCAGTGCCCTGATGACGCGCGTGCCAGGCCCTGTGGTTTGCTCAGCGGGCGCGTGATACCCAGGCACGGGACTGCCGAAAAGCAGCGCATAGCAGGCCGGCTCTCGCAGCGCCCATGCCCGGACTGCCCTGGCCAGGGCAACGAACTTCGCGGCGTGATCATGACCTTGCACCTGCCCTACCGCGCCGTCCACCTCATCGCCAAGCTCGGTGTAGGCGTCCACCACGAGCAACGTGAGGAGCTCGTCACGACTCTTCACGTAGCGGTACACCGCGGATGAAACGAGCCCAAGCTCCCGCGCAATTGCCCGCAGAGAAAGCGCTGCAGCGCCGTGGACGGCAAGGTGCGCCCGGCCGATGCTGATGATGTCTTCCATGGTCTGGGCTCGCGCGCGTTCACGAGGGGTAGGAGCCATATGCTCATGCTGTCCGATTTCGAGAGCGGCGTCAACTTTAGAGAGCACTGCTCTTGACAAGGCGCGGCAAGCAGGCTCATGCTTATCCAGAGAGCAGTGCTCTCATTCACGCCGGTACAAACAGGAGCGATCAGGATGAGCAATTACGTGGTTACCGGGGCCGGCCCCGTTGGCTGGACAGTGGCGGATCAACTGGCAACCGAGGGCAACAGTGTGCGCGTCCTCACCCGCTCAGGCAGCGGTCCGGACCTGCCCGGGATCGAGCGTGTCCGGCTCGATGTATCCGACCCACGCCAACTCAAGGACGCATTGGATGGCGCTGAGGCCGTCTTCCACTGCATCCACGGGTCCGCCTATCGCACTTTCGCATGGGAAGCCGAACTCCCGAAAGCCGAGCAGGTGGTGCTGAAGGCGGCCAAGGATGCCGGCGCCGTCGTCGTTTTTCCGGAGAGCCTGTATTCGTACAGCCACCCGGACGAGGTGATGGACGAGGATTCACCCCGCACCGCTACCGGAGGCAAGCGCGGCGTGCGGACCAGACTGTTGAAGGAGCGCCGTGAGTCCGGTGCGGTGACCGTCAGTGTGGTGGCATCGGACTTCTATGGTCCGCGGGTACGGATGTCGCATGCGGGCGAGCGTGTTGTTCCGCGGGTGCTGGCGGGCCAGACCATCCGGCCGGTGGGGAACGCTGACGTACCGCACTCATTCACGTACGTTCCGGACCTGGCGGCGGCGATGATCGCGGCAGCCCGGCGCGAGGACCTGTGGAACTCGGTATTGCACGCGCCCACCACCGCAGCTCCTACCCAGCGCGGGATAGCCCGGGAGTTCGCGCGCGCTGCCGGCGTGCCGGAACCGCGGATAAAGCCGATTCCGGGCTGGATGGTACGGGCGCTCGGCACGGTATCGGTCGGCATGCGGGAACTGGCGGAGATGCTCTACCAGTTCGAAAATCCGTTCATCATGGATTCGACTCGCAGCGAAGCACTTCTCGGGCTAGAACCCACGCCTTTGTCAGAGGGCGCCGCGGCAACCGTGGATTGGTGGAAAGCAGCCCGCGCAGCCGCCCCTAAGATTGTTCAGTGACCCTTTCGCTTTGGCTTGCGCTGGTTGGCGCGCAGGCACTCATCAGCTTCACTCCCGGAGCGGGGGCTGTGAACACCATGAGCAACTCGCTCACCGTGGGTTTCCGCCGCTCGATCTGGGGCGTTCTCGGCCAGCAGGCGGCGCTGCTGGTGCACATCGCGGTTGTGGCCGCCGGCGTCGGACTGCTGGTCGCAGGCTCCCCCGTGGCATTCAACGTCATCCGCTACACGGGCGCCGCCTACCTTGTGTACCTGGGCATCCGGAAGTTCCTGCAGCCGCCCGTCCCCACCGAGCAGGCAGGGCCGCTCTACGTGGAGGGCGCAGCGTCCATGTTCCGTCGCGGTCTGTGGGTCAACCTCCTGAACCCCAAGGCGATCGTCTTCTTCCTCGCATTCATTCCGCAGTTCATCCGGCTCGATGAACCCTTGCTGGGACAGTACGGTGTGCTCGCAGGAACGGTCATCGCCATCGATGTGCTGGTGATGTGGCTGTTCTTCGCTGCCGCCGCCCGCTCGTTCAGCCGTTTCACCAGCGGGCCGCGCGGGCAGCAGATCCTCAATCGGATCTTCGGCGTACTGTTCATTGCGGTTGGCGTGATGCTGGCTTTCGCCTGAGACCCATCCCATTAAGGCCGCCCATGCTAACCACGCCTGCACACGCTTATCTCCCGCTGATCGTCGCGGTGGACGGCCGTTCCGGTGCGGGGAAAACCTCGCTGGCCGTTGAGCTTGCCACGCTGCTGCGCGAACACCATAGCGTCAGTCTCTTCCACCTTGAGGACCTCTACCCTGGCTGGGACGGACTGGCTGATGGAATGGATCGCTATGTCCGTTCCGTGCTCACTCCCCTCGCGGCGGGAGCTACTGCGCAGTGGCCCGCCTGGGACTGGACGAAGAACGACGACGGCGACACCCGGCTCACCCACCCGGCAGACATTGTGATCGTGGAAGGGGTTGGCGCCTCCTGCGCTGCCGCGCGGAACCTGCTGGACGTGGCGATCTGGATCGACGCCGACGACGACGTCCGCCGGACCAGCGCGCTGAACCGCGACGGCGATGCCTACGCCCCTTTCTGGCAGCGCTGGGCTGACCAGGAGGAGCGGTGGTTACGAGCTGACAATCCGTCCGCTGGTGCGGACATCCTGGTGCACGGCCACACGGCAGACTCACTTCCGCAACGGGTGCGGCTTGCCCTGACCGGCCTTCCGCAATGTGAGTCCTTGATGTCCATGGAGCGTGCCGCGCGGCGCGGCCTCACGCTGCAGGTGGAGATGGTGGACGCCTACCCGGACGGCGCCGCGCTGTTCGCCGGCCTCTACGGGGCGTCCAACGCGGCCGTCTGGCTGGACAGCTCCACGCTGGAAGACCCGCAGGACCGGAGCCGCTTTTCGGTCCTGGCCGACGACGGCGGTCGCTTCGGACAGGTCGCAGAGCACACCGACGGCATCACCCGCGTGAGCAGCGGCCCGGTCACCGCGAGAAGCGCCGGGCCCTTCTTCCGCTGGCTGGACGGGGTGTGGGGCCGGCGTGCCGTCCGCCCGCCGTCGGACTATCCGGGCCCGTTCGCGCTCGGCTGGCTGGGCTATCTCGGGTACGAACTCAAACGCGAAACCGGTGGTCGCATCGTCAGGACCGGCTCATTGCCGGACGCGGCACTCCTGTTCGCGGGCCGCGCCGTCGTACTGGATCACGAAGATCGGCGGGTCTACCTACTGACGCTCCGCGACGGTTCCCGCGATCCCGAAGCCGACGCCTGGCTGGAACGGACGCGCGCCGTCGTACTGGAAAGCGGTGTGCCGCTGGATACCCGAGAGCCACTGCCCGCACCCGAATTCACAGTCAGGGATACCCGCGAGGAGTACCTCGCGAAAATCCGGGAAGCGAAGGCGGAGATCGCGGAGGGCAACTCCTACGAGGTATGCCTGACCACCGCTCTGACCGCGCGCACCCAACGGCTGGATCCTTTCGCGGCCTACCTTCAGCTCCGAAGCACAAATCCCGCACCATTTGCGCATTACTTCGCCTTTCCCGGTTTCGCCGTTGCCAGTACGTCGCCGGAACGTTTTCTGCGGCTCGATTCAGGTGGGGGCATGCGCGCCGAGCCGATCAAGGGCACGCGCCGCCGCTCCACTGATCCCGCTGAGGACTCCGCTTTGAGGGCGGAGCTGCAGACCAGCACCAAGGACCGCGCCGAGAACATCATGATCGTGGACCTGCTGCGCAACGACCTCTCCCACCTCGCAGTCCCGGGGACGGTCATGGTAAGCCGTTTGTGTGACATCGAAACCTACGCGACCGTGCACCAGATGGTCAGCACGATCGACGCCCGGCTCCGGCCAGGGTCGTCACGGGCGGAGGCTGTGGCAGCGGCGTTCCCCGCCGGATCCATGACAGGCGCACCGAAGATCAGCACCATGGCGATCCTCGACCGGCTCGAAGCTGCGCCGCGCGGGGTGTATTCAGGTGCCGCGGGATACTTTTCGCTGGATGGGGCGGCGGATCTCGCCGTCGTCATCCGTACGCTCGTGATGGAGAACGACGACGACGGCACCCGGCTCACGCTCGGCGTGGGTGGGGCCATCACGTCCGACTCAGACCCCGCCGAGGAGTGGGACGAGGTGCGCACCAAGGCATTCGGGGTGCTCTCGGCGCTGGGCTCGACGTTCCCGGACTGATTCTTCCGAATCGAGCGGCCAGTTATGACCGACTTCCAGTCGTGAACCGGCTATATCCGGCCGCTCGATGAGGGCTCGCCGCACTAGGCTGGACCGCATGACAGTTCTGGTGTTCCTCGACCCCGCAATGCCGGACGGCCGCATCGCCGACGCCTCCCAGCCACAGCTGAAAGTTACCGACACCGGCATTACTCGCGGCGACGGGATCTTCGAGACGATGCTCGCGGTAAACGGCGCACCCCGGAAGCTGCAGGCACACCTGGCCCGGCTGGCGTCCTCGGCGGAGGCGCTGGCATTGAACGTCCCAGCCTCGGACGCGTGGGAACGTGCCATTGGCACGGCCCTGCAGGAAGCGGACGACGACGGCGATCTTGTGGTCAAGCTCGTCGCGATCCGTGGGGTTGAAGAGAGCGTCGAGGGCGGCACGGAAGCCACCGCCTGGGTCCAAGTGTCTCCCGTTCCGAAGGGCCTTCGGGGCAAACGCCTCGCCGTCCTCCTCCTCGACCGCGGCTACGACAGCACCGCTGCCCAGCGCGCCCCCTGGCTGCTCATAGGCGCGAAGACCCTCTCCTACGCCGTCAACATGGCGGCACTGCGTTATGCCAAGTCGCAGGGTGCGGATGACGTCATCTTCACCTCCTCGGACGGCAAGGTGCTGGAGGGACCGACGTCAACCGTCCTCATCGCCCGGGTAATCGACGGCGTCAAGCACCTGATCACACCGCAACTTGAGAGCGGAATCCTGGCTGGAACCTCGCAGAGTGCGCTGTTCGCTGCAGCTCGCGATGCGGGCTGGGAACTCGGCTACGGGCCGCTCATCCCGGCTGATCTCTTCGCCTCCGACGGCGTGTGGCTGATCTCGAGCGTGCGGCTCCTGGCGGAAGTGGCATCGCTCGACGGTAAACCTGTAACCATGTCGCCGGACCTCACGGCCGAGCTGTCCGCACTGGTGGAATCCGTCTCCTAGCCCCACAAACGCGCCGACGATTCGCACGATCGTGGGGACGTCACCACGAACCCGCGCAACAGCGGCACTTTTGCGGACGCGCGACGCCGCATTACTGCACATTACGACGGCGCGTGGCAGAGTCGCCGGAGCCGGTGCTACGTTCAGTCGGGAGTAACGAGCGCCAGCGCCAAGCCCTGACTTGCTGGCCGGCAACCCTCTATCACGGCGGGGTGCCTCAGGTGAATACTCGGCACAAGGATCAGCTTTCGAAGGATCAACAGCGTGCACGCGTGAGGAGACACAGTGTCACAACAGTCAGCACATACGCCCCGGCCTGCCAATGGTTATGCCGGCGACGTCACACCCCGTCAGGCGGTGGAGCGGGTCAGCAAGGGCGCGGTCCTGGTTGACGTCCGCACCACCGAAGAGTGGCGCACGGTTGGCGTCCCGGACCTCACCGACGCCGGGACCGTTCCCCTGTTCCTCGAATGGAACCGCGCGGACGGCGCCCGGAACGAGTCCTTCGTCTCCCAACTGGACGGTCTCAAGGGCCGCGAACTGCTGTTCATCTGCCGTTCCGGAGTCCGCTCGGTTGCAGCAGCAAAGAGTGCCACCGCCGCAGGCCACACGGTTTATAACGTGCTCCACGGTTTCGAGGCTGACGGCGGCTGGCGCGCCAGCGGCCTGGCGACCACGGTTCATGCCCAGTCCGCCGGGGTCAAGGGAGGGAAGGCAGATGACTGAGTCCACGCCGTCGTCGTTCTCCCCCGCAACCCCTTCCGAGCCGATCCCCGGCAATGGCGGTTACCCCGTTGTCCAGCGCCCGGACGACGACGTCGCCGCCTGGGCGTCCGACACCCTCGCCGTGCGCGGCGGGCTGGCCCGCTCAAACTTCGAGGAGACGTCGGAGGCACTGTTCCTGAACTCAGGTTTCGTGTATTCCTCCGCGGCTGCTGCCGAGGCTGCGTTCACCGGCGATGTGGACCGGTTTGTCTACTCCCGGTACGGCAACCCCACCGTCGCAATGTTCCAGGAACGCCTCCGGTTGCTTGAGGGCGCAGAAGCCTGCTTCGCCACGGCGAGCGGCATGTCAGCCGTTTTCACCGCGCTCGGAGCGCTGTTGGCCAGCGGCGACCGCGTTGTGGCCTCACGAAGCCTGTTCGGGTCCTGTTTTGTGATCCTCAATGAGGTTCTCCCGCGCTGGGGCGTCGAAACGGTATTCGTGGACGGCTGGGACCTTGCCCAGTGGGAAGAAGCCCTGAGCGTTCCCACCACGGCGGTGTTCTTCGAATCGCCGTCGAATCCGATGCAGGAGATCGTCGACATCCGCGCCGTCGTCGAACTCGGGCATGCCGCCGGCGCGCAGGTGGTGGTGGACAACGTCTTCGCCACCCCGCTGCTGCAGCGGTGCACCGAACTCGGTGCCGACGTCGTCGTCTATTCCGGAACCAAGCACATGGACGGGCAGGGCCGTGTGCTTGGTGGGGCGATCCTCGGCCGGAAAGAGTTCATCGAGGGTCCGGTCAAGACGCTGATGCGCCATACCGGGCCCGCGCTGTCCTCGTTCAACGCGTGGACGCTGCTGAAGGGGCTGGAAACGCTGTCGCTGCGCGTGAACCACTCCTCCTCGTCAGCTTTGACGCTTGCACGCTGGCTTGAGGCGCAGCCCGCTGTGAACTGGGTACGGTATCCGTTGCTGGAATCGCACCCGCAATTCATCCTCGCAGCGTCGCAGATGTCCGGCGGCGGCACCGTGCTCACGTTCGAGCTGAATGCACCGGTTGGCCGTGCCAAGGAAACCGCGTTCGCGCTGCTGGATGCCCTCGACATCATCGATATTTCGAACAATCTCGGCGACTCCAAGAGCCTGATCACCCATCCCGCGACCACCACCCACCGTGCCATGGGCCCGGAAGGACGCGCCGCGATCGGGCTGTCCGACGGCGTGATCCGATTGTCGGTGGGCCTTGAGGACGTCACCGACCTGCAGAACGACCTCGGAAAGGCGCTCGCCGCGTCCTGAAGCTGTGATTCGGCTGTGAGTTTGTCTCAGCGTTGAACCATTTCGGCCCTTGCCCGCGTCTAGAGAGCAGAGGGGCCGAGTGGCCGCTCCCATCCCCCGGGTGTCGGTGGGGTGATCACGGGAGGTATCAACATGAGTAAAGCAATGCGCGTCCTGTTCGCCGTCGTCGCCATTTGTCTTCTGGCGCTGACCGGCTGTGGTTCCTCCGGTTCGCCTTCCGAGGAGCCCACCAGCGCTCCCGCGGCCGAGGAGCCCACCAGCGAAGAGCCGTCGGAGGAACCCACCAGTGAGGAACCGTCCGAGGAGCCCACCAGCGAGGAGCCGACCGAAGGCGGGGGCGAGGCCGGCGGGACCATGGGCACGCCGCTCGGAATCGCTGAGACGGACCTCGGTGAGGTGGTTGTCGACGCTGAAGGAATGGTGGTCTACTACTTCACCAACGATGAGGCGAACTCCGGCGTCAGCGCTTGTGAGGGAGGGTGCCTGGAGGCGTGGCCGCCGGTTCTGACCGACAGCGAGACGCCTGAGGCGGAAGGAGTCACCGGCGAACTCGGCACCATCGAAACGCCCGACGGCGAACTGCAGGTGACCATCAACGGTATGCCGATCTACTACTTCGCCAACGACGAGGCCCCCGGAGACACCAACGGCCAGGGCGTCAACGAGGTCTGGTACGTGGTGGCACCGGACGGCACCATGATTCAGTAGTCGCCCTAGCTTCCCGACACCACGTCCCGGGCGAGCAGCGCAGCTTTCATGGACCGCAGAGCGTAGTGCAAACGCGATTTCACGGTGCCCTCAGGAATGGCGAGGGCACGTGAAATCTCGGCCGTCGTTTCGCCGCGGAAGTAGAAGTGCAGCACCACATCGCGATGCTCGGGCGTCAGTTCGCTGAGCGCGTCCGAGACGAGCCATGAGGTGAGCAACTGCTCAACGTCGTCGTTCGAGGCCGTTTCCGGCAGCACGTCAACGTCGAACTCATGCCGGCGGAAGGCACAACGAAAGGAATCCACCAGCGCGTTCCGCGCTACCGCGAACAACCATGCGCGGATCTCCATTTCGGTGCGACCCCGCATGACCGGATGCTCCCAGGCCCGCAGCAGGGTCAGCTGCACCACCTCGTCGACAAGGAAAGCGTCTCCCGTGAGCCTCCGGACGAACCCCCTCAAGGCGCGCAGGTGATTGTCGTTGATGCTGCTCAGCCAATCTGCCTGACCATTGCCCATCGTCGGTTCCCGCCCCTGGACTCTGCTGGACCATCCGCAACCTATTCATGCGCGGCGAGGTTGGGAAAAGCCTGCGGCCTCATCTCATGATGCACCTGTACGGGCCATCCGAACAGGGCGGGCCCTCCTCGAGCTAGCCGAGGATGAAGTTCCAGGTGCCTGCCAGCACCGCAGCGATCACCGCTACGGCCGCAATCAGCAGACCGCACAGTGCAACTCCGACGTCGATCCTGCTGAAGGTACTCTCCCTCGCCCACGTGCGCGGGCCGGCGCCGAAACCACGGGCTTCCATCGCCACAGCCAACCGGGTGGCTCTTCGGATGGCCTGAACCATGAGGCCGAAGGCTTGCCCGAGGAAGTTCCCGAACCGTGCCGCCGGGTTCCCCTCGTGGCCCACACCGCGGGCATGACGGGCGAGGCCGAGAGTGCGCCATTCCTCGAACAGAAGCCCGACGAGCCGCATCCCGGCGAGCGCCCCGAGGACAAAACGGTGCGGGGCCTTGAGCCGCTGTGCCAGGGCGTCCGCAAGATCGGTGGGATCGGTGGTGGTGAGCAGGAACAGGCCCGGCAGTGCAATGGCCAGTGCCCGGAGTCCGATCGCCAGCCCGGCGTTGACGGAGTCCTCTGTGAACAGGACTGGACCGGCTTCGAACAGCACGCGGCCGGTCTTCTCGGCCAGCAGCGCAGTTCCGTACGCCCCGACAACCGCTGCAACCACAAACGGCCAGGCGCGGAAGAACAGCCTCCGCGCGCTGATCCCCAGCAGCGGCAGCAGCAGGAGTTCACTGAGGAGTACGACGCCGGCGCTCACCCAGTCCACGCTGAGCATCACGACCACCGTGATCAGCGTTGCCGCGAACAACTTGGAGAGCGGGTTGGCTTTCGGAAGCAGCCGCCCGGTCAGTTCCGGGGTGAGGACGTCCGTGCTCATGCTGACACCTTCGCCGCAGATCCGCCGACCACAAACGTGCGGGACCCCAACGCGGCTGTGAAGTCGCGGTCGTGGGTGACCGACACAACGCTGGTTCCGCGCGCTATCTCTTCGGCGAGCAGTGCCACCAGTTCCGCCCACGTGTTCGCGTCCTGGCCGAAGGTGGGTTCATCGAGGATGAGGATGTCGGGGCTGCTGGCGAGCATCGAGGCAACAGAGAGACGCCGCTTCTCACCGCCCGAAAGCGTAAAGGGGTTGGCCTTGAGCAGCCCGGTCAGACGCAACCGTTCAGCGATCGGGTCCACCCGGCGTCGTACCTCTGCCTCATCGGAGCGCGCGACCCGGCGCGGCCCGAACTCCAGTTCCTCAAGCACCGTGTGGGTGAGGAACTGGTGTTCGGGCTCCTGGAAGACCGTGCCGATCCGGCTGACGAGTTCGGCCGACTTCCACGCGTGCGGCCTCTGCCCGGCGCCGCGTGAAAGCGGATCAAGCGCCGAGAGGGTTCCGCCGCGCGGCCGGAGCAGCCCGGCCAGCGTGAGCGCGAGCGTTGACTTGCCCGCTCCGTTCGGGCCGAGCACGCTAAGCGCAGCACCGGCCTGAAGGGTGAGGTCCACGCCGTCGAGCACTGTCGGTCCGCGCTTTGCCCGCGCCACCGAAAGGTTGCGGGCCTCGAGCAGATCCACACCGGTGTTCGTTTCCACCAACGGCACGGCGGGATGGTGGCCCGGCACCCAGACACCGGCTTCGATGAGGCGGTCGCGGGTGCCCTGCTGCTGAAGGACGACGTCGGGACTTCCGTCCGCGAGGATGCCGCCGTTCGAGTCGAGCACCACGATACGGTCAACGACGTCGGCCCACACCTCCACGCGGTGTTCCACCACCACGAGCGTGGCACCGGTACGGTCAAGGACGCGTACGACGGCGTCCCTCACCTCCAGCACGCCGGCTGGGTCCAGGTTGGCGGTCGGCTCATCGAGCAGCAGCAGTCCCGGCTGCATGGCCAGCACTGCGGCCAGGGCGAGCCGCTGCTTCTGTCCCCCGGAGAGCGCCGTCGTGGGGTGGTGGAGGGGGACGTCGAGGCCGACGTCGTCCAGTGCGCGGGTGACGCGCGGCCAGATCTCGTCCCGCGGTACGGCCAGGTTTTCGGCGCCAAAGGCCACCTCGTCCCCCACCCGTGCGAGGACCAACTGGGTGTCGGGATCCTGCAGCACGAGGCCTGACCGACCGCGCGCATCAGCCGGGTTGTTGCCATCAATCGTCAGCTCGCCCGATTGCTCCCCTTCATCCTGATCTCCCAGCACACCGGCCAGACCATGCAGAAGCGTGGATTTCCCGGCGCCGGAAGCACCGAGCAGCAGGACGCGCTCGCCGGGCTCGATGCGCAGATCAATGTCCCGCACAGCCCAGCGGGCACGTCCCGGATGCCGCCAGCCCCACCCGCTGGCTGAGATGGAAGCGCCCACCTTAGACGTCGGCTGTCCGGCCGGAAGCGAAGGACGAAAGCACGCCGGTCTTCGCGAGGCCGCGCGTGGCGAGCCAGGGCAGCAAGCCGGCAAGAACCACACCGGAAATGGCCGCGAAGACCCCGTACATGAGCTTGTGATCCAGCGTCCAGACGGAGTTGTACATGATGTTCTCGCTCACTGCGAGGAAGAGGCCCGCGCTCAGCCCGGCCAGCAGCGCCACCCCGATGTTCCACCGCTTGTAGAGGAAGAGTGCGAAGATCAGCTCTGCGCCGATGCCCTGGATGAGCCCGGACAGCAGGACGGCAACGCCAAACTGGGTACCGATCAGAGCAGAGACCGCAGCGGCGACAACCTCGCAGTAGATCGCCGCTCCCGGCTTGCGGATGATGAGGCCGCCGAGCACGCCGGCAATCAGCCAGCCGCCCGAATACAACCCATTAAGCGGCGGATACGCAAGGGTCAGGGCGGAAATTCCGCTGTAACCGGCGGACCACGCGAAGAACACGACGCCGACCGCGACCGCAATCACTGAGGCGACGACGATGTCCACGACGCGCCACTCGTAGCGCCGGCGGGATGTTGATGATGATTTCGATGACTGTGCAGTAGTCATGGTGGAATCCTCCTGAGTACAGGAGGGGAAGGCATCCCGGCAAGCCGCCGGCAGCCCTGAGAACTCGACTCCCTTCGCCGGTACTAGCCGGATCAGGTTCGAGGGTCTGCGGTGTTCCGCACTCTCAGCGCCCACCACAAGTGGCGGCGCTCCCCTGTCGTTGTTTTGAGCGATACCCACATTACACCCGGACGGGGCATCACGCGTGCGGCGCTGGCCGTCGTCGTCGTTGCGCCTACCCAAACGACTCCTTGCTTCGCTCGGCGCGGGCCCCTGCCAGTAC
Organism: Arthrobacter pigmenti; assembly: GCF_011927905.1. Taxonomy (NCBI): domain Bacteria; kingdom Bacillati; phylum Actinomycetota; class Actinomycetes; order Micrococcales; family Micrococcaceae; genus Arthrobacter; species Arthrobacter pigmenti. The sequence goes on from NZ_JAATJL010000001.1 coordinate 2,778,983, forward strand.
GCTTATGACAAAAGCTAAGCCTACTGAAGGAGGGCACCATGAATTCGATCTTCAAACTGATGGGTGTAGGGCTGGGAATTGTCTCCGGGCTGATCGGTACCCAGGTGGTCGACCTCATCTGGAAGCGCGTCACCGGCAATGAGCCGCCCAAGGACAAGGAAGGGCTTGAGAACAGTCTTCGTTCGGCGCTGGTCTTCGCTGTGATCTCAGGTGCCGTCAGCACCACTATCCGCGTGCTGACCAACCGCACCACGCAGAAGGCGATCCACCGCTACCAGCGCACCCGCCACCTCACCTAGAAGGCATCAGCCCCCCGGCGTCGGACCGTTTTCTTCCCGACGCCGGGTGGCTGCGCGTTCAACCACCTCGTCGAGCTCGTCCATGCTGAGCAGATCCTTTCGCAGGTGCTTGGTCCGGTAGCCTGCGCGCCCCACCATGTGGGCAGAAACGGGCGCGGTCAGGAGCTGGAAGATCCAGCACACAATCAGTACGGGAACCAGCGCCCAACTGCGCAGTTCCACCGCGATGGCCAGCAAAAAGAGCAGCAGGCCCAGCACCTGCGGCTTGGTTGCGGCATGCATCCGGCTCATCAGATCCGGAAAACGCAACAGCCCGACGGCGGCGGCCAGGGACATGAGCGCCCCGCCCAGCAGCAGGATGGCAGTGATGACATTGAGCAGGGTATCCATCGGTTCCACTACTTCCTGTCCGTCACGAACCGTGCCACAGTCACGGAGGCGATGAATCCGATGATCGAGATCGCCACGAGAAGCACCAGGTTGTCCGTGTGGCGGTTGAACACCATGTCGACAGCCAGCGCCCCGCCCACAATCGCGAGGAGAACATCGACGGCGAGCACCCTGTCGAGGATCGACGGGCCCACGGCCGCCCGGTAGATGGCGCACAGCGCTGCAACGCCGAGCATGACGGCGATGATGCCGACCACAACACTCACGGATGCTCCCTTCCATCCCTGACGGGCGCACTACCCGCGCGCAGGTTCGCGAGGTCCTCGCGGGATCCCATGACGCGGATCAGCCACTCTTCGGTCCGTTGGACGTTCCGGCGGATCTCCTCGGCGTCTTCGGCCGTGACCACGTTCAGGCAGTGCAGGTAGAGGGTGGAGGTCGATCGGTCCACCTCCACCACGAGCGAGCCGGGAATGAGCGAGATCGCGTGTCCGGTTGCCGTCACCAGCAAATCCGAGAGGCTGCGTAGCCGTACCGCCACTACCGCGTTCTTGAGGCGCGGACCCTTGGTAATTGCCAGCCAGAACACCTGGAAGCTGGCAACCACCAGTTGGTACAGGAACCGTCCCGCAAAACCGGCAGCGTAGAAGAGGTTGAACCGGCCGCTCAGCTCCACCGGAGGCAGGTAGAGCAGATTCGCCACGGCAAACGCGATGATCGCTCCGAAGACCAGGTTGCCCAGGCTGAAGTCCTGCCACAGCGCGCCCCAGACCAGAACCAGCCAGATCAGCAGCGGCAGTTCAACGCGCAGCGGTATTCGTTGGCGGATCATGGGGTCGCCTCGGCTTCTTCCATTGCGCCCTCGCCCAGGACGGCGTCGACATAGGGCGTGCGTTCCAGCATCTGTTGCGCTGCCTGGTCGCTGAGCGTGAACAGCGGCCCGGCCAGTACCGTCAGAGCAACCCCCAAGGCAACCAGCCCGATCGTCGGACCCACCATGGTGCGCGGCAGGAGGTGGACCGGCTTGCGGCCTGCGAACCGGCCGGTGCTGTGCGCAGTGACTCGGCTTGACGTCCTGATCGCGGAGCCGTCCTCCTTCTTCACGAGGAGGATCGGATCGGGGTGGGTGGCGTCCTCCGGCCTGCGCCAGAAGGCACGGTTCCAGACCCGTGCGATGGCCAGCAGCGTAATCAGGCTAGTGAGGACACCCGCTCCGACAAGCACGTACGCGATCGGCGTTCCGAGTTCGACGCCGGCCTGCAGCAGGCCGAGTTTGCCGAGGAAGCCCGAGAAGGGCGGTATTCCGGCCAGGTTCATTCCCGGAATGAAGAACAGCAGCGCGAGCACCGGTGAAATCTTTGCGAGGCCACCGAGCCTGTCCATGTTGGCGGTTCCGCCGCGGCGCTCGATGAGCCCCGTGACGAGGAAGAGGCTGGTCTGCACGGTGATGTGGTGCGCGACGTAATACACCGCCGCCCCGAGTCCGATCACGGTGGACACGGCCAGGCCGAACACCATGTACCCGATGTGGCTCACCAGGGTGAAGGAAAGCATACGTTTGATATCCGACTGCGCGAGCGCACCAAGAATGCCCACAACCATGGTCAGCAGCGCAACCACCATCAGCAGCGTGTTGATCCGGTCACCGGGGAATAGCAGTGTCTCGGTGCGGACCATCGCATAGACGCCCACCTTCGTCAGCAGTCCGGCGAACACCGCGGTCACCGGTGCAGGCGCCGTTGGGTAGGAGTCCGGCAGCCAGAAGGACAACGGGAACACCGCGGCCTTGATGCCGAACGCGACCAGCAGCATCAGGTGCAGGATCATTTGGGTGCCGTGGTCGATGTCCGCCAGTTTCAGCGAAAGGTCTGCCATGTTGATGGTGCCCGTCGCCGCATAGATCATGCCGATGCTGATCAGGAACAGCATCGAGGAGACCACACTGACGACGACGTACGTCACCCCCGCGCGGATGCGCGGGGTGGTGCCGCCAAGGGTCATGAGGACGTAGCTCGCGGTCAGAAGGATCTCGAACCCGACATACAAATTGAACAGGTCCCCGGCGAGGAAAGCGTTGGAAACACCTGCCACCAGGATCAGATATGTCGGGTGAAAGATCGAAATGGGACCGTCTTCATCCCCATCTGTCATGCCCTGACCCGTTGCGTAGATGAGGACCGCCAGGCTCACCGCGGAGGACACCACAAGCATCAGGGCCGAGAACTGGTCCACGACCATAGTGATGCCGAACGGCGCTGCCCAGTTCCCCACGAACACCGCGGTGGTGCCCTGAGTGCTGGTATTCACGAGAAGGAATACTTCAATCAGCAGGGTGACGCTGAGCGTGGTGATGCTGACGGCCCGCTGTGAGCGGGAGTGGCGGATAAGCACGAAGGCCAGCGCCGCACCGAGGAACGGCAGGACCACCGCGAGCGGCGCGAGGTTCGCTATGTTCATCGCTCCTCCTCGGTGCTCGTGGTCAGGTGCCTCTGCGCGCCGGGCGCTTCCTCTGCTTCTTCGACCGGCGTGAATTCTGTGGTTTCCAGGGGGACCTCGGCGTCGTCCTCAGCATCGAAGCTGCTCTGGGATGCAACGCGCCGGTCTTCGATGTCGTCCTGGACTTCGTCCTGGCGGCCGAGGACCCAGGACCGGTAGATGATGCCGAGCATGAACGCTGTGACCGCGAAGGAGATCACGATCGAGGTGAGGATGAGGGCCTGCGGTAGCGGGTCATTGTATTCCTCGGCCGGAATATCGGCGGCGTACAGCGGCGCTTTCCCGGCAAATCCGCCGGCTGAGAGCAGCAGCATGTTGGCACCGTTCGCCAGCAGGATCAGCCCGAGCAGTACCCGGGTGAGGCTGCGTTCGAGAAGCAGGTAGATGCCTGCGGCGAAGAGTGCTGCCATGACTACCAGCAAGGTGATGTTGACGCTCACCGGGCCACCTCTTCTCCCGGCTCGGAATGCTGTTCTTCCTTGAGGGCGTCGATGCCTACCGGCCTGGTCATGTTCTTGCCTTCGCTGCGCTCGTCAATCTCGGATCCAAGGCTGCGCAGAACGTCCAGCACCAGTCCCACCACCACCATGTACACACCGATGTCGAAGATGGTGGAGGTCACGAACTTGATGTCGCCGAAGACCGGCCAGGTTGTCTCGATGATCGCGCTCTGGAACACCTCGCCGCCCAGGAAGACCGGAACAATCGCCGTCAGGGACGCGGTTGCCAGCCCCGCACCGAGCAGCAGCCCGGCGCTGATCGGCGTGGCCTCGGCTAATTCGAACCGTCCGCCGGCCAGGTACCGGATGGTGAGCGCGAGCCCGGCCATCAGCCCGCCGGCGAAGCCTCCACCGGGCAGGTTGTGCCCTGCCAGCAGCAGGTAGATCGAGAAGATGATCACAGAATGGAACAGCAGCCGTGTGACCACTTCGAAGATGATGGAGCGTCGTTCAGGCGCCAGTGTCCGGCCCGCGACCAGCCAGGCGTCCCTGGCCGACGTCGCGAACTTCTTGGCCAACTCGAGTGCCGCCGCCTCCCGGCCGTACTCGGCGATCGGTTCCTGGTTCCGGTCCACCGAACCGGTCTCGATGTTGTCCGCACGCACCCGCCCGTCGCTACGGCCGCGCACGAAGATGAGGCTGGCAACGCCGGTCGCAGCAATGGCGAGGACGCTGATCTCCCCGAAGGTGTCCCAGGCCCGGATGTCCACCAGGGTGACGTTAACAATGTTCGCGCCGCCGCCGTCGTCGTACGCCAACTGCGGAAAACTCAGGGAGATGGGCTCGGCAACGCGGGAGGCCATCGCCGACATCGCAATTGCCGCCATCACCAGGCCGAACGAGATCCCGAGCACCGCGCGCAGCACCCGGTACTTCCGCCCCGGCTCGCGTTGCCAGAGCCGCGCCGGCAGCGAGCGCAGGGCGAGCACGAACGCCACCATCACAATGGTCTCGACCAGCAACTGGGTCAGCGCAAGATCCGGTGCGCCCTGCAGCGCGAAGATCAGGGCAATTCCGTAGCCGGTCAGCCCCACCATGATGACGGCCATGAACCGCTTGGTCGCGCGGAGTGCGGCGAAGGCACCGAGAACAATAACGACGCCGGCAATGGCCTGGGCGGGCGAGTCAGCCAGGTGCCACTGATCGGGCACAGGCGCGTCGAAGAAGATCAGTGCCGAGAGTGGCGTGACGATCGCCATGGACAGGATGACGAACAGGTAGAACGCCAGCGAACCTCGCTGGGTGCGGCCCGTGATCCACACCGCGACATCGTCAAGCACCCCGATGACGTCCTTGTAGGTCTTCTCCGCGTCGGTCTTCCGGGCCAGCCGAAGCTGTACTGCTTCGAACCGCTCACGCAGCAGGAACAGGACGGTGCCGCCGGCGATGGTCCCGAGCGAGAGGAACAACGCCGGGCTCAGGCCGTGCCAGAGCAACAGGTGCGGCGTCTGCTCCCCCGGCGGGAAGGCTGTGAGGTAAGGCTGGACTGCGGCGTCGAGCAATGCGGGCCAGAGCCCGAAAACCACTGATGCGAGAGCAAGCAGTGCCGGCGCGAACAGGAAGGACGGCTCGACCCGCTTGAACGGCGTAGGCTCGCCGCCTTTGGCGCCGAAGCCTCCCCACACGAAGCGCGCGCTATAGGCGAAGGTCAGGATGGAACCGAGCACAATGCCGACCAGCAGCACTACACCCACCGGGCCTTCCTCAGCTCGATGGACAAACGCTTCGAGGACCGATTCCTTGGCGACGAAGCCCAGCAGCGGTGGAATGCCGGCCATTGATGCTGCGGCTATGGCAGCGACGACGGCGAGTATGGGGGCTGACCTGGCAAGCCCCGACAGTCCGCGGATGTCACGGGTGCCCGACTGGTGGTCAATGATGCCGACCACCAGGAACAGGGTGGCCTTGAAGAATCCGTGGGCAAGAAGGAGGCCAAGGCCGGCCAGCGCGCCGTCCTGCCCGCCGAGCCCTACCACCATGGTCAGGAAGCCCAACTGGCTCACTGTCCCGTAGGCGAGCAGCAGCTTGAGATCGTGTTGGCGCAGGGCCCGCCAACCGCCGAGGATCATGGTGGCCAGTCCGAGCGTCATCACGAGGACGAACCACACCGTGCTGTCCGAGAATCCGGGCGCGAGACGGGCAATCAGGTAGATGCCGGCCTTGACCATGGCCGCGGCGTGCAAATAGGCGCTGACCGGGGTGGGCGCCGCCATGGCTCCGGGAAGCCAGAAGTGGAACGGCACGAGCGCGGACTTGGACACGGCACCGACCAGTATCAGCACGATCGCGACATCCACAGCCGTTCCGGTGAGCGTCTCCGCGCGGGCAAGGATGTCCGAGAGCCGGTAGGTTCCCGCAGACTGGCCTAGCAGGATGAGCCCCACCAGCATGGTCAGCCCGCCGAGGGTTGTCACTATCAGGGCCTGCAGTGCTGCCCGCCTGGCGGCCAGACGGTGCCTTGAGTACCCGATCAGCAGGTAGGACAGCACGGTGGTCAGTTCCCAGAAGATGAAGAGCAGGATGAGGTCGTCGGCGATGACCAGGCCAAACATGGCGCCGGCGAAGGCAAGCAGTTGCGCGCCGAACGGACCGATGTTCGGTTCATCCTGCTTGAAGTAGCGCGCGCAGTAGAAAAGGACCAGCGCGCCGACACCGAGGACGAGGATGCTGAGTACAGCGGACAGGGCGTCCATCCGAAAGGCCAGTTCCAATTGCAGCTGCGGAATCCAGGGAACGACGACGGACGGCGGCGCGTTGGGCTGGCCGTTAGCGGCAGTTTGGACCGCCGCGGTGTAATTAGGGAAGGTGGCAATGAGCCAGGCGAATCCGGCGGCCGGCACTGCGGCCAGGATGTAGAACGCCGAGCGGCCCAGCCGGCGGAAGATCAAGGGCGCGATCGTAGCCATCGCAAACAACGCGACGAGTACGATGAGCACGATGATCTCCTGATCTCTCTTCAAGACGAGACGGTCAGCTGACGGTCAAGGGCTTGCGTCTATTCTACCCGGGGAATACGCTGTGCCGCGGCCGGTTCCGCCCATCGCTGATGAGGTAGGTACGGGGAATAAAGCCGAATCTCAACCTGTTGTACGCCTGCAGCAGATAGCATGCAGCCTATGAGCACGGCATCGCGAAAGCCCACGGCACGTCTTCTCACCAAGCCTGTGCTCGCCTGGGCATCCTGGGATTGGGGATCGGCCGCGTTCAACGCCGTAATGACCACCTTCGTCTTCACCGTGTACCTGACCTCGGACGCCTTCGGCGGCGAGACCTACGCTTCCGAAGTTCTGGGCTGGGGTCTTGCGGTTGCCGGCCTGCTGATTGCCCTGCTTGCGCCGGTGACCGGTCAACGCTCAGACGTCGGAGGCCGCCGGAAGCTTTGGCTGGGAGTCAACAGCCTCGTCGTCGCGCTCCTGACCGCGATGTGTTTCTTTGTCTTCCCGAGGCCCGAACTGCTTATCTTCGGCGTTGCCCTCATCGCGGCCGCAAACATCTTCTTCGAGTTTGCCGGCGTGAACTACAACGCCATGCTCGCCCAGATCTCCACACCGCACAGCGTGGGGCGAATCAGCGGGTTCGGTTGGGCGATGGGTTACGTCGGCGGGATTGTTGCGCTGATTATTGTGCTGATCGCGTTTGTGCAGCCGGTGGTTGACTGGTTCGGATCGAACACTGCCGACGGCCTGAACATCCGCCTGGTTGCCGTGTTCTCCGCGCTCTGGTTCCTTGCGTTCGCGCTTCCGGTCATGTTTGCGGTGCCCGAGATTCCGCGCCAGGAACGTGCGGACAAACTGGGGTTCCTCGCCTCCTATGAGCTGCTCTTCCGCCGCATCAAGGCGATCTACCGCACCAGCCCGCACACCATCTTCTTCCTGCTCGCGAGTGCGATCTTCCGCGACGGCCTGGCGGCAGTCTTCACCTTCGGCGGGATCATCGCTGCGGGGACCTTCGGATTCGAGCTCAGCGAGGTGATCCTCTTCGCCATCGTGGGAAATGTGATTGCCGCAATCGGTGCGGTGATCGGCGGATTCTTCGATGACCGCGTCGGCCCCAAGCTGGTCATCATCGTCTCGCTGATCGGGCTGCTCATCGCCGGGACCGCGGTCTTGGTGCTGGGCGCATCGACTTACGAGGTGTTTGGCGTCCAGTGGACCGGCGACACCACGTTCTGGGTGTTCGGGTTGATGCTGACCCTGTTTGTGGGTCCGGCGCAAGCGTCCTCCCGGGCATACCTGGCCCGACTCTCCCCGCGGGGCGAGGAGGGTGAAATGTTCGGGCTCTACGCGACCACCGGCCGCGCCGTCAGCTTCCTCGCGCCGGCCCTGTTCTCGCTCTTCATCGGGATCTACGGTGAACAGCGCTTCGGGATTATCGGCATCCTCGTGGTGCTGTTCGCCGGACTGCTGGTGCTGCTCCCGGTGAAGCCGCCCGCGAAGGTGGCGCCCGCCGTCGTACCCGCGCCCTGACTACACGGGAACAAGCTGGACAGGCCCGGGAGTAACCTGGAAAAGGGTGAGGGAAATGCCCCTCACCTTTGTCCAGATTACTCCCCCACGGCGACGGCGGAACGTGAGGAATCTAGGCGTGAGGCACTGACGCGGGTACCTCGGCGCCGGCCTCCTCGTCGCGGATAGAGGTCCGGTGGAAGTTCAGGTGGCTCCGCGACGCCGTCGGGCCACGCTGCCCCTGGTAACGGTTGCCGTACGCACCCGTGCCGTAGGAGTGCTCAGCCGGTGAGGTGAGCTTGAAGAAGCAGAGCTGCCCGATTTTCGAGCCCGGCCACAGCTTGATGGGGAGGGTTGCCATGTTGGAAAGCTCGAGCGTGACGTGGCCGGAGAACCCCGGGTCAATGAAACCGGCGGTGGAGTGGGTCAGCAGGCCGAGCCGCCCAAGGGATGATTTGCCCTCAAGGCGGGCGGCGACGTCGTCGGGAAGTGTCACCTGCTCATAGGTGGAGCCGAGGACAAACTCGCCCGGGTGCAGGATGAAGGGCTCGTCCGCGGCGACCTCCACGAGCCTGGTCAGTTCCGGCTGGTCCTCTGCCGGGTCGATGTGCGCGTACTTGTGATTGTCGAACAGGCGGAAAAACCGGTCGATGCGCACGTCCACGCTCGAGGGCTGGACCATCTCGGGATCGAACGGATCGAGCGCGATGCGCCGGTTGACAATTTCGGTTCGGATGTCGCGGTCGGAGATCAGCACCGTCTAAAAATACCGCACCGGCTACTTCCCGATCTCCGTTCTTACGGCGAACAGCTCCGGGAAGAAGGTCAGCTCCAGCGCCCGCTGCAGGAATCCGACGCCGGATGATCCGCCGGTGCCGCTCTTGTGGCCGATGGTGCGCTCCACGGTTTTGAGATGGCGGAACCGCCAGAGCTGGAAGTTGTCCTCCAGGTCCACCAGTTCTTCGCACGCCTCGTAGACGTCCCAGTGCTCGGCGGCGTGCTCATACACCAGCTTGTACACCTGGACCAGACCGGGGTTGAACTCGTGAGCCTGTGTGACGTCGCGGTGGAGCAGTTCGTCCGGAACAGCGTACCCGCGGCGGTGCAGGTAGCGGACGAACTCGTCGTAGATACTTGTCTCACCCAGCAGGCCGGACAGGAGCTCAAGTGCCTGGGGATCGCTCTCGAACACCTGCAGCATCCCGGCGTTCTTGTTACCCAGCAGGAACTCCACCGCGCGGTACTGGTAGGACTGGAAACCGCTGGCCGCCTGCAGCGAACCGCGGAAATCCGCGTATTCCGACGGCGTCAGCGTCGCCAGCACTGACCATTGCTCGGTGAGGGAGCGCTGGATGTGCTTGATCCGGGCGATGCCCTTCATCGCTGCCCGCAGATCGTCCTCCCGCAGGCGCTTCCGCACGGCACCCAGCTCATGCAGCACCAGTTTCAGCCAGAGCTCGGAGGTCTGGTGCTGGATGATGAACAGCATCTCGTCGTGGTGCTCGGGCCGGCTCACGGGATGCTGCGCGCTGAGCAGTTGATCGAGCGCGAGGTAGGAGCCGTAGGTCATCTTCCCTGAGAAATCCTTCTCGATGCCCTCTTCGAGTTCTCTGGTGTTCCGTTCGACGCTCATGGTTATCAGCGTAGCGACCCGGCCGGTTTAGCGGGGTCCATTGAAACCGTCAGTGGCGGCCACTACGTTTGACCCAACCTCAGGAGGACGCATGGGCGAAGGCCGAACAGAACCACAGCAGGTGCATTGCAGCATCGTTCCACCGTATTTGCTGGCGAGGCTGGCAAGTCTGGAGGATCCCGATCATCAGGCGGCGGCTGCCGCGGCGCGGCGGGCACTGGTACAGCTTGATCCGTTGCGTGCCGCCCGTGCGGCCGCGCCCACTGAGCCTCCGCGCGGAGCGGGCACCGCCGTCGTCCTCGCCCTTCGCCGCACTATTTCCGACGCCGGCGGCACCCAGACGCTGCCGGGCGAGGCTGTGCGGCGGGAGGGGGATCCACCCACCGGCGATGTCGCGGTGGACGAGGCCTACTCTGGCCTGGGCGCCACCTATGACCTGTTCGGCGAGGTGTACGGAAGGTCCTCGATCGACGACGCCGGGCATCCGCTGAACGCCACTGTGCACTATGGCGAAGCGTACGACAACGCGTTCTGGGACGGTTCCCGCATGGTCTTCGGGGACGGCGACGGAGAGGTGTTTGGCCGCTTCACCTCCTCGATCACCGTGATCAGCCACGAACTCACGCACGGGTTCACCCAGTACACGTCCAACCTGCGGTACCAGGGCCAGGCGGGGGCTTTGAACGAGTCCATTTCGGATGTCTTCGGCGTGCTGGTGGAGCAGCGCGAGCTGGGCCAGTCGGCTGATGCCGCGAGCTGGCTCGTGGGTGAAGGAATTTTCACGGACAAGGTGCAGGGCCGCGCGCTTCGCTCGCTCAAGGCGCCGGGCACAGCGTACGACGACGACGTGCTGGGCAAGGATCCTCAACCCGGCACAATGGCCGATTACGTGGAGACAACCTCGGACAACGGTGGCGTGCACATCAACTCCGGCATTCCGAACCACGCTTTCTACATCGCTGCGACGCGGCTCGGCGGGCGCGCCTGGGAGGGCGTTGGCCGGGTCTGGTACGACGCCGCGACCGGGGGACAAGTGCCAGTGGACTGTGATTTCGCACTGTTCGCGCAGGTAACGGTCGATGCCGCGGTGCAGCGCTACGGCGACGGCTCGTCCGAAGCTGAGGTTGTGGACTACGCATGGCGGGAGGTGGGCGTGCTGTGACCCGGATTGTGGTCTCGCGTTCCGGCGGATTTGCGGGCATCACCCGGACCTGGAGCGTTGACGTGAGCAGCGACGAAGCGCAGGAGCGGTGGCTGCCGCTGCTGGACCAGGTGGAGGACTTCGACGATGATGCCCAACGTGACCGCTACGTGTACCGGATCAGCGTCGGGTACCGGGAAGTCACGGTGACCGAAAGCGCCGTTCAGGGGCCGTGGAAGGAGCTAGTTGAGCGCGTCAAGGATGAATCCGTTGCAGGGTCACAGGGTGCGGACTGGCGGGATGACGAGTAGTAGCGGCCTGCCGTTTGGCCGGTTATGTTCGCCGGTCGTGCTCGTCGGTCATGGAGCGTGAGTGCCGTTGGGATGTTGTAGTGTTTATGGAGCGGTTCAGGCCGCTGTGCGGGCGTAGCTCAATGGTAGAGCGCTAGCTTCCCAAGCTCGATACGCGGGTTCGATTCCCGTCGCCCGCTCCACGATTACTTGCATCAGCTCAGGCACTCACTCAACTCCTGAGCGCGGCCCAAACATGATCACCGCAACACCCGCCACACAGATGGCGCACCCGATCACGTCCCAGCGGTCGGGGCGGAAGCCGTCGAGCACCATCCCCCACACCAGCGATCCGACCACGAAGACGCCGCCGTAGGCTGCGAGAATGCGGCCAAAATTCGCATCCGGCTGCAGCGTAGCCACGAAACCGTACGCGCCGAGGGCCATGACGCCGAGTCCCGCCCACCACCACGGCTGGCCCTCGCGGACGCTCTGCCAGATGAGCCAGGCGCCACCAATCTCAGCCAGCGCGGCAACGGCGAACAGAACCACAACCAGGAGCACACTCATGCAGCTCACCGTACGCGGCGACGGGACATCCACCGAACCCGCGCCAGCGGGATATCCCAGCGAAATCGGCGGTTCACCGGGATAGTCCGGACAGTCCCATTGAGAATCCGGGTTCGACGGGATATCCATCAAGTTCGCAGGAATGGGCCCGAACTAACCGGCCTGCACCTTCGGCACGATGGCAACCAGCCGGCGTCGTTCGTGTGGTGCCGGAGTCCACCGGAAGCGCACGGTGAGTTGGCCGCGCCGGGCAAGCACGACGGCGATAGCCCCTGCTGCGAGTACAGGCACGCCTCCCGCGATCAGCAGGGTAGTCTGCGCCCCGATGTTCTCGGCCAGCCAGCCAATCATCGGTCCGCCCACGGCCTGCCCTCCGATGAGGACCATCATGTAGAGGCTCATCACCCGGCCCCTGATCGCCACGTTCGTGGAAACCTGGACCAACTGGTTGGCGCCGGTGACGAACCAGAGACTTCCGACTCCGGCGAAGAACATCAGCACGGTGAAGGCGAACTGGTTCGGAACGTACGCAGCCAGTGCCATGAATCCGCCGAAGGCCGTCATACCGCCCAGCACGCCGCGAAGCCGAAGTTGTGTGCGCCGGGTGGAGGCGAGTGCACCCACAAGGGCTCCGGTTGCCAGCGCCGTGTTGAGCAGCCCGTAACCTCCGGCGCCGGAATGAAACACGCTGTCGGCAAAAGCTGCCATGAGCACTGGCGTGCTCAACGCGAAAATGGCCACGAAACCGGCGGCGACCGTGCACCAGAGGATGGGCGGCTTGCTGACCAGATAGCGGGCGCCCTGCCGGAGCTGCCCCTTGGTCCTCGGCGCAGGTGCCACGGTGTTCAGCTGGTCGGTGCGAAGCCTGTACAGGGTGAACACCGTATAGGTGCAGGCAAGCGCGTTGATGGCGAACGCCCAGCCGCCGCCAACCGCCACGATGAGGATGCCGCTGACAGCAGGTCCGACCATGGCGCCGAGCTGGAAGACCGAGGAGTTGAGGCTGATCGCGTTGCGCAGGTAGGTGGGACCAACCAGGTCATTGACGAAGACCTGCCTTGCCGGAGCATCCACGACGGTAACGAGGCCGATCACAAAAGCGATGACGTAGACGTGCCACACCTGGATGAGTCCGGTGAGGGCCAGGACGGCCATTGCCGTTGCCATGAGCGCGGCGATGCTTTGGGTGATGATGAGGAGCAGCCGCTTCGGATAGCGATCGGCCACCACCCCGCCCCACGGACCAAGCAGAAGCATGGGAGCGAACTGCAACGCCACAGTGATTCCAACGGCCGTGACGGAGCCGGAGAGCTGCAGAACCATCCAATCCTGGGCAATGCGCTGCATCCAGAGTGCGACGACAGCAACCAGGTGGGAGATTGCGAAGAGACGGAAGTTGGGGATTCGTAGGGAGATGAAGGTGTCGCGCCAGGCTGGGCGCTGTGTGGTTACGGGGATCGGTGCGGTCAGTGTGGGATCTCCGGCGGGCGCGGAGGGGGGTGGGGGTGCCAAGGTGTCTTCCTGAATTGATGGGACTGTTACCTGATTGAGATGCACCTTCAACGCTAGCCATCACCGTGCGCATTCACGAAGCCTATTGAGACTATAAGTACTATTGAAGAACGTAATGACTCCCGTCGAAGGACAGTAAGTGTTCGATTCCCTACAGCTCAAGACGTTCCTTGCCGTCGCTGAGACCCAGAGCTTCACCGGTGCGGCGACCCAACTGGGCCTCAGTCAGCCGACCGTCAGCCAGCATGTGCGCAAACTGGAGAAGGCAGCCGGACGGATGCTGATTGCGCGCGACACCCGTGAGGTTCGCCTGACCGACAACGGCGATGCCATGGCAGGTTTCGCACGGACCATCCTCGCCGCGCAGGAACAGGCACTCAGCTATTTCTCCGGCTCCGCAATGCGCGGCCGGCTGCGATTCGGTGTGGCCGATGACCTCGCCATCACGCAACTCCCCCGCATCCTCCGCCACTTCCGGCAGCTCTATCCACAGATCAACCTCGAACTCACCGTCTCCCAGAGCCCTCCCCTCCTGCGCAGGCTGCGGGCGGGGCAGCTCGACCTTATTTTCATCAAGTACATGACCGGCACGGGCGAAGGCACCCTTGTCCAGCGCGATCGTCTCGTCTGGGCGGGCCACGGAAAAACAACGCTCGACGACGGCGCCCCGGTCCCCCTGATCGCCTACCAGGCGCCGAGCCTGAGCCGGCAGATGGCGATCGATGCGCTCGAGCGGGCGGGCAGGACCTGGCGGATCACCTGCAACACCCGTGAAATCAACGGGGTCCTCGCTGCTGCGCGGGCGGGAATCGGGCTGGCGGTCTTTCCGCAATCACTCATCCCCGAGGACCTGGTGCAGGTCACCAACCGGTTTGACCTGCCGACCCTCGGCGACGTCGACTTCACGCTGCTCAGCAACCCGCTGGCTAACCAGGAACTGGTCGAGGCGCTGAGCTCGGCGATCCTCGGCCGGGCGCTGCGAAAGGCACCGGACGCGTAGGCGGATTGGCGTGCTCAACCCCACATGGCAGCACGGGAGGGGCAAGCGTAGACTGGACGCTGATGAATCGCACAATGTTCAAGTCCAAAATCCACCGCGCAACGGTCACCCACGCAGATCTGCACTACGTGGGTTCAGTAACCGTTGACCTGGACCTGCTTGAGGCAGCGGATATCCTGCCCGGCGAGATGGTCTCGATTGTGGACGTCACCAACGGCGCGCGGCTGGAAACGTACACCATCGCGGGTGAGCGCGGCTCGGGCGTCCTTGGCATCAACGGGCCGGCAGCCCATCTGGTCCATCAGGGTGACACGGTCATCCTGATCACCTATGCGGCAATGACCACCGAAGAGGCACACGCGTACACACCCACGATCGTGCACGTGGATTCGAACAACCGGATCATCGAACTCGGTAATGATCCCGCTGAGGGCCTCACGGAGGGCCTTGAACGTCCACCGTTCGCGCTGAACAACGCAGCGCTTCTCTAGCTCCCGCAACCACCTTCCTGCACAAGCGGGTCCGCGCATACTGCGGACTCGCTTGTCTTCGTTATACCTCCCGCCGAACGCTTCCCAGGCGCGCCAACCACGTCCTAGCGAATTGTCCACTCAAGGCATATGGTCAGGAAGACAAGTATGCTTCCGGTCCCAGCGACTGCATCAGTCCCAGGGCCGCAGGCTGGCAAGGCTCGATGTGGAGGCGAGGTACGTATGCCGGGAAATCGCGGGACCCGCAAGGGTATGAGGCAGGAAAAGAACCGGACCAGGAGGCGGCCGGGTGCGGTTGCGGCGGCGTCGCTCGGGCTCGCTTCGCTCCTGCTGAGCGGATGCGGACCAGCGAATTCCGGTGTCCCGACGCTCACCTGGTATATCAATCCCGACGCCGGCGGGCAGGCTGCGATTGCCCAGCTCTGCACCGAGCAGGCCAATGGCGAATACCGGATCGAAACGTCCCTCCTTCCGAACGACGCCGCAGCGCAGCGCGAACAACTGGCGCGTAGGCTCGCGGCCGGCGATGACTCGCTGGACATCATGAGCATCGACCCGCCGTTCGTACCCGAGCTGGCAACGTTCCTTGCGCCCGTTCCCGAGGAAACGGCTCAGGCCACCACGGAGAACACCCTCGAGGGCGCACTGCAGGGTGCGATGTACGAAGACGAATTGGTCACCGTACCGTTCTGGGCGAACACGCAGATCCTCTGGTACCGGGAGTCCGTTGCCGAGGAAGCAGGACTGGACATGTCGCAGCCTGTGACCTGGGATCAGCTGATGGAAGTTGCCGCCGCACAGGATGTGGAATTGGGTGTGCAGGGCTCGCAGGCGGAGTCAATGACGGTCTGGATCAACTCGTTGATCGAATCGGCTGGCGGCACCATCCTCGAGAACCCTGAAGCGGAGGCTGATGAGATCGAGCTTGGCCTGGTGAGCGACGCCGGCCGCGAGGCGGCACGCATCATCGGAACCATTGGCGACGAGGGCCTTGGCGGCCCAGGCCTCGCGACGTCCACGGAGAATACGTCGCTGACCCTCTTCCAGGGCGAGAGCGGATCCTTCATGGTCAACTATCCGTTCGTCTGGCCTGCAACGCAGGGAGCTGTGGAGGACGGCACATTGGACCAGTCGGTCCTGGACGACATCGGTTGGGCCCTGTATCCGCGGGTCTCCGAGGATACGGAGACAGCCCCGCCGCTGGGTGGGATCAACCTCGGGGTCGGCGCGGGAAGTGACAACCCCGAACTGGCGTACCAGGCCATCGAGTGCATCGTGCAGCCCGAGAACCAGACGGAGTACTTCCTCACCAACGGAAACCCGCCCTCGAACTCGGAAGCATACGAGGATCCGCGGATTGAAGAACAGTTCCCCATGGCTGACACCATCCGCGAATCGCTCGAAATCGCAGCACCCCGTCCGCAGACCCCCTTCTACAACGAGATCTCCAGCGGCCTGCAGCAAACCTGGACTCCGCCCGATGAGGTGGATCCGGAAACCACACCGGAGGAATCGGCGGAGTTCATCACCGCTGTGCTGAGAGGGGAGAGACTGCTGTGACCAGCACGATCACCAAAAACCCGAAGGCCATGAAAGCCAACGGCAAGAACAACCGCAACAACGACTACAGCGACCGTGCCAGGGCGGAACGCCGGCTGGGCTGGATGCTCGCCGGTCCGGCATTCATCATTATGCTCGCGGTGACCCTGTATCCGATCCTGCAGGCATTCTTCGATTCGCTCTACGCGTTCCGTCTGACGGCACCGGATGAGCGCGAATTCATCCTCCTGCAGAACTACGTGACAATCCTCAGCGACCCGGTGTGGTGGCGCGACCTCTGGACCACTGTCCTGATCACCATCGTGACCGTCGCCGTCGAACTGGTGCTCGGCTTCGCGCTGGCGCTGGTGATGCACCGGGCACTCAAGGCAGTGCGCGGCTGGCTACGGACCGCCATCCTGGTGCCCTACGGCATCATCACCGTGGTCTCGGCATATGCATGGTTCTACGCCTTCGACATCAGCTCGGGCTATGTGAATAGCTGGTTCGACTGGGTCCCCGGGATTGACCAGGACCTTAACTGGTTCGCCCAGGCGAGCACCGCGTTACCGGTGATTATGGCCTCTGAGATCTGGAAGACCACGCCCTTCATCTCGCTCCTTCTGCTGGCTGGCCTCGCACAGGTTCCGGATGAACTGACGGAAGCCGCCAAGGTGGACGGCGCCACATGGTGGGAGCAGATGCGCAAGGTCATCATCCCGAACATGAAGGCGGCGATCATGGTCGCTGTCCTGTTCAGGGCCCTGGACGCGTTCCGAATATTCGACAACGTGTTCATCATGACCAATGGCCAATATGGCACCGAAGTGCTCTCATTACTCGCCTATCGGACGTCCATCACCAGGTTGGAAATAGGCCTCGGTTCAGCGGTTTCGGTTCTGCTCTTCGTCTGCGTGCTCTTGATCAGCTTCGTAGCGATCAAGGTGTTCAAGGTTGACCTCGCCGGAACGACAGGAGGAAAGCGATGAAATCGACCGGCCGCGAAAAGCTCTGGTGGACAATCATCTCCATTGCGGTTCTGATCTACGCGCTCTTCCCTGTGGCATCGATCTTCGCCACCTCGTTCAAATCGGCGGGCGATCTCACCAACGGCAACTTCCTCCCCTCCCCCGGCGCTGCCACGCTGGACAATTACGAGCAGATCCTGGTCGGTGACGCACAGGAACTGTTCCTCACCGCGCTCTGGAACTCGATAGGTATCTCGCTGATCGCAACGGCCATCGCCGTCGTGCTGGCCACCCTGTGCGCCTACGCGATTGCGCGGCTCGAATTTCCCGGCAAAAAAGTCATCCTGACGACGGCGCTGGCCGTGTCGATCTTCCCGGTCATCTCCATCGTGACGCCGCTGTTCAACCTGTGGCGGAACATCGGTCTCTACGACACGTGGATCGGCCTCATCATTCCGTACCTATCGCTGACCCTGCCGATCTCCATCTGGACGCTGGCGGCGTTCTTCCGCCAGATCCCCTGGGAACTCGAGCAAGCCGCACAGGTTGACGGCGCCACCACCTGGCAGGCGTTCCGGAAGGCGATCGTGCCGCTTGCCGCACCGGGCGTATTTACGACGGCGATTATCGCCTTCTTCATCGCCTGGAACGACTTCGTGTACGGCATTTCGCTCACGTCTACGGAAGCCGCCCGGCCGGTTCCTGCGGCCCTTGCGTTCTTCACCGGGGCCTCGCAGTTCGAGTCTCCAACCGGCGCCATCTCGGCGGCGGCAATCATTGTGACCATACCGGTTGTGCTGCTGGTGTTGCTGTTCCAGCGGCAGATCGTTTCAGGCCTTACCCAGGGCGCAGTCAAGGGCTGAGACCCGAAGAAACTGAAGGAAGAGGACCAGAAGAACATGGCTTCGATAACGCTGAAGAACCTCGTCAAGAAGTACGGTGACGGTTTTCCTGCCGTCAATGACATCAGTATCGACATTGAGGACGGCGAGTTCATCATCCTGGTCGGCCCGTCCGGCTGCGGAAAGTCCACCCTGCTGCGCATGATCGTAGGCCTGGAGGACATCACCTCCGGTGACCTCTACATCAATGAGGAGCGGGTCAACTCCAAGGCACCACGTGACCGCAACCTGGCCATGGTGTTCCAGAACTATGCGCTGTACCCGCATTTGACGGTGTTCGAGAACATCGCGTTCCCGTTGCGCCTCGCGAAGGGCAAGCACAGCGAGGACCAGGTGCAGAAGCTCGTCACGGAGGCGGCTGCCACACTGGAATTGACCGATCACCTGCAGCGGAAACCCGCCAACCTTTCCGGCGGCCAGCGGCAGCGCGTGGCGATGGGCCGGGCGATTGTGCGGCAGGCGGACGCGTTCCTCTTCGACGAGCCGCTTTCCAACCTGGACGCGAAGCTGCGCGGGCAGATGCGTTCGGAGATCTCGCAGATGCAGCGCCGCCTGGGCACCACCTCGGTTTACGTTACTCACGACCAGACCGAGGCCATGACCCTTGGTGACCGCGTTGCTGTCCTGAAGAAGGGCGAGCTCCAACAGATTGCCTCTCCGCGGGAACTCTACGAACAGCCCGTGAACCTGTTTGTTGCCGGGTTCATCGGATCGCCTTCGATGAACTTCCTCCCCGCGACGATCGAGAACGGGAAGCTGCAGACGTCCCTCGGCGAACTGGACATTCCCGAGGATCGCGCTGCAAAGGCTGAGGGCCGCAAGGTGGTCCTGGTGGGTGTCAGGCCGGAGTTCTTCGAGGACGCGAAACTGGTGGATGATGCGAAGAAGCCGCACGGATCCACCTTCACGGCTACGCTCACCCACACCGAGTGGCTGGGCAACGAGCAGTACGGGTACATCAATTTCGACCCGTCGCCCGAGGTCCGGGAGCTCCTCAACAACCTCGCGCGCGAAATGGATGCCGACGAGCTCAGGCCCCAGGTGGTGGTCACGCTCGACGCCGCAAGCCGTATCCGTGGCGGACGGGAGTCGGAGATCTGGGTGGACACCCGCAAGCTCCACCTGTTCGATGCCGAAACCGGTGAGAACCTCACGCGGGACGCCGAAGCGGGCGCCGCGCTGACGGCTGAGGCCAATGAGGAACGGGCTGAGGAGATCGCGAACGCACGAGCGGCCGACGACGAAGCCCGCGCCGGCAACAGCGCCGCCGACGGCGGGAGCCACGCCGCCGCCAGCTGAGGAACGCGGGGTACCCGCACGAGCGGAGCGAGTGCGGGGAATTTCCGACGCGCTAGGAACGCGGGGTACCCGCGCGAGCGGAGCGAGTGGGGGGAAGTTCCGACGCGCTAGGAACGCGGGGCGCGAGACCAGCGCCAAACAAACGACGACGCCGGCACCCAACCTGGGTGCCGGCGTCGTCGTTTGTTTGTAGTTCCAGACGCCCCTTGAACTACGTGTGTACGCTGTGACCATGGCGGGCAACGATGCGGATCATGCGGCACGGATAACTGCGGGTTACACCTTCGAGGGGCCCTCGATCCAGTTGGGCGCAGCGCTGGTGGGAGGTGAACTGCACCAGGGCGCGGCCGTGCGGTTGCCGCTCGCGATGATGAACCGGCACGGGCTGGTCTCCGGCGCGACCGGCACCGGCAAGACCATCACCCTGCAGGTCATGGCCGAACAGCTCAGCGCGCAGGGCGTCCCGGTCTTCCTGGCCGATATCAAGGGAGACCTCACCGGACTCTCCACGCCCGGGACAGCATCCGAGAAGCTTGGCAAGCGCACGACGTCGGTGGGCCAGAAGTGGGAACCGGCAAGCTTCCCGGTGGAGTACTTTTCCCTCGGCGGTGACGGTGTGGGTGTGCCCGTCCGCGCCACCATTTCGGACTTCGGGCCGCTGCTGCTGGCGCGTGTCCTGGACCTGAACGAAACGCAGGAATCCAGCCTGCAACTGGTATTCCACTATGCGGACCGGGCTGGCTTGGAACTGTTCAACCTGGCGGATCTGCGCGCGGTCATCGGGTTCCTCATCTCCGACGACGGCAAGCCGGCGCTGCAGGAACTAGGCGGGCTGTCGAAGGCCACGGCCGGCGTCATCCTGCGGGAACTCATCACGCTCGAGGCACAGGGAATGGACCGGTTCTTCGGTGAACCGGAGTTCGACACGGATGACCTGCTCCGCACCGACACCGAGGGGCGCGGCGTGATCAACTGTCTCGAGCTGCCCACCCTTCAGCAGAAACCGCAGTTGTTCTCGACCTTCCTGATGTGGCTGGTCGCCGATCTCTTCGCCGATCTACCGGAAGTTGGCGACATCGAGAAACCCAAGCTGGTCTTCTTCCTCGATGAGGCGCACCTGCTCTTCAACGGTGCGTCGAAGGCGTTCCTGCAGTCCATCCAGACAACCGTCCGGCTCATCCGCTCGAAGGGCGTCGGGATCTTCTTCGTCACCCAGACGCCGCGCGACGTTCCGGCGGAGGTGCTGGGACAGCTGGCGAACCGGGTTCAGCATGCGCTGCGTGCCTTCACGCCTGATGACGCGAAAGCACTCAAGTCCACAGTGTCGACGTTCCCCACGAGCCCGTACGACCTTGAGGAGGTCCTGACCTCAGCGGGCATCGGCGAAGCGGTAGTCACGGTGATGAACGAGAACGGTGCCCCGACGCCCGTCGCCTGGACGCGCATGTTCTCCCCGACCTCCACCATGGGCCCCTCTCCCGCCACTGTGGTCGAGGGGATTGTGGCCGCCTCCCCGCTGCTCGCCGAGTACGGAACACCGATCGACAGCCACTCGGCGTACGAAAAGCTTTCCGGGTCGCGGGACAGCGGACCGGTGCCACGCACGACGACGACGTCCGGCCCGCGCGCCGGCACAGACCGGAGTGCCGGCACAGACGAGGGTGCCGGTTCGGAGCAAGATCCCGGACGCGGGGCTCCTTCCGAGCGCCGGGCCCCTTCGCAGGCGGAGATCGACGCCGAGGCGAGACGGATCGAGGAAGAAATTCTCGGACGACCCAGTATGCGGCCTCCCACTGCGCCGCGCGGCGACTCGGCCCCGCAACGCTCCCACTCCGGCGAGGGGCAGTCACAGCGCACCGGGACACAACCGCCGGCTCCTCCGGCCAGCCAGCAGCGTCAGGAGAACCGCGAGATGGTTGACGCTGCCCTGAAGGTCGCGGGCACGATCGGCGTGGAACTCGTCCGGGGACTGTTCGGCACCCAACGCAAGCGGCGCCGTCGTCGTTGGTAGTTCGGGCTGACGCCGGCGGCGCGGCGTCATGGTGCTAAGCGCCGTTAGTAGAACCAGTACCCCCATTGGGTAACGTAAGAGGGTGCATTCTTCCCGCGTGATACGAGTCCTGGCTGCCTGGCTGCTTGGGCTCATGCTCGCGGTGGTCGCGGCAATCGCAACGGTGATCCTCGTGAACACCCATGTGTTCGGGCCGCATCAGCAGGTGGAGAGCTACCTGGAGGCACTCAGGGAGGGTGACGGAGAGCGGGCGCTGGGGCTCCTCAACGCCACGGTTCCGGATGTGAATGCGGCTCTTCTCGACGGGCCGGCGCTCCAGCGTTCAGTGGACGGGATGGAGAATGTTGAGGTCGGTGATCCGCAACGCTCGGGCGAGAACCGCATGCAGGTCGACGTCACGTACACCATCCGGGACATGGAGCACACGTCCTCGTACGTGCTTGAGAAGACCGGCACGGAGTGGCTGTTCTTCAATCGGTGGGAATTTGTGCCGGCAGCGTTGCCCACGCTTGAGGTGTCCGTCATCAATGAGAACGAGGCAACGCTCAACGGAACCCGCGTGGTGGTGCCGGAAGGCCGAAGCCAGTTCGCAGTGTTCTATCCGGCCGAAGTCGAAGCCCATTACACGAGCGAGTACTTCGCCGCACCCGCCCAGACCGTTGCCGTGACCAATCGGCAACAGGGCGCCGTGAGCCTGAACCTGGCGACCGAAGCTACGCCTGCCCTGGTCGAAGCGGTCAACGCACAACTGAAGAGCTTCCTCGACTCCTGCGCGGAACAGGCAGTTTTCCAGCCGACCAACTGCCCGTTCGGTTTCCAGACCGAGAACCGGGTTGCCGCGCCGATCAACTGGTCCATCGCCGAATACCCCTCAGCCAGCATCGAGCCGTACAACGGCAACTGGGTCATCTCCACGCTGCGTGGCACGGTTCTGCTGGAGACGAGCCTGCAGGACCTCTTCACGGGCGCCATCGAGCCCATCAGCGTGCCGCAGGACTTCGAATTCGCTGCACGCCTCGCGGTCACTGACGAGGAAATCGTCGTCACGCCGGTTGTGGAGTACTAGGCGCGATCGTGCACATGGAGCAAACCAGACGCCGGTGAGCAGAATTTCCCTCACCTGGGCCCAAGTTGGGCCGGCTCGTGTCCAGCTTGCTCACGTTCAGCGCGCTAGGGCCTACCTGGCTCCCAATGCTCGCTTCGCTCGCGGCGGGCCTTCCCCCGGCAGCCCTAGTCCGGGCCGCGGAGGTAGCGTCAGTCCAGGCCGCGGAGGTCGAGCGTCAGTTCCGTTTCGCCGTCGGCACTGAGCGTCACCGGAATGCCCCAATCCTGCTGATACAGGTGGCATGCGGCATGATCGGGGATCTCCCCGCCCGGTTCCCCGTCGCACGCCGCAGCCCGCGCGGTGATGTGCAGGACACCCTCGGGCACGTCACCGGCGAGGACAAGCTGCCGCTGAAGGCCCATACCGGTGCCACCGCCGGAAACCAGCAGCGACTCCGGCGAGGAGGAGACCTTCAGCTGGGTCGGGTCGCCCCACCGGTCGTCGAGCTTCTGGCCCTTCGGCGCACTGAATCGTACGGTTACGGCCAGATCGCCGGGTACGACGGCGGTCTTCGGCCGCTGCGTCTGCGACGCACCTTCATCGACGGCGAGCGCTTCCTTGGGGATGGGCAGACGGACCAGTTGGTGCTTGTTGGTCTCAACCACGATGAGCAGCGGTTCGCCGCCGGATTCCACCGGAGCCGTATCGACCAGCACGTCGGAGGGCTCCGAAAGCCCGCGCATGAGGGTGGAAACCTGGCGGGTGGCAGGATCGTAGCGCCGTACCGCACCGTTGTACGTATCGGCGATGGCAATTGAACCGTCCGGGAGGGCCGTCACCCCGAGGGGATGCTGCAGGCGTGCCTGGCCGGCCTCGCCGTCACGGAAGCCGAAGTCGAACAGGCCGGTACCGATGGCGGTCTGCACCTGGGTGCGGTTGCGGCCGTTGACCGTGAGGAAGCTCAGCACCCGTACAGCCGACGTTTCGGAATCCGCAATCCACAGGTTGCCGTGGTCGTCTTCGGTGAGCCCTGAGGACTGGGCAAACCAGGCTGCGGTGGAATCGCCGTCGAGCAGTCCCTCCAGCCCGGTGCCGGCAAGGATGTCCACCGATCCGCTGACCGGGTCAACTGTGAAGATCTGATGGGTGCCGGCCATCGCAATGACGATGCGCTGCAGGGTGGTGGACCACACCACGTCCCAGGGTGAAGAGAGGGAGATGTTGACGGCGTCCATGCCGAGGTGGGTGTCCTCAAGGCGGGGCGCGGCGTCGTCGGGGATGTCCTCGGAGGTGCCGCCAAGATCGTGCGAGGTCTCCTGCAACTCGACCGGGCGGGCCTTCACCTGGTTTTCCGCGTCGAGCAGCCGTTGGATGCCGTTTCCGGCGATGGTCCTCACGGTGCCGCTTTCCAGCGCCACACCGCGCAGCCGGTGGTTGACGGTGTCCGCGACAACGACGTCGTACCCAACCCTCCGGGCCACCTGGGCCGGGAGGAGCGCCAGCCCCTGCGGTTCGTTGAACTGGGCATCTGCAGCACTGCCGTCCGCGAAACCACGTGTACCGGATCCGATGGTGCGGCGGACCGTGGTCAGGTCGGCTTCGAGCTCGACCAGCCGGTGGTGTCCGCTGTCGCCGACCAGGAACGTGCCGCTTGACGGCAGCGCGAGCACCTTGCCGGGGAACCGCAGGTCGCCGGCGGAGGGTTCGGCGGGTACGTAGGGGCCGTCACCACGATGCAGCGTGCCCTTGGCTTCGTGCTCCGCTACCAGTTCTTCGACCAGGGACTCAAGTCCCGCTGCGTGGCCCTCACCGGACAGATGCGCCACGATATAGCCCTCGGGATCGATGACCACGAGGGTGGGCCACGCGCGGGCCGTGTATGCCTGCCACGTGGTGAGGTCAGGATCGTCCAGGACGGGGTGATGGATCTCGTACCGTTCCACGGCAGCGGCCAGGGCCTCGGGGTCTGCTTCATGTTCAAACTTGGGCGAGTGGACGCCGACCGTGACGAAGACATCCGCATACTTCTCTTCGAGTGGGCGGAGTTCATCCAGGACGTGCAGGCAGTTGATGCAGCAGAAGGTCCAGAAGTCCAGAAGAACGATCTTGCCCCGCAGGTCCTCAAGCTGGAGCTGCTTGCCGCCGGTATTGAGCCAGTTGCGTCCGACAAGTTCGGAGGCGCGGACCCGGTAGCCGACGCGGAGCGGGGTTTCGGTCATTCAGGATCTCCTGTCGAAGGATTGTGCGGTCCGGATTTCGTTGACCGGTCTGATTTCGCCTGCCGTCCAGCTTCCGGCTGATGTCCTGCAGAATGCGACCCGTCGCGTGCGGCGAGCGAGGCAAACATGTCGTTGTAAGCGACAAGCTCGGCGTCATTATTCCGGTCAGCCGCGCGGTCCTTGCGCCGGGACTCCCGTGCATCGCTTCGAGACCACATGATGGCGACGCCGATCGCGAGCAGGAGCGTTGGCACCTCGCCGATTCCCCAGGTCACGGCACCGCCGATCTGCTGGTCCTCGATCGCGGACGGCCCCCACTCCCTGCCCATGTTGCCGAACCAGGAGGCCTGGAGCAACGAGGTGCTGCCGGTCAGCGCCACGCCGAAGAAGGCATGGAAGGCCATAGTGGCGAACAACAGCAGCAGGCGGAGCGGGTAGGCCGCGCGTCGGGGAATGGGATCCGTGCCGATCATCGTCAGGACAAAGATGTAGCCGGTCAACAGGAAGTGCAGGTTCATCAGCTCGTGGCCAACATGCTCGCGGAGGGCGAAGCCGAAGAGCGGCGAGTAGTAGAACACCACGATAGACCCGGCGAAGTTCGCTGCCGCAAAGAGCGGGTGCGTAACGATCGCCGAGAAACGCGAATGCACGATGACGAGGATCCACTCACGGATACCCCGGGTGCCGTCCCGGCGTGGGACCAGGGCTTTCAGCGCGAGTGTGACCGGGGCTCCGAGCACCAGGAAGAGGGGCACCACCATGGTGAGGGCCATGTGATCGATCATGTGGGCGCTGAACAGCACCATGCCATAGATCGCCGGAGCGCCGGAGGTGAAGTACGTGAGTGCTATGAGGCCAACGAGCCAGCAGACCAGCCGCAGCACGGGCCACGAATCGCCGCGCTGCCGGAGTTTGACCATGCCGAGGATGTAGGCCACGGCCACGGTTACGGCGAAAGCGATCCACAGCCAGTCGGGGCGCCATTCTGTAAGCCAGCGCATCGCCGTCGGCTCCGGTGGAAGTTCGTACCCGGTCAGGATGCGGGCGGGAGTGGCATCGGGTTGAAGCTCTTCGGAGCGTGGCGGCGCGGTCCGTGCGAGTGCGACGGCGACACCCGAGACAGCGCCCATGATGGCCAGTTCGACGGCGATGAGCTGCCACAGCACGCGCCGCGCGGACATGTTGGTGTCCAGCTGCGGGATGATCCACTGCCGGTGCATGAGGCCGATCCCGCCAAGCAGGATGGTGGCGATCGCCTTGAAAGTCACCAGCAGGCCCCACTCGGAGCTCAGCTGGGAGAGGTTGCCGATGCGCAGGCTCGCATTGATGATGCCCGAGAGGAACACGAGCGCAAACGCAAACCCGGCCAGGGCCGAGAAGCGTTTGAGCACCGTGGAGGTCTGCGTTCCCAGCTTTCCGCCGATCACAGCGAGGACAATGATTCCACCCACCCACAGGCAGACACCGACGAGGTGCAGCGCGATCGAGTTGACGGCGGCGTTGTGGTCGTCACCGCTGGCCGAGTGACCGATCAGCGACATCGGCACCAGCCCCCCGATGGCGAGAACAGTTGTGAGGGCTAGCCAGACGCTGGAGCGGGCCCCGAAGGTCATGGTTGCGACGACAGCCGCGATCATGGTCGTGGACAGCCACGCGCGCCCGGTGTCGAAGTCAGTGAGGTAGGAGGCCAGTCCCTGCGTGTACGAGGGGTCGCTGCTCAGCGGCAGGCCCGCCGCGTCCGAATAGGTGAGCACCAGTACGGCCAGGGCGGCCAGGGTCCAGGTAACCGCTGCTCCCGAAGCCAGTGCCATGGTCCGTGCGAAGGCTGGATGCTCAGGCTCGTCCGAGTCCCGGCTATTGCGGCCCGGCTTCCCTGCCTGCCTCGGCAGGATGATCACCGCAAAGATCAGTGAACCGATGACGGCGGCAACTGACACGTTGTGCACGGCCTTGGACAGTGGAAGACCCCAGCGGGTCAACGCACCAGGGTCACCGAGCTGCCGGGGAGCTGCCGCGCCGGAGAATGCGAGCGCGCAGACCACCGCAACGATCACGAGGGCGCCGGCAACAATCAGCCAGACAGGTTTGACCCCTGGCCAGCGTGCTGTGCCTGCGCTGCCCGGCTTGGATTGCTTGGTTGTTGTGGCCACGCTTTCCATTGTCTACCCGCAGTAGAACAACGGCCAACTAACGTGGGATGCCGCACGAGCACGGAGGGCGGCGCCCGTGTGCGGACAGGCTCATGCGCACGGCTCATGCGCACGGCTCGTGCCGACGGGATGGGGCGACTTGGCGGGCACCCAGAAACAAGGAACGGCCCGCGGGTGTGTCCGCGGGGTTTGCGCCCCTGCTTTCACCTTCCTGGTCAGAAGGGTGGCGGTTTGGTGGTGTAGGTTTTTCCGGCTGGTGAGGTTGCGGTAATAATGCCGGGTGTGGGTTGGCTGTACATCCAGCCGCCGTCGGATTTACGGGCGTGATGCTTTCTGCATAGACATTGAAGATTCCCGTGGCAGGTTCCTCCGCCCTGGTGCCAGGGGGTCGTATGATCAAGTTCGCAGTTCGACGCCACCCGGCTGCAGCCGGGATGTCTGCAGGTTTTATCCCGGATGCGTACCCAGTCCTGTAAATGTTTCGGCGGCCGGTACGTTTCCCGCCCGATGGATAGTGTTGCCCCGGTTTCCGGGTGGGTCAAGATCCGCATGAACGACGGTGCGTGCCCGGCCAGCCTCGCGGCGGTTTCAGCGTCGATGGGGCCATAGCCTTCCAACACCGGGACACCACCTGTACGCCCAACCGAAGCACGGGCAACGGAGCCACCCGCAACAGAGTCGCCGCCAACGGAGCCACCCGTAACAGAGTCCTTCTGGTCCCCGGTATTTGCGTTGGTCTCTTTCCCGCCGAAGGTACCGCACGGTATTTGAGCATTCCCGGTGCGTCCATAGTCCAGGAGGGTCATGACGGGGACGGTGAGGTGAACGGTGGCATTGATGCCGCGGAACCCGGTACCGGCGGTTGGTTCCCCGGCACAGGTGTGGGTGAGGACATCGGCGAAAACATCAGCCCGCAGTTGGGTGAGGGTACGTTCCTCATCCGGTGCCTGTAAGGTGCGGGCTCCGGCGTCAATGCGCTGGTAGATTCCGCAGGCCTGCTCTGCGGGTAGGTAGGCGCTGAGCCAGGCCATCCCGTCAAGGTCGTGCTCGAAGACGACCCTGCGCTCGGTGACCGCCCGCGCCTTGCGGACGGGTGCGGCTTCGGGATGCAGAACTTCCCGTAAACCCCGCGCTAACCGGGAGACCTTCGCCACCGTGGTCTGCTCAGCATGTTCGACCAGGTCCTTCTCGAACTTCGAGGCTGCTTCAGCGGCGATGCCACCGCATTCCTCAGCGACCGTAGTCGCGTGCCTCCAGGAGAGCTTCCCGGCCTCCAGCGAGGTGAGCGTGTGCCGGTACTGGTGGCTCAGCATCCGGGACTGTTCGACCAGAACCGTGGCCGTGCGGTCCGGTAACCGCAGCAAAGCACCGATTTCAGCGGCGGCACGGGACGTGGCGAGTTCATCGGCCTTCGCATCGTCGGCCGGTGATGGATGATCAGTGGACGTGTCCCGGTCTACGAGGGTATAGAGTTCCCGGATCCGATCCACCAGCCGGGCCTTCTGCGCATCAGCCCAACACTGCAACTCGTTCAAGGACTGCAGCGTCGTCACCGCATCACCAAGCTCCTCCAGGGCTGTGACGGGAGGGAGTTCGACCATCCCCCACGGGCCCGCGGGAGCAGGCGCTTCAGTGCCTTCCCAGATGGGGCCGACAGTCCCGGCATCATCCCAACCCACACCCGCCGACCCGGCGCCGTCGAACCCGGGGCCGGCTGCTCCAGCACCCCACTCGGAACCTCCTGATGAACTCATAACCCCAGTCCATCATCCGCCGGTGACATTCTCATCGGGCACACGATGGAGCACCCCACTCGGAACCTCCCGATGAACTCATAAACCGAGTCCATCATCCACCTACGACAATTTCGGATCGAATGCAGGAGCGACCGAAGAGAGAACAATCCCGCTTAACCAGCGATGGCCGCCACCCGCAGGGGTGACGGCCAACGCTTCAGGAAACCTACTTGACGGCAGCCTTGAGCTTGGAGCCTGCAGTCAGCTTGACGCTGCTACCTGCTGCGATCTCAATGGTCTCGCCGGTCTGCGGGTTGCGGCCGGTACGAGCTGCACGCTCGGTACGCTCAACAGCAAGCCAGCCGGGGATAGTGACCTTGACGTCGTTCTTGGCAGAGGAAGCGAGAACGTCGAACAGGGCGTCAAGCACGCTGTTCACGGCAGTCTGGCTGGTGTCAGCCTTTGCTGCTACCTCTGCAACCAGTTCGCTGCGGTTCTTGGTCTCTTTCTTAGCCAATGTATGTCCTCCTGGACTCGTCCGGATATTGCAGAACCCCACCTTGATGGCGAAGCTTCTGGAGGAAAACCTACCAGCTTCAACCCCAAAGTCCCGCAGATTGGCGCGAATTACGGCCTTTCTCAGCAAAAACCGGGCAAAATCCCCGGAAATCAGCGGATTCTACGGGGAAATCCGGCCCGGGATCCGGTCAACACCACCAAGAACGCCACCAGCATCAGCGCTGCCGTGACATACGCGATGCCGGACGGAGGAGAACCGATCACCACCTGCGCTCCGATGAATGCACCCGCGCTGATCCCGATATTGAAGGTCGAGTTGTGGATCGCCGCAACAGTGTCCGGGTGTTCGGGCGAGGCGTTCATCGCCGCCGTCTGCACATAGGACGGCACCGGTCCGTAGAACACTCCCCACACCACCACCAGGACCAGTGTCCACCCGGGTGCGCCGCCCAGCAGCGCAACAACGACGACGGCGCCAGTCATCACCCCGATCGACACCAGGAGGGCGCGGCGGAGGTTGGCATCCGTGAAACGGCCGAGCGCAATGAGGCCCAGCACGCCGGCGGCACCGTAGGCCAGCAGTGCCATGCCCACGGAGCTCTCCGTGAAACCTGCCTGGAGGAGCAGTGGCGTGACGAATGTGTACAGGGCAAACTGCGCGCTCATCAGTATCACCACCGCCACAATTACCCTGCGAAGTGCCGGCTCGGCCAGAGCAGCGCGTAACTGCGCACCCCCGGAGACGGTCGACCCAGCCAGCGGCGGCATGATCCTCGCGGCACCGGCGGCGAGGATCAGGGCAAGCAGGGCTGCGGCCGCGAAGGCCCACCGCCAGCCGATGGTCGATCC
Organism: Arthrobacter pigmenti; assembly: GCF_011927905.1. NCBI lineage: Bacteria > Bacillati > Actinomycetota > Actinomycetes > Micrococcales > Micrococcaceae > Arthrobacter > Arthrobacter pigmenti. The sequence continues at coordinate 2,808,987 of NZ_JAATJL010000001.1, forward strand.
CACCCAGGTGCTCAGCGGTACCCCGCCCGCGATGGCAAGCGCGTTGCCACCATTCACCAGGGCAATCACAGCGCCCAGCCGACCGGGCGGCGCGAGCCTGGACGCGTAACCGAACACCACGGCGAAGAACAGTGCGTGACAGGCGCCCGCGAGCAGTCTTCCAGCCAGCGCGAGGGCGTAGCTGTCGGCCAGGCACACCATGAAATTGCTTGCACCGTAACCGGCGAGGAGTCCGACCAGCAGAGGCTTGCGGGAAACCCCACTTGTCCAGGCGTTCAACGGAATGGATGCGAGCACAACCACTGCGGCGTAAGCCGAGACGAGCAGGCCTACTGATGATTCGGACACACCGAGGTCCGCGGCCATCAGGGGCAGGAGACCGATGGGGAGAACCTCTGTGGCGACCGCGAGGAAACCGCCTGCGGATAACAGCAGCAGGGGCGGGCGGAGCACGGTCTGGTTGGTCAACGTGCGCCCTTTCAGCGGACTTCAATGACTGGAGCGTTAAATGACTGAAGCGGCGACCCGTGAGAGTCGCCGCTCCAGTGTGGGACTAAATGCTTACCAGCTGGACTTGGTCACACCGGGCAGTTCGCCACGGTGCGCCATGTCGCGGAAGCGGACACGCGAGATGCCAAACTTCTGGAGCGTGCCGCGGGGACGCCCGTCAATCTGGTCGCGGTTGCGAAGGCGAACCGGCGAAGCGTTGCGGGGAAGCTTCTGCAGGCCGAGCCGTGCAGCTTCACGAGCCTCATCGGTAGCGTTCTCATCCACAAGGGTCTTCTTGAGTTCGAGGCGCTTGGCCGCGTAGCGCTCAACAATGACCTTGCGCTGCTCGTTACGAGCAATCTTTGACTTCTTAGCCATGTTTAGCGCTCCTCTCGGAATTCGACGTGCTTGCGGATCTTGGGATCGTACTTCATGAGGACCATGCGGTCCGGGTCATTCCGGCGGTTCTTGCGGGTCACGTAGGTGTACCCGGTACCGGCCGTGGACTTCAGCTTGATGATCGGACGTACGTCCTTGTCCTTTGCCATTAGAGCTTCACTCCCCGCGCCTGGATCTCAGCGACCACGGCGTCAATACCGCGGACGTCGATGGTCTTGATGCCGCGGGCCGAAACCTGCAGCGTTACGTTGCGGCGCAGGGACGGTACCCAGTAGCGCTTCTTCTGAATGTTCGGGTCGAACCGGCGCTTGGTGCGGCGGTGCGAGTGCGAAATGCTGTGCCCAAAGCCCGGCTCGGCTCCAGTCACTTGGCAGTGAGCTGCCATGACGATCCTCCAAAGATTGAATAAAGCAAGTAGCAGACAGTGCTACCTGCCATGGAATGCAATCAGTGACGCCCTGTAATGACTGTCCGTAAGACTGCCGGGAGACGCGCTATCCTGCGCAACCTGAGCCCCTAACTACCGGCCCGCAGGAAGAAAAATCCTGAAAACCGGAGCAATTGCGCACGCTTCGCCATCTGATGCCCCTCCATTCTAGGAGGTGACACGGGTTAAGACCAATCGAATCAGGCTAGTCTGACGCACCGTCAGAGTCGACCACAGTCACAACCCCAGGCTCGCCCCCACGGAAACCTGCCGGAAGAACGGCTGCAGTATCAACGATCGTCGAACGCACTTGAGCACCGGATGAAATCTTCACCTGGTCCAGCACCACCGAATCGACGACGACGGCGCCCTCCTCCACAACGGCATCGGGTCCAATAACGCTGTGGGTCACCGTCCCCTCAACCCGTGCACCGGGAGAAATGAGGCTCGAACCAATCCTGGCACTTTCCCCGACGAAGGCGGGAAGACGCCTGGGGCTGGCACTGAGGATAGGCCAATGGGGATCGTCAAAGGGCAGGCCGTGGCCGTCCAACAGGTCCATGTGCGCCCGGTGATAGTTTTCCGGCGTCCCAAGGTCCAACCAGTAGGTATCGAGCCTGTGCTCGGCAACCGTTGAGTGCTCCACGAGATACGGAATCAACTGATCGCCGTAGTCCTCGAGCTGCCCCTCCCGCTCGTGCAGCTCCTGCAACGTATCCAGTAGTACATCCGCCGAATAGAGGAAAATCTCGGCGGCCACAATGTCTGTCTGCGGCTTCTCCGGTTTGTACTCAAAACCGGTAACCAGGCCGTCCGCAGACTCGAGGACACCGTGTTGGGAGGCATCGCCGTCGTACTGTTTGGTCACCATGGTGAGCACAGCGCCGGTGTCCTGGTGGGTCTTCACCACGTCGCGGTAATCGAGTTGGTAAAGGTGGTCGGCGCTGAGGACAAGGACGAGATCCGGGGCGAACTCACGGATGAACTCAGCCTGGCGATACAGCCCGTCGGCGTTTCCCTCGGCGAAGCCTTCACCGTGCTCGCCCTCAAAAGGCGGGAGTACCCGAAGTCCGCCGTTGGTCCGGTCAAGGTCCCATGGCCTGCCGTTGGCCAAGTGGTCATTGATGGACTTGGGCTGGTACTGCTCCACCACCCAGACATCGGAAATGTGGCTGTGGTGAAGGTTGGACAGTGGAATGTCGATCAGGCGGTACGTTCCGCCCACCGGGACAACGGGTTTGGCCTTCCGATCGGTCAACGACCCCAGTCGCCCTCCACTGCCGCCTGCAAGAATGATGGCCAGGATGGACGGCGTCTTCACGCCGAGACCACCGGCGCCGACTGCTTCAGGATCCAGTGCGTCTCATCCAGGCGGGCGAGGATTTTCTTCCCGACCCGTTCGAGGTCAGTCACGTCCCTATCGTCAAGCGCATCGAACACCAGTTGCCGCACATAATCCACGTGGTCCACGGCGAGGACCTGAAGGTTCTCAAGTCCCTCGCCCGTGATTGTGGCCGTGGTGACGCGAAGGTCCCGGGTGCTCTGGCTTCGCCGGACCCACCCCCTGCCCTCAAGCTTGGTGACCACATGGCTCAGCCGGGACAGCGATGCGTTCGAACGCCCGGCCAGCTCGCTCATGGGAAGAGTATGGTCCCCCGCTTCGGAGAGCATGGCGAGGACGTGGTAATCGAACAACGTGATCTTGGCGCGCCTGTTCAGATCAGCATCGAGCGTCCCGGGCAGCATGGTGGCAACCGCATAGAGAGCGAGCCAAGCTTGCCGTTCCGCTGGACCCAACCACCGCGCGCCTGTCATACCGGTCATTCTGGCATAAAAGGCGCGCGGCACGTCTCAGACGCCGGCCGGCTTGCGCTCGCCGTCGGGCTCCAGGTCCAGAGGCAGCTCCGAGTAGTCCAGCAACTCGTTCCTGTGCTGGTTGGCCACCAGGGCCTGTGCCTCCGACTCGGTGTCCACCGACGGCATGGAACCGGGCATTGGCTTACGCGCGGACTCCTTCATGAAGTACACCGTCACCGCGCCCACAATCGAGGTGGCCACGAGGTAGTAGGCAGGCATCATGTCGTCACCGCTCAGGTCCACCAGGCCCTGCATAATGAACGGCGCGGTGCCGCCGAAGATCGCAACCGCGAAGTTGTAGGCGATGCCCATGGCCCCATACCGGCTGGCGGTCGGGAAAAGGGCAGGCAACGACGACGCGAGGATCGAGACATAGAAGGTAACCGGGAAGGCCACCAGCGCAAGTCCGAGCAGGGTGGACCACACCGCTCCCACCTGGAGCAGGAGGAACGCCGGAATCGCAAAGACGATGGTGCTTCCGGATCCGATCCAGAGAACAGGGCGGCGTCCGATGCGGTCCGAAAGACGTCCCGCAAGCGGAATGCACAACGCCATGACCACCAGAACCGGGATGGTGAGGACGGTCCCCTGCAGCGGATCGTAATCGAGAACGCTGGTCAGGTAGGACGGCATATAGGAGGTCAGCGCGTAGCCGACCGTGTTCGCCGCGGCGACCAGCAGCATCGCGATGAGGATGCCGCGCCAGTAGCGGCGGAAGATTCCAAGCGGGCCGTGCGAGACGGCGTCGTCGTTGGTCTGGGCTTCCTTGGCGCCCTCCTCCTGGGCGTCGAGCGTTGCCTGGAATGCCGGCGACTCCTCGATTTTCATCCGGAAGTAGATGGCGATCAGGCCAAGCGGTCCGGCGATCAGGAACGGGATGCGCCAGGCCCAGGCCTCCATGGTGTCCTGCCCGAGCGTGACCTGCAGGATCGAGACCACAACGGCGCCGACGGCGAAGCCCAGGTAGCTGCCCAGGTCAAGGATGCTCGCCAGGAACCCGCGCCGCTTATCCGGCGCGTACTCGCTGACGAAGGTCGTGGCGCCGGCGTATTCGCCGCCCGTGGAGAAACCCTGCAGGATCTTCAGGAACACCAGGAGCGCTGGCGCCAGGAACCCGATCGCCGCATAATCCGGCAGCAGGCCGATCGCGAAGGTTGACGCAGCCATCATGATCAGCGTCCATGCAAGGGTCTTCTGCCTGCCGATCTTGTCGCCGATGTAACCGAAGACGACGCCGCCAAGCGGGCGGAAGATGAACGTCACAGCAAAGGTGCCGAGGGCGAACAGCAGCTGGACTGCGGGATCGGCCTGCGGCAGGAACACTGCACCCATGGTGACGGCGAGGTATCCGAAGACACCGACGTCGTACCACTCCATCGTGTTTCCCACGACGGTGCCGCCGACTGCCTTGCGGAGCGTTGGTTTCTCAACTACCTGGATGTCATCGACGGCGAGCTTGCGTTTCCCGAAGCGTCGGGCGGATCCGCCTTTTGCCGTCTTGGTGGAATAGTGATCGTCCATGGGCATTTGGGCCTTTCGTGAGGTCATTTGCTTGGAACCGAGATCCCTTGCGGGTCATCGCCCGCAAAACAGACCTTCAATTTTAGTGAAATTGCCTCACGAAACCGAACCGGAGCGCCTACATCAGGCCGCTGTTCGCTGGTTGAGCACCGACGCATCCCCATGACCACGCGGGACGGGCATGCGCCGTGTTATTCCTCACACCGCGCTGCGGGTTGCCGGTTTCCACACGGGTTGAACCAGCTGCGGGTACTTCGCTGTCAGCGTGTCGCCCGAGGATTGCCTGCGGAGCCTCCGCCCCACCCAGGGAGCAAGGTATTCCCGCGCCCACACAGCGTCATCCTTGATCTGCGCGAGGCGTGAGCGGGCCGGCCGCGTGTCGAGTTCGGGCACCTCGATGCTGTGCGCCGACTTCAGCACCTCCAGGACCCGCGCCGCCATCAGGGTGTGACCGGCAGTGGCCATATGCATCCGGTCCACGTCCCAGTAGTCCCAGTTCTGGAACTCGCGCATCCGCCAGTAGTCGGCAATCTCGGCATCGTGGCGGTCCGCGATCTCACGCACCAGTTCGTTGTAGATCGCGGTCCGCCCGCGGGTCTTGCCGAACACGGCTGACTTCACGGAATCGAACCCTGTGAACAGGACCACAGCGGCACCGGACCCGCGCAGCCGCGCGATGCCGGCGTCGTACTCCGCCATCAGCGCGTCCAGGTCGATGGAGGGCCGAAGGATGTCATTGGCACCCGCATAGATGGTGACCAGGGTGGGCTGCAGTTTCAGTGCGGCGTCGACCTGCTCGGTCAGGATCTGCCGCATCTTGCGGCCGCGGATGGCCAGGTTGGCGTAGCCCCAGGACGGGTCGGCAAGGATCAGCTGCTCCGCCACGCGGTCCGCCCAGCCGCGCACGCCGTTGGGGCACTCAGCATTCCAGTCCCCTACGCCCTCACTGAATGAATCGCCGAGGGCGACATACCGTTGGGTGAACTCCACCGGGCCTAGTTCTCCTCGTCCTTGTCGCCGTCCTCTTTCGAGGCCTGGTTCCCGGCGTCGTACTCGTGCTGGGTGTGGTGCTCGGTTTCGCCGAACGAGCCGTTGAACCCAGCCGGATCGCCGGTTGGCTGGGCTGAGGGCGGGTTGGGGAAGGTCGGCGAACCGCCGAGATCGTTGCCTTCCTGCGCGGCCTCGTCGGCTGGCTTCGGTGCTTGCTGATCCTTGGTCATGGCTCCTCCTATGCGGCGATTCCTGCGGGCATCCGATGAGTACCGGGACGCTACTTTCGCCCAACCAGCATAGTCGGCGGAGGCGCAGGGCACACCCGGCCTGCGCAGACGCTAAGCTCGGTTACGAATAGCACCTCGTGAGGAGATCAGCATGCCCGAATCCCTGCCGGAGTCCCAACCAGAGCCGGGATCAGGCCGCAAGCGCGCCGCCCTGATCCTCAACCCGGTCAAACCCACCGAGGAGGACATCCGCGGTATCGTCGCGGAACTGAGCGCCCAGGAAGGGTGGGACGAGCCCCTCGTCCTGGAGACAACGGAGGATGACCCGGGGCACGGCCAGGCGCAGGAGGCACTCAAGGCGGGGGTCGACGTCGTTATCGCCGCCGGCGGCGACGGCACCGTACGGTGCGTGGCCGAGGAACTTGCGGGTACGACGACGGCGCTCGGCTTGCTCCCGCTCGGCACCGGCAACCTGCTGGCCCGCAACCTCGACATCGACGTTGACGATCCGCGCTCGGCCGTCGAGGCAGCTCTGACCGGCACGGAGCGGCAGGTGGACGTCGTCTATGTGAATGTGGACCGGGCCCAGGACGCCCACGTCTTCCTGGTCATGGCGGGGCTGGGTTTCGATGCGTCGATCATGGCGGACACCCGGGATGACCTGAAGGACAAGGTGGGCTGGCTCGCCTATGTCGACGCCGGTATCCGCAATCTGCAGGGCAAGCCGTCGAAGGTGAAGATCACGCTCGACGGCGGGAAACGTATGACGCGCCGCCTCCGCAGCGTCATGGGCGGCAACTGCGGAAAGATCATGGGCGGCCTGGAAATCTTCCCGGGCGCGAAGATCGACGACGGGCTGCTGGACATCATGACCGTCGCGCCGAGCGGCGCCTTTGGCTGGTTCGCTGTGCTCGGGAAGCTCGTGGCCCGCGGCAAGGGCAAGGACCCCTCACTCGAGTACTTCCAGTGCAAGGAGGCCGAGGTTGAGGTCGACACGCCGCTGGAGATCCAACTCGACGGCGACGCCCTGGGCAAGGGCAGACACATGGCCTTCCGGGTGGAACCGAACTCACTGAAACTGCGCATGCCCTACGGCAAGAAGGACCCGGCGATCCTCACGAACCCGGAGCCGTAAGCCTGGTTTCTGGCTCTGTCCTGGCCTACCCCCGCGATTACGTGCAGGTCTGAGCCGGATGCAGCTCGCACCGCGGCGTGTCGCGACCGACACGCCGACTGGGGCACTCAATCCTGCACGAAAACGGTTCGGAGACAGGCCACCTCCTGCACGAAAACGGTTCGGACCCAGACGCCCACAGCCGGAAACGGTTCGGACAGAGACCGCTTACAGCTCGGCCTTGCCCTGCCGCCAGTAGCCCATGAATGCAACCTGCTTGCGGTCGATGCCCACGTCCCGCACGAGGTAACGGCGGAGTCCGCGGACGACGGCGGCCTCCCCGGCAATCCACGCGTAGAACGGCAGCGCTCCAGATGGCTTGTCCGGGTTCAGTGAACCGTCGAGGGCTGCGGCGTCGAGCAATTGCGGGGTTTCCCAGAGGATCGTCTTGTCGATGTCGATCTCTTCGGGCTCCGGCCCCGCAGCTCCGCCTGCCGCAGCGCTCAGCGCCTGGGCAGTAGGCGTATCCGCGCCGAGAGCGACGCGGAACGGTGCCGCAAGGGACACCCAACCCGGAACCTTGATCGTTTGGCGGACGGCGGCGTCGAGCAGTTCGCCGTGCGGACGGCCGCTGCGCACCAGCCAACTGATGCCGACGCCGGACGGCGTCTGGATGTCCTGGATGTCCGAGCTGTCGGGCACCTCAAGGAAAGCATGGCCCGCAATGTCTTTCGGCAGCGATTCCAGGATGGCGCTGATCGCCGGAACTGCTGTCTCGTCACCGGCCAGCAGGACGTTCTGTGCCAGACCCGGACGCCACTCGATGCCGCCGTAGGCACCGGCAGTTGCGCATGTCGCGGCGTGCACGTTGGGACCGATCAGCCAGACCCGGTCGCCCGGTGCGGCAGTGGCAGCCCACGACGACGCCGGGCCGCCCTTGCCCTCGGCGTCGAAGTGCATGACGAAGTCCACGTCCAACTCCGGAACCTGGCTGTCACAGCGCGATTCGCGGACCGTGTAGGTGCGCATGTCACCGCGCTCTCGCGGGTCCAGGGCCAGCCACTGCTGGTACCAGGTGCTGCCGCCGTCGGCCATCAGCGCGCCGATATCCACGCCCTCGTTGCCTGCGGGCGGGATCATGACCTTGATCCGGAGATCGAGCGTGGAACCCTGCACGCCGAAGTCCGCCAGGCACGCTCCACCGAAAGTGATCCGCTGGAAGTTGGCGCTGATGCGCTCCACCCGGCTGACCACGACGTCGAACGCCTTAATCGCCGACACCGTTCCCTGGGCCGTGGTTGTTGCCGCGCGGGATTCAGTGCGACTCTGTCGCTTGGTGCTCACTTCGGTCACGATGCTGCCTCCATGGTCAGTGCTCGAATCCCGTCCTGCGGGTTCGCTAAAAAACCCAGGTTCTGCTCCGGGTTGGTCTCTGTTGTGGTTGCGTCCTCGGACGCTGAGTGGTGGCGGCCGATCGGTACGACCATGGGCGTACCGGAAACGGGATCGCCGATGACACGGGACTGCAGCCCGAACACCTCACCGACGGTCTCCTCCGTCACCACGTCCGACGGCGCGCCCTGCGCAACAATGCGTCCGCCCTTCATGGCGATCAGGTGATCGGCGTACCGTGCCGCGAGGTTGAGATCATGCAGCACGATCGCGACGGTGGTTCCGGCACGGCGGTTGAGGTCGGTGATGAGGTCAAGCACCTCGACCTGGTGCGAAACATCAAGGAAGGTTGTCGGCTCATCGAGCAACAGGATGTCTGTCTGCTGGGCCAGTGCCATCGCTATCCAGACCCGCTGCCGCTGACCGCCCGAAAGCTCGTCCACGTTCCGGTCCGCGAGTTCCAGTGTGTCGGTAGCCTGCAGTGCGGCGGCCACGGCGGCGTCGTCGTCCGGGTTCCACTGGCGGAACCAGCCCTGGTGCGGGTAGCGGCCGCGGCCCACGAGGTCGGAAACGGCAATGCCGTCCGGTGCGACGGGCGTCTGCGGGAGAAGGCCGAGCGTTTTGGCAACGGCGCGGGTGGACAGGGAGTGGATGTTCTTTCCATCGAGCAGCACCGAGCCAGACGCCGGTTTGAGCAGCCGCGCGAGCCCGCGCAGCAGCGTGGACTTGCCGCACGCGTTGGCGCCGACAATCACGGTGACCTTGCCCTCGGGCAGTTCGACCGTGAGGTCCTCGACCACGCGGCGGTCCTCATACGCGAGAGTCAGATTCTTGGCGTTCAACCTCATGTCAGCCTCCCTGGCCAGATCGGTTGGATGTTGCTAGTAGCCACAGCAGGAACGGCGCCCCGAGCACACCCGTGATCACGCCCACCGGGAGCGACACATCGGGAATCAGGTTGGCGCCGATGAAGTCGGCAGCGAGAACAATGACCGCACCCACCAGCCCCGCGGTCAGCAACGGGCGGTGACCGTTCAGGAACCTGCGCGCGATCGGCCCGGAGAGGAAAGCGATGAAGGAGACCGGCCCGGCAGCCGCCGTCGCAACCGCCGCCAGCAGGACACCGGTCACAATGAGCGAGAGCCGTGAACGCTCGACATTGACGCCGAGGCCGGCTGCGGTGTCGTCGCCCAGTTCCAGCCCACGCAGCGAGCGGGAGAGTGCAACGACGGCGGGCGCCAGTACCATCAGCGCGAGTGCCAGGACGCTCACGCGGTCCCAGTTGCTGGAGTTCAGCGACCCGTTCAGCCAGACCAGCGCATCCGTTGCGACGTTGATGTCGGTTCGCGTGAGCAGGAAGCTGACCACCGACTGCAGTACCGCCGAGAAGCCGATCCCGACAAGGATGAGCCGGTAACCGGCCACTCCCCCTCGCCGGGAGATGAAATAGATGGCGAGGGCTACTGCGAGCGCCCCGATCATCGCGAACCCTGAGAGCACCAGGCCGGATGCACCGAGCAGCACGATCGCGAACACCGCCGAGGCGCTGGCGCCGTAGCTGATGCCGATGATGTCCGGGCTGGCGAGCGGGTTGCGCAGCATGGTCTGGAAGATTGCGCCAGCCACCCCGAACGCCGCTCCGATCATCACGCCGATGATGACGCGGGGAAGCCGGTTCTCCATCACGATGAAGCTGGCGCCGGGAATGTCGGCTCCGCCGAGGATGCGGAAGAAGTCCGGGATGGTGACCGTATAACGGCCAAGCAGGAGAGTGACGGAGCTGAGGGCAATGACCGCGAAGACGAGGGCACCGATCTTGACCGCGCGCTGAGTGCGGAGATCATGGCGCTTTGGCAGGCGTATTCCGTCATTACTTGAATAGTCAACGGGGGCTTTGGTGAGGCTCATAGCTGTGCCAGCTTCCGGCGTCGTACCAGCCAGATGAAGACCGGGGCGCCGATAACTGCGGTGACGATGCCCACCTGCACCTCACCCGGCGGCAGGATGATGCGGCCGATGATGTCCGCGACGAGCAGCAGGACCGGTGCGAGGATCATCGAGAACGGCAGGATCCAGCGGTAATCCGGGCCGGTGAAGGCGCGGACAACGTGCGGGATGACCAGGCCGACGAAGCCGATCGGGCCGGCAGCCGCCGTCGCTGCCCCGCAGAGGATAACGACGCCGAGGGCGGTCAGCGCACGAGCCAGGACAACGTTCTGGCCTAGTCCGCGGGCAATGTCATCGCCGAGGGAAAGACTGTTGAGCACCTTCCCGGTGAGCAGCGTGAGCAGGAAACCAACGGCGAGGAACGGAATTACCGGACCGATGACCTCCCAGCCACGAGCGGAAACCGAGCCGACCTGCCAGAAGCGGAAGGTGTCGAAGGTCTGTTGGCTGGAGACGAGCACCGCATTGAGCAGCGAGACCATTCCTGCCGATAGTGCGGCGCCGGCGAGCGCGAGCTTGACCGGTGTGGCGCCATCGCGTCCGAGACTGGCGACGGCGTACACCAGCACTGCGGCGGCGGTTGCGCCGAGGAACGCGAACCAGATGTAACCGGTGAAGTTCGTGACGCCGAAGACGAAGATGCCGATCACCACGGCGAGCGCTGCGCCGGCGTTGACGCCCAGGATGCCTGGATCTGCGAGCGGATTGCGTGCAACGCCCTGCATCGCTGCACCGGCAAGTCCGAGGGCCGCTCCAACCAGGAGACCGATAATGGTTCGCGGTACTCGGGAGAGTACGACGGCGTGGTCCCCGTTCGCGGGGTCGAACGCCGTGAGTGCCTGGAAGAGAGTCTCAATGCTGATGGGCCGGGCGCCGATTGCCAACGATGCGAGTGCTGCGAGCAGGAGCACGAGCGACGCGATTGTCAGCTTCAGTCCCCGCGCTGCGGGCCGCTTACGGGCGGGTGCTTCGAGGGTCCGAGGGGAGGCGGCGTCGATGGCCATGCATGCCTCCTTCAAGTCTGTCGAGCTCGGACTTAAGTAAGGCTAGCCTATGCAGGGCGGCATTAAGAAACGGTTCTGTACTCTATTTCGCGCGAAGATTCGTGCACGTCTGGCGACTTCGCCACCCTCGAAGCCGCCAGACGTGCACGAAAGTTCCGAGGGTTACAGTGCCGCGCTTGGCGGTGTTCCGCGTCCGAAGGGGCTTCCGCCCAGACGCTCCCGCTGGTGGTCAGAGTGCCAGTTCTCGAGTGAGGGCCCCTTCGGGACGATCCCGGTGGGATTAATGTCCTCGTGCACCACGTAATAGTGCTTCTTGATCTGGTCGAAATCGACGGTGTCGCCGAACCCCGGCGTCTGGAACAGGTCACGTGCGTAACTCCAAAGCACCGGCATCTCGGTCAGCTTGTTGCGGTTGCATTTGAAGTGCCCGTGGTACACCGGATCGAACCGGACCAGCGTGGTGAACAGTCGCACGTCGGCCTCGGTGATGGTGTCGCCCACGAGGTAGCGCTGGCTCGACAACCGCTCCTCGAGCCAGTCCAGTGCGGTGAACAGGCGGTCGTAGGCGTCCTCGTACGCTTCCTGTGATCCGGCAAAGCCGCACCTGTACACACCATTGTTGATCTCCGTGAAGACCCGCCGGTTCACGGTGTCGATTTCCTCGCGCAGATCCTCGGGATAGAGTTCGGGCGCCCCTTCCCGGTGGTACTCGGTCCACTCGGTGGAAAAGTCGAGCGTGATCTGCGGGAAGTTGTTGGTGACCACCTCGCCGGTATTGACGTCCACTATCGCCGGCACCGTAATCCCGCGCGGGTACCCGGGGTCGCGTTTGAAGTACGCCTCCTGGAGCCGCTCGATTCCGAGCACCGGATCCTTGCCGCCCGGATCCAGGTCGAAGGTCCAGGACCGCTTGTCGTGCGTGGGCCCGGGCGTGCCGAGCGAGATGGCGTTTTCGAGGCCAAGCAGCCGCCGGACGATGATCGAGCGGTTGGCCCACGGGCAGGCACGCGCCGCAATCAGCCGGTACCTGCCCGGCTCCACTGAAAAGCCGTCCGCGCCGTCCCGGGTGATCCGGGTCTCGATGTAGTTCGTGTCGCGCTTGAACTCCTTGCCGGAGTCCACGTAGGCACCCTTGGTGCTGTGCTCGTTCATGGGGACACCTTAATCTGTTCAGATGGGAGCCAGATGAAAGCCAACTGAGCCGACGTCGTCCGCTGAGCTCGTGGAAGTTCCGTTAGGCGAGGCTGTCGAGGAGTACCTGGCAGGCCGCTTCGCAGCGGCGGCATGCTTCGGCGCAGATCCGGCAGTGGTCATGCATGGAAGCGTGCTGCTCGCATTCCTCGGCACAGTTGCGGCAGGCCTGCAGGCACGCTTCGAGGAGCGGCCTGAGCACGCCGGGATGGTGTCCTCCCTGACGTTGGAGCATCCGTACCGTAGCGAGGCAGATGTCCGCGCAGTCCTGGTCGGTCCGGATGCAATGGCGCAGGTCCGCAATGCTTTCCTCGCCGAGGCAGGCGTCGGCGCAGCTTCCGCACGTTGCGACGCAGTCCAAGCAGGCTTCGATGGCTGCTGCCAGATCGCCCGCCTGCAGGTGCCCGGACGGCCTTGGGTGGGCAATGATCATGTCTGCGATGTGGGTCATGGTTTGATCCTTTCTCGGCTTTCCTTCTGGCGGCGGTACTTCTGGCGCAGCTCGCGGCCTTTGTCCACGAGCTCGATCTGCTTGTCCCGCTTCTTGCGTGCCTGCTTGGTGTCCCGTGGGGGAAGCTGCACGGTTTCTTCCGCCTCGATACCGGCCTGCAGTTCGCGTGCGCGCTCAAGTTCGGCGTCGAACTCGGCACCGAAGAGGAGCGACAGGTTAGCCAACCAGAGCCATAGCAGGAAGATGATGACGCCCGCTATTGCCCCGTAGGTTCGCTGGTAGCTGTCCGAAAACGCGACGTAGAGGGAGAACCCTGCGGTGGTGATTGCCAGGACGACCAGGGCGATCAGTGAGCCGACGCTCACCCACTTGAACTTGGGCTGCTTGAGGTTGGGTGCGGCGTAGTAGAGCACGGCGATCATCAGCACCGCGAAGAACACCATGACCGGCCACTTGGCGATATTCCAGATCATGACTGCTGTAGGGCCGAGACCGATCGCGTTACCGACCGCCTCCGCAACCGGCCCGGACAGAATCAGCAGCAGCGCCATCAACACCACCAGAAGGAGCACCACGACGGTGACCAGCAGCATGACGGGGCGCAGCTTGTAGAAGGGACGCCCTTCCTCCACCTCGTACATCCGGTTCATTGCGCGGGCAAAAGCGCCAACGAATCCCGAAGCGGACCAGATGGCGCCGACAAGGCCGATGACGAATGTCAGACCGGCGGCGTTTGAAGAGGCCAACTGCTGAATGGGTTGCCGGAGCGTGGTCTCTGCATCGGGCGACACGTTGGCAAGAATGTTCAGCACCGCATCCGTTGTCGCTTCAGCCTGCCCGAAGAACCCGAGGATGGAGACGAGGGCCAGCAGTGCCGGGAAGATCGCCAGTACTGCGTAGTAGGTTAGCGCCGCGGCGAGGTCTGTGCACTGGTCACGGCTAAACTCGCTGACGGTGCGCTTGAAGACATATCCCCACGCGGGCTTTTTGATGTCCGTTGGATCATCCGGTTTGCGGGAATCATCGGGGTGCGGACTCGATGCAGCCTTGGCCTGTGTGGCCTCCTCCGTCGAATCCGCCTGTGCTGGATCTTTTGTGCTCACCTTCCACCTCCGGTTCGGGATCCGCTTCTTCCACCGAACCATAAGGATACTTAGTATTGCAATGGGTGGTCGAGCGTTTAGTGTGGATTTCAGGCCGCCAGAGACTTTCCAGCCAATCGAAGGGTCCCAAATGCGCATCGCTGTCATCGGAGCAACAGGCAACGTGGGAACGGCGGTCCTGCGACGTCTCCAACAGGCCCGTCAGGAGAATGCGGACATCTCCCTCGTTGGCGTCTCCCGCCGCAAGCCGTCATTGGAGCAACCTCCGTACACCGGGGTTGAATGGCACACCGCCGACGTCGGCACCGATGCTGGCCGGAAAGTCCTCACCGAGGCGCTCAAGGGGGCCGACGCCGTCGTACATCTCGCCTGGGCTATCCAGCCCAACCGCGACGAAGATGCGATGCACCGCACCAACGTAACCGGCACGCAGAACACCCTGCAGGCTGCGGCCGACGCCGGCGTAAGGCACTTTGTCTGCGCGTCGTCCGTGGGTGCCTACAGTCCGGCGCCGAAGGACCAGCGCGTGACCGAGGACTGGCCGACCGGGGGCATCCCGACCTCCCACTACAGCCGTCACAAGGCAGCGCAGGAGGACCTCCTCGATGCATTCGAGCGCGACTACCCCGAAATCCCGGTGGCACGGGTGCGCCCGGGCCTCATCTTCCAGGCGGATGCGGGCGAGGAGATCGGCCGGTTCTTCCTCGGCCCGCTGGTTCCCAAGTCCATCCTGAACAAGTTGAAGATCCCGGTGCTGCCCATTCCGTCGCAACTCATCTTCCAATCGGTGCATGCCGCGGATATGGCTGATGCGTACTGGAGGATCGTGGACCAGCGGGCCTCGGGAGCGTTCAATATTGCCGCTGAACCGGTATTGACTCCCGCACTGGTGGGTGGACTGCTCGGTGCCAAGCGGGTGCTCGATATCCCCGTCTCGGTGCTGCGCGCCGTCGTCGCCGCCTCATGGAGCCTGCACCTGCAGGCGACGGATCCGGGCTGGATCGACATGGCGGCCGGAGCACCGGTAATGAACACGGACCGCGCGCGTACGTTGCTGGGTTGGGAGCCCACGCGGTCCTCGGTTGCGGCGATGCGAGAGGTGATCGACGGGATGGCCGACGGCGCTGGCGTGCATGGGTCGCCGAGCCTGCGTCCCGGGCGGTAGACCCTTACTCCTTCACGGCACCCGCCGATGCGTTCATGATCCGCTTCTGGAACACGAAGAACACGATCGCCACGGGAACCGTCATCAGCGCCGCCGCTGCGAGCTTCAGCGGATACTGGGTGCCCTGACTCAACGCACCGGACGCCAGCTGGGCAACGCCCTTGGTCAGCGTGGTCAACGAGGGATCCTGAGTGGAGATGATGAAGTGGTTGAGCTCGTTCCAGGAACCCTGGAAGGACAGGATCACGATCGTCATGACCGCCGGCCGCGCCATCGGCAGCACCACCGACCAGAACGTGCGGAACGTCCCGGCGCCGTCGATCCGTGCCTGCTCCTCCACGCTGACCGGAATCGATTCGAAGAAGTTCTTCATGATGAACACGCCCGCCGCATCCGCCAGCAGGGGCAGGATCATGCCGGTGTAGGAGTCGTAGATGCCCAGCTGGTTGATGACCAGGAACTTGGGGATCAACAGCACGACGCCGGGCACCGCCATCACCGCGACCAGCAGCGCGAACACAAGACCGCGGCCTCGGAACGGTATACGGGCCAGTGCGTAGCCGGCCAGCGAGTCGAAGAAGACCCGCCCGAGCGTTATGAACACCGTGACGATGAACGAGTTCAGCCCCCACAGCGGGAAGTCGGAATTCGCGAACAACCCCTCGTACGCGGCCACCGTCCAGTTCTGCGGGATGAGGCTGAGCGGGTCCTGGGCGGCCTCGGGCTCCGTTTTGAAGGACGTCGCCACCTGCACCAGGAACGGGAAGATGTAGATGATCGCGAGCGCGATGAGGATGCCGTACGTGATCCACGCGCCGCGGGTTGCCCTGCGCCGCGCAGGCGAGACAGGACGACGGCGGCTCGTCGCTTCCGGGGCGGGTGCGGTTGCCGTGCTCATCAGTGGGTGTCCCTCTTCTCGTCCTTCGGCGCCGCGATGCCGGGTGCGGCTGCGGCGCTGGAACCGCCACTGACCCCGGCGGGCACCATCCGCCGTCGTCGTGGTACATCGCGCTCCCGCAGCGCCCAGCGCTGAACCAGGGTCAGGACCACGATGATCGCGAACAGTACGAACGCGATGGCCGCGCCCACTCCCCACTGTTGGTCAACGAATGCCGAGTTGAAGGACAGGTACGCCGGAGTCAGGGTGGTCTTGGCCGGGCCGCCCTGGGTGCCGGTGTAGATCTGGTCGAAGACCTGCCACGTACCGATGAGCCCGAGCGTCAGCACGGTGAAGAGGGTTGGTCGCAGCATCGGAAGGGTGACGCGACGGAACCGCTGCCAGCCCGTGGCGCCGTCCATCATTGCGGCCTCCTGCACTTCCCCGCTGACGTTCTGCAGCGCGGCAATGAAGAGCAGCATGAACGTTCCCGAAGTGGTGAAGATGGCCATCAGGACAAAGGCCGTCATGGCAACCGATGGCCCGGCGAGCCATTCCCAGCCGCTGATGCCGAGGAAGGCGGGATCCTGGAGGGCATCCGGCGCCTGGTCGAGCCCCACGACTCCCAGCAGGATGTGCAGTACGCCGCGAGGGTCCTGGAACCAGTTGGGACCCTCGATGGCGAAGAAGGACAGCACCTTGTTCACCACGCCGGTTGCGCTGAAGAGGAACAGCCACAGGACCGTGATCGCAACCGAGCTGGTGACGGACGGGAAGTAGAACGCGGTCCGGAAGAATCCGCGACCCTTGAGGATCTGCCGGTTCACCATCACCGCAAGGAAGAGCGAGAGCGCTGTCTGCAGGGGAACAACCAGCACCACGTAGTAGAAGTTGTTCCGTATCGAAGTTCCGAAGTCCCGGCCGATCAGTCCTTCACCGCCGAGGATGGTCGAGTAGTTCTCCGTTCCGACGAAGTTCACGGAACCGGAGAACGGGCTGCCGCGTCCGGTCCAGTCCGAGACGCTCACCCACGCCGCCATCAGGACCGGGATCACGAGGAACAACCCGAGGATCAGGATGATCGGGGCGATGAACAGCCAGCCGGCCAGTCCCTGCCTGCCGCGGATGCTGCCGCGGCGCTGCGGAGCGGACCGCGCCGGTTTTGACTGGGATGCTTGATGGGATGTCATCTGGGAGGCCTCGATCTTTTGCCGCTATTGGTTTCCCGCGGCGGCGCCCTGAGACCCCTTAGACAAGGGATCTCAGGTAAGGGGCGCCGCTGCGAGTCAGTAAGCCGGCATCAGCCGGCGAGCACGGATTCCATCAACGGCTGCACGGATTCGAGGATCTGCTGCGGCTCCGAAGACTCCAGGGACTCCAGCTGCGAGTTCAGCTCCGACAGCACATCCGCCGCACCCTGCTGGGCCGGAAGGTTCTGCGCATACTCGCCTCCCGCAATAAACGCCGCCAGGTCCGGGTACTGCTCGGACCAGTCACTCGCCACCGACTGCAGTGACGGCATCACGCCGAACGCCTCAGCGAACGCGAGCTGGCTCTCCGGTGAGGTGAGGTGCTCCACCAGGGCCTTGGCGCCCTCGACGTTGTCGCTGTCCGCTGCAATCCCCCAGCAGTTGGTGAACTGAAGCGTGCCCTGCCCGCTGGGTCCGGCGGGTAGCTCAGCAACCTGGTAGGCGATGTCCGGGAAGTCATTGGTCATGGCACCGGCAATCCAGTTGCCCTCGATGACCATCGCCGCGAGGCCCTTGCCGAAGGCTTCGCCGCCCCAACCTGCGCCGAGATCCGAGGAGTAGGCGGCAACGCCGTCGGTCATCATCTGCTTCACATAGCCCAGCGCCTCGGCGTTCTCGGGGCTCGCCACGGTGGCTTCGCCGTCGGTCACCAGGCCGCCGCCGGCCTGCGCGGTGAAGACGCCCAGGCGCTGGAACTCGGGGCTGAAGCCCAGCCCGACGACGTCGTCAGTTGTCAGCTGCTCGGCGACAGCGGAGAGTTCGTCCCAGTTGGTGGGGATGTCCTCCTCGGTCAGCCCGGCTTCCTCCCACATGGCGGTGTTGATGATGAGCCCGAGCGTGGAGAAGTCCTTCGGCGCGCAGTACAGCTGGTCCTCGTAGGTGAACGCCTCGCGAAGCGCCGGGTAGTAGTCGTCCTTGTTCTCGAGGTCCTCGCCGTACGGTTCCAGCGAACCGTTAGCTGCGTAGCCGGCGAAGGCGTCGGTGGACAGGTAGAACACGTCGGCGGGCTCTCCGGAGGCGAACCCCTGGCTGAGCTGCTGCGTCAGGTCGGACGCCACGATCACGGATGCCTCCACGCCGGACTCGCTGGCCCAGGCGTCGACGGCGGTGTTGACCGCTTCGGTTTCCGCGTCGCCCGAGGAGCCGATGAGGACGCTCACGGGCGCGTCAGTTGCCTGCGTCTGTTCGCCGCCTTCCTCCGCGGATTCATCGAAGCCCGAGCCGCCACACGCTGTGAGGGCGAGCATCGATGCCGCGGTGATGGCGACAGCGAGCCGCTTTCGGGGATGTGCAGTCTTCATTGTCTGATTCCTTATGTTCTTGTTTTCGGGTGGACGGTCACATGCTGCTGAATGAGTAGGGTGTGCGCTGGATCAGGCTGGGAGGCAGGATCAGGTGCCGCTCGGGGGCGGTCTCCTCATCCCCCTCGGCAAGCTGGTGTGCGAGTACGGAGATCAGGTGCCGCGCTGCGTCTTCCGTGGGCTGGGCAACACTGGAAAGCCCGACGGCGGCGGCCACCGGGGTGTCGTCGAAGCCGATAACGGCGGGCGACCCGTGGCTGGGCAGCAACTGCCGCATCTTCGCCGCTGCACCGAGGGCGAGTGAATCACTGGCACACACGACGGCGGTGGCCCCCTTCCCGACGAGGCGTTCGGCGCCCTGCGCTCCGGCGGGGACGCCGTCGTCGGCCCGGATGTCGAGATTCGCGGTGGGAAGTCCCGCCGACGCCATCGCACGGCTCCAGCCGGTGCGGCGGTCATCACCGGCGCCCGAACCCTCGGGCCAGCCGAGGAAGCCGACGGCGGTGTGGCCCTGGTCGATCAGGACGCGCGTAGCCTGTTCGGTGCCTGCGCCGCCGTCGACATCCACCCAGGGGTGGCGGGACTCGAACGGGTCCTCGACGCTGCTCCAGGGCCGGCCGAACGCGGCGAAGGGCACCTCGTTCTCGAGGAGCCACGCGGTGCGGTCATCGCCGTAGTGGGTGCCGGTGAGGACGAAGCCGTCAAGGTCAGCGACCTTGAGGAGATCCTCGTACTGGCGGATCTCATCGGCGTCCGAGTCCGCGCAGAACAGGGTGAGCCGGTAGCCCTCCTGCTGGGCGGCTTCGGTGAGCGCGTGCAGGAAGCGGTCCAGGATGGAGCCGTTGATCCCATCCACCACCGGCATCATGCGGATGCCGAGGTTCATGGACCGGCGGGTGCGCAGCTGGCGGGCGGCCGCGCTGGGACGGTAGCCGCTCTCCATGATGGCGTTCTGCACGCGCAGGCGGGTCTCCGGCTTCACCCGGTGCGGGGCGTTGATCACGTTGGACACGGTTTGCCGCGAGACACCGAGGGAGTCAGCCAGGCTGACGAGCGTGGTTTTTGCCATACTGTTTCCTTCCGCCTTCGAGTGGTTACTGGTTTACAGAATATGAACGTTCAAATATGATGTCAATCACTAATTTGAACGATCAAATAACGACGACGGCGCTAAGCTCGAGGTAACGCCCACCTGTCCGTTATGGAATGAGGAGCACCTTACGTGGCGTATCTACAGCCCTTCCTGCACAACCTCACCGGCGTCTTCAGTGCTCCCGTCCAGGCGTGGGCTGATCCGTACGGCCAGATTCGGAGCAACGGAGCGCAGGGCATCCACTGCGGAGATGATCGTGTAATCCGTTCCGCGGTGCTCACGGTCAACGGCGAGGAACCGGACTGGGTCTCAACCCAGGTGCGCTCTGCCCAACAGGTTGATTACCTGCACTTCGTCCGGGTCCAGTCACAGGTGGCCGATCCGCTGATGTACCTCACCCGCACCCGCACCGCGGACGCTCGCGGCATCTCCGAACAGCTGCGGATCGAATCCGCGTACAACTTCCTGGTCCGGCTTGAGGTGCAGCTCGTCCTGGAGGCAGACAACACGCCCATGGAGCAGGTGAAGTCCGGCGTGAGCGGTGGCCCGGTCGCCGTGACCGGGCCGCGGTGGAACTGGCGCAACGATGCCACTACCGCTTCCCTTGAGGCACCCGGCGCGCACACTGATTACGAGCGCGGCCGCATCGCCCTGACCTGGAACGTGGACGTGGAGCCCGGCGCCGTCGTCGTACTCCCCTGGCGGCTATCGGTGTCGGACACGAGCGCGCCGATGGTGGCGCCGCGCGGACCAGGACTTTCGGTTCCGGCTGTCACGGGCCACGCTGCCCAGCGGCTGATGGAACGCTCGATCTCTGACCTGAACGGTTTGCGCATGGCAACCGCCGCCCACCCTGATGATACGTTCCTGGCCGCGGGGGCTCCCTGGTTCTTCACCATGTTCGGGCGGGATTCGCTCATCTCTGCACGCCTGCTGCTGCCGGTGGACACCCGGTTGGCGGGCAGCACGCTGCGCGCCCTGGGTGCGCGGCAGGGAGACTCCACCGATCCTGAAACTGCCGAGCAGCCCGGGAAAATTCTTCACGAGGTGCGCCGCGGCACGCTCTCCTTCAGCGAGGGCGGCTCGGGCGTATCCCTGCCACCGGTTTACTTCGGCACCATCGACGCCACTCCCCTGTGGATCTGCCTGCTGCATGATGCCTGGCAGGCCGGGCTTCCGGCGTCGGAAGTCGAGGGTTTACTCGACCAACTCGACGCGGCGCTCGTCTGGCTGCGCGACCACGGCGATTCCGACGGCGACGGCTTCCTTGAGTACCAGGACGAAAGTGGGCACGGGCTCGCGAACCAGGGGTGGAAGGATTCCGGGGACTCGATCCGCTGGCATGACGGCTCGCTCGCTGATGGCCCGATTGCCCTGGCCGAGGTGCAGGCGTACGCGTACGAGGCTGCGATGGGCGGGGCTGCGCTGCTCGACGCGTTCGGGCGGCCCGGTGGAGATGACTGGCGCGGCTACGCGGAGAAACTGCAGCTGCGGTTCCGTGAGGCGTTCTGGTGCACGGATTCTTTTGGCCCTTACCCTGCGATCGCGTTGGACGCTTCCAAGCGAGCGGTCGACGGCGTCACCAGCAACATGGGCCACCTCCTTGGCACGGGCATTCTGAATGAGGAGGAGCAGTCGCACGTGGTCCGCCGGCTCATGGACCCCACGATGTTCTCCGGTTACGGGATCCGCACGGTATCCACCACCAACGGCGGGTTCTGGCCCACGCGGTACCACGCGGGTTCGGTGTGGAGCCATGACACCGGCATGATCATCAGCGGCCTGGTGAAGGACGGGTTTGCGGAGGAGGCGGCCGTGGTCGCAACTGGTCTGCTCCGTGCTGCTGAAGGCTTCGACTGGCGGCTGCCCGAACTGTTCTCGGGGCACTCGGCGGAAGACATGTGGCCGCCGGTGCCCTACCCGGCGTCGTGCCGTCCGCAGGCGTGGGCGGCGGCGTCGGCGGTGCCGATCGCGAGGGCGCTCGGAGCGCTCTCTTAGGTATCGACTCTCCCCAAATGGTCGTTCTGAACACTCAAAAGTGCTCCAGAACGACCATTTGGGGAGAATCGATTTAGAGCGCGTGGCGGAAGACCCAGAGGTTCCTTTCGGTCCCGTCGAAGCTCCAGTCCCGCTCCGGCATCCGCTCGAACCCGAGCGATTCGTAAAGCCGGTGCGCGGGCACCATATAGGAGGCGCTGGTGAGCACGACGGCGTCGATCCCGTCGAGCGCGCGGGCCCGGTCCAGTATCCACTCGACCATCGCACGGCCCACGCCATTGCCCTGCGCAGCAGGATCCACCGCGAGCATCCGAAATTCAAGCTCCTTCTCCCGCGCGACCTCCGTGTACGGCTCACCCGCGCCGGTGAGCATGACGGTGCCGGTTGGTCCGCCGTCGTAATCGGCCAGCCAGACCTGAGCCGACTCGGCCCGGCGCTCAACGTCAGCAAGAATCCGCAGGTAAGGGTGCGCCTCATCGACGTGCCCCGCCGCCAGGTACGCATCGAGCGTGATCCGGCGAACCGCGTCGAAGTCTTCCCTGGATGCCAACCGGAACGAAAGCTTTGCTTCAAGCTTGGTGCTCATCGGGCGGCCTCAATGCGGGCATCCTCGATGTACCGGGCGAGCGGCGCCAGGTCCGGCTGCGAGGACAACTGGCCCACCGCATCCGCACCCACCGCGTTTGCCACGCCCAGTGCTTCCTCGTCGGCGAGGCCGTTCCGCAACGCCAACACCAGCGCTGCGCAGAAGGCGTCGCCGGCGCCGATGGTGTTGACCACCTTCGCCTTCCGCCCGGGAGCCCGGGCCGCGAGCTGACCGTCCCGATACAGCGCAGAACCTTCGGCACCGTAGGTCACCGCCACGAGCTTCGCTGAGGCCAGTTCCGGGATGAGCTCATATTCAGTTTCGTTCACGATCACCAGGTCGCAGCGCTCCACCAGCTCCGCCGGGAGGGATTGCGCCGGAGCAGCATTCAGAGCGAAGAAACCCGGATGGCTGCGGGAGGCTTCAACCACGACGTCGACGCCGATCTCCAGTTGGCACAGGAGCATCTGGTCCTCGGCGAAGTCGACGCCGTCAACGGAGACCTCGCTATTGGCGCCCGGGCAGACGACAATCTGGTTCTCCCCCTTCGCGTCCACCACGATCAACGCGGTTCCGGTCGGCGAGCTGCGGTGCGCGACCTTCGTGATGTCCACGCCCGCGGAGGCGAGGGACTCGAGCATCAGACGGCCGGCGTCGTCGTCGCCCACTGCACCGATAAGCTGCGCCGATCCGGCGAGCCGCGCGGCAGCAACGGCCTGGTTGGCACCCTTCCCGCCGGGCTGCTGCGTGAGCGTGCCGTCGCCGATCGTTTCACCGGCGGTCGGCAGGCGTTCGGCTGTGGCGATGATGTCGAGGTTGATGCTGCCGAGCACGGTCAGGCTGGAGTTGGTCATGGGGATTCCTTGGGGGTTGAAGCGTCAGGACTGCCGGATGGCCAGCTGGCCGGCCCGAGCGGGCATGCGGGCTTCCCGGACGACTGTGCGGTGGCCCAGTTCGTGGAAGGTACTGAGATATTACGCGATCTTCGCCACACGTTGTACTTGCGCGTCATACATGGTTGTATAACAACCTGTATCCTAGTGACACGCCCTGAACGAAACAAAGGAGTTTGCCGTGCTCACAACACCCTCGGCGTCGCCGGTGGCCGAAGAAGCCTCATCAACACGACGAAGCCCGAAAGCCTCCATCCTCATCACGACGCTCCTCCTGGGCGTCCTCTCGTTCCAGCTCAACGCGAGCATGGTCACCCCCGCGCTTCCGCAGATCGGTGCAGATTTCGACGCCGATTCCGCCGCGGTTGCGCAGGTCCAGTCCATGTTTTTCCTCGCGGGTGCGATCTCCGGGCCCATCATGGGCAGGTGGAGCGACTTCCTCGGCCGCCGCCGTGCCCTGCTGCTGGTCCTCGGCGTGATGGCCGCCGGTACCGTGCTCTGTCTGCTGGCCCCAACGCTTCCGCTGCTGATCGTCGGCCGCTTCCTGCAGGGCGTCTCCAGTGCGATCTTCGCCCTCGCGTACATCGTGCTGCGTGAGAACCTCGACTCGCGCATGTTCGGAACCTCCGTGGGAATTCTCGCCGCGGTCAACGGCGGAGTGGCCGGCTTCGACGGCTACGTCGGCGGGCTCATGACCGAAGCGTTCGGCTTCCGGTCGATCTTCCTCGTAGTGCTGGGCCTCACCGCGATCGCGGCCGTCTGCATCCTGGCCGTCGTCCCAGGCGGGCGGGCGCCGTCGTCGTCCTCGACCGGGCGCATGGACTGGTGGGGTGCAGCGTTCCTCTCCGTGTTCCTCGTGTGCCTGAGCTACTTCGTGACCACCGGATCCGCCGCGGGATGGGCCTCGGTCCAGACGCTCCTGCTGGGCGTGGCGACGGTCGCCGCCTTCGCATGCTTCTACTTCCTGGAAAAGCGTAGGTCTTCGCCGCTGATCGCCGTGCATCACCTCCGTTCGCGGAACGTATGGACCGTCATCGCCACCACCGTGCTCACGCTGACCGGCATCTTCGCGATCATGAACTTCACGGTGGTCCTCCTCAGCCAGGATGCCGAGAACGGTTTCGGGCTGACCGCATCACTTTCGGCGCTACTGTTCCTGACACCGGCTGCGCTCATCGGCGTCTTCGCTGCTCCCCTGGCGGGCTGGCTGACCAGCCGGACGGGGTGGATCAAGACCCTGCGCATCGGCTCGGCCATGAGCCTGGCGTGCGCAATCGCAGCCGCCCTGTTCGCCGATAACCAGTGGGCGGTCCTGGCGGCCGTGGCAGCGCTCGGCATCTTCTACAACGGGTTCTTCCTCACCGCGGTCAACGGCCTCTCGGTCCTGCTCTCGCCCAAGGATGCGCCTGGAGCCCTGCCTGGGCTCAACGGTGCCTCCTTCGGCACGGGCGCGAGCCTCGGCGTCGCGCTCGTGGCCCCGTTCGCCGGTCTCGGCACTGAAGGGGGCTACGTCGTCGCGCTCTGGATTTCCGTTGGGGTCACCGCGGCAGCCTTCCTGGTCAGCCTGCTGGTGCCAGCTCCCCGTGAAGATTCCCAGAAAGGCACGCTGTGAACTCTCCTGCGAAATTACCGTTCTTCCTGGATTGCGACACCGGGATCGACGATGCCCTCGCCCTCGCCTACCTGCTCGCCACACCGTCCGTTGACCTGCGCGGCATCGGTACGGTGAGTGGAAACGTGTCAGCCTCGGTGGGTGCAGAGAACACGCTGAAGCTGCTCTCCATGGCAGGCTTTTCCACGATTCCGGTGGCGGTGGGCCTGCACCACCCGCAGGCCGGCGAGTTCGGCGGCGGTGCGCCGCACGTCCACGGGCACGACGGCGTGGGCGGGGTCTTCCTTCCCGGCTCCGGGTCAGCGGTGGTCACCGAAACGGCTGCCGAGATGCTGGTTCGCCTCGCGCACGAGCACGCCGGTTCGCTGCGTGTGCTGGCGATCGGACCCCTGACGAACATCGCCGAAGCGCTGCGCCTGGATCCGCGCCTGCCGGAACTGGTCGCGGAAATCACGATCATGGGCGGCGCCGCGCTGGTTCCCGGAAACATCAGCGCCGTGGCCGAGGCGAACATCAGGAACGACCCGGAAGCCGCACGGGAGGTTTTCGCGGCGCCCTGGAGCATCACGCTGGTGCCGCTGGATGTCACGATGTCCAACGCCCTGGAGGAAGAGCACGCAACCCAGTTGCTCGCCTCATCCTTGCCGCTGGTTCACGCCCTTGGCGAGATGCTGGCGCACTACAGCGGCTTCTACGAGGGGATTTTCGGGCGGCGCTGCTGTGCAATGCACGATCCCCTTGCGGCCGCGATCGCCGTCGGAAGTGTGGCGCTGCGTACCGCCCCGGTGGTTTCCGTGGACGTCGACACCACTTCCGGTCCCGGCCGCGGGCAGACGGTGTGCGACCTGCGGGGACAGTACCTCGGTTACCCGGTGCAGGCCGGGGCGCACTGCCGCGTAGTGCTCGAGCTTGAGGAGCAGTTCGCGCCGCACTTGGTCGAGCGGCTGCTCTCGATGGCGCCAGCCCCTGCCGCCAAGCCAGCGCCCGCTGCCGTCTAACGCCCGTGCACCCGTGCACCCGTGCACTCGAGAAACTGCCCGCACGTTCAGGGCTGCCGGTTCGAAGCGGCAGTTCTGAACCTACGGGCAGTTTCTATTCCGGCGCGGCGAAGAAGGGCAGAGCCTCGGTGGCGGAATATCGCCGGGGCGATTGCCGGAGGCAGTCGTACCCGAGTCCTGCCGTCAAACAGAGCGATGGATTGTGGCGAATAACTGGTAGCAGCGCGGCGTCCCACGATCATTGACTGGGCGCTGAGAACCATCCTTCGTCCAAGAGAGGCGTTACTAGCTGTACTGACCCGGGACGTTAATCAATCGAGTGAAGGGCGGCTGCTTGTTGCATGCGCTGTGAGGGCGATGTTGGTTGTAGTGATGCAACCACCTCTCGAGCGCATCCCGGCGTTCCTGCTCTGAGCTGTAGCAGCGGGCGTAGGCCCAACCGTCTGCCATGGTCCGGTGGAAGCGTTCCACCTTGCCATTCGTCTGTGGCCGGTAAGGCCGCGTCCGCTTAGGACGAATGGCGAGGGCTTCACAGGAGTCGCGCCACAGGTACGAGCGGTACGCGCCGCCGTTGTCCGACAGGACACGCTCGACCGTCACACCGCGCTGTGCGAACCACGCCACCGCCCTGCGCAGGACGCCGACCGAGGTAATTGCGCGCTCATCGTCATGAACCTCGGTGTACGCGACGCGCGAGTGGTCGTCGAGCACGGTGTGAACGAAGGCGTACCCGAGCTTGGGGTTTCCTTGTTTGTTCTTTGGCCTGTCTGGAGTCGCGGAGCGGTTCTTCCCCCCTTGTCGGCGGCCGACGTAGCGCCAACCGCCGCCGTCAGGGATGTTCCCGAGCTTCTTGACATCAACGTGCACGAGCGAGCCGGGGTGGTCGTGCTCATATCGTCGGATCGGCTCGCCCGTGGCGCGGTCGATGTAGATGAGTCTATTGAGCCGCGCGGTGCGCAGAATGCGGTGCACCGTCGACGGGGCAATGCCGAGCCGAGCGGCGAGTTGAACGGGGCCTTCGCGCAGGCGCATCCGCAGGCTCACGCAGCGCTTGGTCACCGCCTTGCTCGTCTTGTTCGGCGAGATTCTGGGTCGCGATGAGCGATCGAGCATGGGTTCTCCCGCGAGATACCTTCCGACCCATCTCTTCACGGTGGGCCATGAAACTTGAAAGCGGGCTGCGACCTCGCTGATGGGCCATCCGCCCTCGACGACGAGGCGGGCGACTTTGAGCCGGTGGCGCGGAGTCAAGGCCGCGTTGGCATGTGACATCTGTGCTCCTAGGTTGAAGTGGGTGGCCCCGGACCGGGGCCACCCACAGTTGATCCGGTCATCTGATCGCTTCAGAGGAGGGGGACGAGCTCCTCACGGATCCAGCTCCGCAGTGGGGTCGGGGTGGTGCTGACCATCGAGCGTTCCTGCTCGGGCACGAAGCCGTCTCGCAGCCCGGCGGACATCCCCAGCACCGCGTCCGCCATGGCGGACGGCATACCCGCCTGGAGGTACTGCTCGCGCATCTGCTCGTCGGCGATCCGCTCGACGCGCACCTCTCGACCAAGCTCTTCCGTGAGGGTCTTCGCAACTTGGGTCCACGACAGGTCCTCGGGGCCGTGGACGGCCTGGACGCGGCGTCCGCTCCACTCGCCGCTCAGCAATGTGAGAGCGGCAACTTCTGCGATGTCCCGCGGAGCGACCCAGCTCATCGGAGCGTCGACGGGCAGCACAGTCTGGAGCAGCCCGGCCTTCACCGACTCCGCCTCGAACAGCAGGTTGGTGAAGAAGTAGCCGCACCGCAGATGCGTGAGATCCGCGCCGCAATTGTCGAGGGCGACTTCCGTCTCCGCAAGCCCGTCGATCTCACCCGCACCGTACCGCTTCTCCGCACCGACGCTGCTCTGGAAAACAACCCGTCCGATCCGGTTCGCCTCAACTGCGGCGACGATGGACTCCGTCGCACGGCGATAGTCAGCCATCGGATCAGAAGACTCGGCGGGCGGGTCGACCCAGTAGACGGCGTCGACGCCGGCAGTGGCGGAAGCGACCTGTCTCGGCTCGCGCGAGTCCATCGTCACCAGCTCGACGTGCTCGGCGAGGGAGGCGGGGATGTTCTCTGGGTGGCGGGTGAGCAGCATCGGCCTGACGCCTGCCCGGATGAGCATCCGGGTCAGATGCTGGCCGACATTACCTTGAGGTGTCGTGACGGCGATTTTCATGGAGTTCCCTTCTTTCCGTTCGTGATTCCACGCTAGAAGCAAATGCGGCCCCATACTGGCCGCATCTTGGGCGATCATGGATCTATGGACTCGCCATCGACACGGTCACTGGAGTTACTGGCGCTTCTCCAGCCAGGGCGGGAGTGGACCGCCCACGACCTCGCAGTCCGCCTGCAGGTTAGCGAACGCACCGTGCGCCGGGACGCGATGCGTCTTCGCCGCATGGGTTACGACGTCGACTCTCGCCCGGGCCCAGGTGCTGTCTACGCACTGCGGCCGAGCATGAAAATCCCGCCGCTACTGCTCAGCGCGGACGAAGTCTCAACGATCATCACGAGCCTGCTGGTCCTCGAAGCGTGGCAACCCGACGACACCACAGCCGCAACCGCGCGCACAAAGCTCGAACAGGTGCTGCCTCGGGGCCTGCAGCGGCGCGCCGGAGCGGTGGCGCTGTCCACACAGGTCCTACGCGAAGCTCCTGCGTCCGTGGACTGGCAGCTCGTCGGCACGATCGCCGACTCCGTAGCAACAGGTGCGCGCCTCGCCTTCGACTACACGGACCAGCACGGCCGCTATACGCGCCGAACAGTCGAGCCGTATCGACATCTCCTGCGGCGGCAGCACTGGTACCTCATCGCCTATGACCTCGACCGCGACGACTGGCGTCTCTTTCGATTCGACCGGATGCAAGCCTCCACAACCTTGCCCGGGCCACATGAGCGTCGCGACTTCCCCTGGGATTCCATTGAGGACTGGCTCACAAGCGACTTCGGCGCGAGCGACGCACGCTCAACTAATGTCTCCGGTCAGTACAACTAGCGCCCGCTCGATGCAAGGGTAGCGACCTTCGCCGGACGCGATCAAGGAACCGGGCTCAGGACGCCTTCCGGGCCTCACGCTCGTCGAGCGCGTCCTCTCCAGGACCGCTGAAGTCCTCACGACGACGCTCGGCTTCCGGTGAGCCGGTGAAGAGGCGCCCATCGCGCGGGTGGTGGCCGGCGACGTCGTCGTTCGCGGTGTGGGGGGCCGAGGAAGAAGATGACGACGACGCCGTCACCGCCTCCCAGCGCTGGCGCGGCAGGGCGTCGGGGAACCGGGTCTGGATGAAGCCGACCATCTTCTCGCGGACGAGGCATTGCAGGTCCCAGAGCGCGCCGCTGTCCGCTGCGCTGACGAGGATCCGCGCGCGCACCACGCCGTCGGTGGCCTGGGTGATCTGGAGGGTGCCGGTGCGGCCGTCCCAGAGGTCGGAGGCGTCGAGGACCTCGCGGAGGTGGCTGCGCATCTGCTCGATCGGCACGCGCCAGTCGAGGTCCAGTTCCACGGTGCCGAGCAGCTCGGAGCGGCGCCGCGTCCAGTTCTCGAACGGCGTCGACGTGAAGTAGGTAGACGGCAGAATGAGGCGCCGCTCATCCCAGGCCTGGACCACCACGTAGGTCATGGTGATCTCCTCGATGGTGCCCATTTCGCCCTCGACGAGCACGACGTCGTCCACCCGGATGGCATCTGTGAACGCCAACTGCACACCGGCGAAGACGTTGCTCAGCGAACTCTGTACCGCCAGGCCGGCCACGATCGAAATCAGACCGGCGGAGGCCAGGATCCCGGCGCCGAGCGCCCGGACCTCATCGATCGTCAACAGCACACTCGCCAGCGCCAGGGTGATGATCACGGCCACGGCAACGCGCCGCGCGAGCATGATCTGCGTCTTGAGCCGCTGGCCGCGCCGGTAATCCCGGCCCGAGTTCTCGTAATGGCGCAGCACTACCGTCTCGATGATGGAGAGCACGGCAACCAGCAGCCACGCCAACGAGAAGATCAGCGCCAGCACCAGCACGTAGTCAACCGGCGGGAACCACGGGGTGTCCCGGGCTGTGGCGCCGAGCGCAATCCGGATGCCGAGGACGGCGAGCACCGCCTGCAGCGGACCCCGCGCCTTCCGCGTCACTTCCTGGATTTTGGGGACCTTGCGCAGGGCGTGGGTGGCTACCTTGCGCAGGATCCAGCCCAGTACGACGGCGGCAAGCACCGCGCCCGCGATGGCAAGGATGGGAGCAATCGCCTCAAGAAAGTCCATGGTCCTACCGTCTCAGAGGTCCCCGGGGGTACGTCCAATCCGCCTCTTCAGCCAGCCGTTCTCGTCAGGGGCGGTTTTCAGTCCTGTTTCGGCGCAGAGCCATGCTGCCTGATCAGTTCGGCGCCGATGCGGGCGAGTTCGACTCGCAGTGCAGGGGGAGCGAGCACTTCGACCTGCTTGCCCCATCCGGCAAGTTGCTCCGCCAATGCAACCACGAGGTTGGCGCGTACCTCTACAGTGAGCCGGCCCTCATCGCCTCGGCTTTGGACCCTGCAGTAGCGTCCAAACTGTTTCTGCAGGATCGGGGCGATCCAATTGGGCACCCGCAGGAGTGCAGCCACTTCCGACCGAAGGCCCTCCACCGTTTCCGTATGGAATTTCCAGTAGGAAGTCAGTTCAAAGTCAGCCGGTTCATCAAAGAACTCGTCAGTACCGGCCACCTCCTCGAGCCGCGATACTCGATACGTACGACGGCCACGCGCACCGTCGGCGACGAGATACCAGATGCCGGACTTCGCGACGAGACCTAGAGGGCGAAGCTGAAGTTGGTCCCGGTCTCCCCCGCGGGACGTATATGACACGATGATTGACCGCCGCTGGACGACTGCGTCGCGAAGCCGATCCAACCCGACTGCCGCTTCACTGGACTGTTCGCCCCACGCGGCGTGATCGTAATGAATCGACGTGGCCAGCCGATCCGCTTCGGTGCGCATGGACTGGGGCAGAGCCTGGATTAGCTTCATCGTGGCAACCCGAGTCTCAGGACTCGACAAACCCGCAGTGCCGAGCAGCCAGAAGAGAGCTCTCGATTCATACAGGGACAATCCGGACAGATTTGTCTGCGCGCCACCGACAAGTTGCCAGCCCCCTCCGCGCCCCGCTTGCACGTAAACAGGGATCCCCGCTGCCGACAATGCCTCAAGGTCGCGGCGCGCGGTCGCCAGGGAAACTTCCAACTCGGCGGCGACCTGAGCTGCAGTCACCCGCTCCCGAGACTGCAGGAAAATCAGGAGGGCAATGAGCCGGTCGGCACGCATGTTAAAACTATCCCAGAAAAGTGCTCATTGGATGAGTACTTTGACTGCCACAGTAGAACGTGTAGATGAACAAACTCGACGAAGGGACCAGACAATGACGACTCTGCAAGGCCTGACCACAATGGTGCTCACGGCCGACGACGTCGACGCCGCGGCAGACTGGTACGCGACAGCCCTGGGCATCGACCCGTACTTCCGCCGACCGGAAGAGGGTCCGGCTGCCTACGTGGAGTTTCGTCTCGGGCCGGACGAAGACGAACTTGGAATAATGGATCGCAGCTACGCTCCATCGGGCTCATCTGGGACGGGCACTTCGATTACCCATTGGCAGGTCAACGACATCGAAGCTGCGGTAGCCGACCTCCTTGCTCGCGGAGCGACTACCCACACCGCCATCACCGAACGCGGCGGCGGCTTCACGACCGCATCGGTGGTGGACCCATTCGGGAACGTGCTCGGGCTGATGCACAGCCCTCACTGGACCGGAAAGCACTGAACTTTCCGAAGGGCCGGTACCCGCCGGTGCCAGCCCTCCGGCATGACCGCTGACTGGCGCCCCGACAAGCCCGCTCAGTACAGGAAGATCGCGAACCACTCGCGGTTGTGGGCGTGCAGCAGTACAAGGAACAGCACGAAGTCGAAGAGCAGATGAACGCTCACGATGTAACTGAGCGACTTCGTCTTCGAGAAGATCCAGGCTTGAATCAACGCGAACGGGTAGATCAGGAACGGCCCCCACGCGTGGAAACCGAGCTCCCACAGGAAGGACGTGAACAGCACCGCCTGCAGCATATTCGCCTGCCAGTCCGGCAAATGGCGCCGCAGCAGCGTGAACGCCGTGCAGATGAAGAACAGCTCATCCCAGATCCCGAGCACGTTGGTCCCGAGGAACAACCGCGCGATGGTGTCCGCATCAGACGCCGCGGGCCAGTTCTCATACACACCCGTCGGAATCATGTACACGGGGAGCAGGAAATATCCGATGACGACGACGGCGAGCAGGTACCAGCGCTCGGTCCGGGTCCACTTCTGGCCGGTAAGGACGGGGAAGCGGATCGCGTGGTCCTTGAATACAAACCTCGAGAGCAGGTACGGCACCGCCACGGCGAAGATCATCGCGGCGCCCATGATGGTCATGTGGCTGAAGCTGATGTCCGTGGTGATGGGTACGGCACTGATGATCGCCAGCCCGATGGCCAGCAGGATCAGGTCCTTGAACAGCGCCCGTCCGGAGAAATACGCCACAACAAGCGCCGCGACGAGCACGGCATAGCCGATCAGCCGCTGCTCCAGCGCGAACATTGTAAACCCGGACACCGAAACAAGCGCGGCGGAGATTACCGGCAACACCCGGGGGCGGGCGTCGATGCTCGCCGTTTCAATCATGCTTCGAGCTTACGCCTGATCCGGGGCTGTTGCTCAAACCCAGCTGAGGGCTGCCGCCGTCGTCGTCGTTTGGAAGGCGTCGGCCTAGACTGGCGCAATGGGAGACAACGAAGACCGCCAGTTGCTCATTGCCGACACCCTCGTGGAGGCATTCAAACCGCTCATGGAGGCGGACGCGCACGGCTTCCGGACGAAATTCCGGAAGATGGCCGCCGATCCGTTCGCGTTCTACCGCGGCAGCGCATGCCTCTTCTACGCGGATATGCGCGAACTGGAGGACAAGTGGGCGGACGAGAATACGGGCCGGGTCTGGATCCACGGCGACCTCCACGCAGAGAATTTCGGCACCTACATGAGCAGCACGGGTGAGCTCACGTTCGACATCAACGACTTCGACGAGGCCTACCTCGGCCACTTCTCCTGGGACCTTCGTCGGTTCACCACCTCCCTAGCGCTGATGTCCTGGCAGAAGGCGCTGCCCGCCGAAGCGGTCCGCAGCCTCGCGCGGACGTACCTTTCGGCGTACCTGGAGCAGGTCAAACATTACGACGACGCCGGCCAGGACGACTTCGCGCTCCACCTTTCCAACACCTCCGGCACCATCCACCGCGTGCTCCTCGCCGCCAGGGCGTCACGCCGCACCGACCTGCTGGACGCGATGACCCTCGTGGAGGACCATGAACGGCACTTCCGCGACAACAGCAAGACCCGGCGCCTGGACGAGGCGGAGTACGAGATGGTCTCGAAGGCATTCGAGGGTTACCTGGCCACCATCCCGGAAGACAAGCGGTCCAGCCGCGAGATTTTCTACCACGTGAAGGACATTGTCGGCAGCAAGGGGTTCGGCATCGGCAGCGCAGGATTGCCCGCCTATAACGTGCTGATCGAGGGGTACAACGAGGCGCTGGAGAATGACATCATCATCTCCATGAAGCAGGGCAACGTCGCCGCGCCCAGCCGCATTGTCACGGATGAGCGGGTGCGTTCCTACTTCGAGCACGACGGCCACCGCACGGTCATCAGCCAGCGGGCGCTCCAGGTGCACACCGACACCTTCCTGGGTTACACAACGGTGGACGGCGTTGGCTTCGTCGTCGACGAACTTTCCCCTTACAAGGCGGACCTGCGCTGGGACAACCTCACCGAACCGGATGAGATCGAGCCGGTACTGGTGGACCTCGGCCGTGCGACGGCCAAGGTGCACTGCGCTTCGGACCAGGACAGCGAACAGGATCTCGTGGATTTCCAGACCGAGCGCGCCATCATGCAGGCGGTCGACGGGCGGCGTGACGAGTTCATCGACGACATCATCGAATTCTCGATGGACTACGCGCAATCGGTCCGTGGCGATCACGCGCTCTTCGTCGATGCGTTCCGCGAGAACCGCATCCCGGGCGTGCCGTCCACCTGAGCGCATCGCACCCAAGAGAGACTGCATCGACTCTCCCCAAATGGTTCTTTTGGGACGGGATTTGGCTCCATAACGACCATTCGGGGAGAGTCGATGGGTAGGGGAGAGTCGATGAACGAAAGCGGGAGACATACATGGACTTTGACCTATTGGTGATCGGCGCCGGGCCGGCCGGCATGGCCGCGGCAATGCGCGCCGCCGAGCTCGGGGCCCGGACCGCCGTCGTCGAACGCGCCCGGCTGGGCGGTACCTGCGTGAACTCGGGCTGTGTGCCCACCCGTGTACTCGCGAAGACGGCGAGGTTGTACCGGGAGGTGCGCACCGCGCAGGACTACGGGATTGTGGTCCACGAGCCGGCGGTGGACTGGACGCAGCTCATCAAGCGGGTCCGCGCCACCGTGGACCGGGTGCTGGAAGCCAAAGCGTACGACGACGCCATGGGCCGCCTCGGCATCACCCACCTGAGCGGGGACGCGGCTTTCGCAGGGCCCAATGAAATCACCCTCGACGGCCGCTCGATCACCGCGACGTCCATCATCCTCTGCGTGGGCGGCAGTGCACGCAGGCTGCCGATCCCCGGCGCCGAGCACGCCGTGCTGCCTTCCGACGTACTCGACCTGACCGAGCTCCCCGGAGCAGTAGCGATCATCGGCGGCGGCCATACCGGCGCGCAGCTCGCCACGATCTTCGACGCGCTCGGCTCCCACGTAATCCTCCTGGACCTCGCGCCGCGCATCCTGCTGACTGAGGACCAGGACGTCGCCGCCGCCGTCACCGACGGCTTCCGCACCCGCGGCGTGCAGGTGGAAACGGGTATAGGCGGCGTGGACGGCATAGACGAGCACGACGACGGCGGCCTCGAGATCCGCTGGCACGGCACCGATGGCGACCACTCGGCGCGGGTTGACGCCGTCGTCATGGCGGCCGGCTGGCCGGCAAACATCGACGGACTGGGCCTGGACGCTGCGGGCATTGAAGCGGGACGCAGCTCCATCCCGGTGGACAACTACCTGCGCTCGAACGTGCCGCACATCTTCGTTGCCGGTGACGCGAATGGAACGTCGATGCTCGTGCAGGCGGCCGTCTTCGAAGGCGAGACGGCAGGGGAGAACGCCGTGCTCGGTGCTCACCGCACCACGCCGCACCATCTCCTGCCCGAGGGTGGGTTCACCGACCCGGATTACGCCGGTGTGGGCCTCACCGAAGCGGCGGCGCGGGAGCGCGACGACCGGTGCGCCGTCGTCGTCGTTCCCTATGGTTCGGTGGAGCGGCCGATCATCGACGAGCGGGAGCAGGGGTTCCTGAAACTCGTCACGGACCGGCACCGCGAACTGATTCTTGGTGCGCATGCGGTGGGTGAGAACGCGGTCGAGGTGATCCAGGCGGTGGCGTCCGCGATGGCTGCCGGGACTGACGTCGCGACGCTGGCGCGGGTGAAGTTCGCGTACCCGACGTACAGCTCGATCATCGGGTATGCCGCGCGGGCGGTGCTGCGCGGTGAGGGGAAAGACTCCTGGTGAGCAGACTGCTACTGTGGGACGAGGATCACTACAAAGCTGGCTTATGAATGCAGGAGGGGTCGACGGCGGGCTGCCGCGCCCCTGGCATGACAGCTGGGAGGAGTAGCTATGGGCAGCGCAGAGAAGAAGTTTTCGGCAACCGAGGAATCGGACAGCAAGCACCCACATGACTGGGGCAGGGCCATGGCTGTGGCGATCAGCCGCCTCGTGGACATGGCGCATGAGGCCGGCGACGTGGTGGAGAACGAGAACCTCTATGGCGAGGACCTGCACCTTTACGTCACTGAGACCGAGCATGGCGCGAACATCACGATGTCCTGGACCCCGCGCGAGGCGCCCCGAGAGACCGCGAGCGATCCGAACGCCGATTCGGGCAGCGCGTCGAACAGCCAGGAGCAGTCATGAGCAGCCAGAACCCGGATCCGGACGAGGAAAAGATCACCGGACTGGAGCCGGGCGGGGGTGTTCCTCCCGGCGAGACCCCACCCGCCGAAGCCAGCACCGGTGGCCCGCAGGGTCATGAGGAGAACGCGCCAGGCAAGGCCGCGTCCCGGATCTGGCTCGTGCTTATCGGGATTGTTGTGCTGCTGGGACTGCTGTTCTTCGTGGGCTATATAGCGGATTTCTTCTGACATCGAGCCACCCCTGAGCGCCGGCTGCGAAGGCTGCCGGTTCCAGTGACGACGCACCCGCGGGTATAGCGCCGAGCAGCAACCCGTGGTCGCGCTCCAGAAGGCCCGTCACGCAGGGGCACGCACGACGCCGGCGCTAGACGTTGGGGGCAAGTTCCGTCCCTGCCCCTCGCTGGCGGATGGCGGGTTCCTGGGC